>WRAG01000034.1 GCA_009780345.1 Oscillospiraceae bacterium
TCGCTTACGCTCACTGGATAATTCGCTGAACTGTCAAAATCTTTGATTTTGCTAACAGTTCGTGCTTGCAGATGGCTGTGGATTTTGCAAGCAAAATCTTACGCCCCTGCATAATTCGGCTATAACTTGCGAAAAAACACGCAAGTCAAGTCTCATTTAAAGGACTTCCCAAGAGAGCAAGGCGGTTTTTGACGAAGTTTGATTGGTTGAAACCTACTGTAAGGGTGTTCGGTAATGGCGGTTGGCACAAAGTGCCAACAATTACCTTTCGCCATTCAAACGGCGTTTTTTGCCGTTCCAACACCCTTGACGGTCTTAATGCCATAGGGCATACCATAAAAAGGTTTTAAGTCTGCCCTGACAAGGGCAAAAGCTACAGCGACTTCGCTGAAAAAGGTTTTTATAATATTTTCTCGTAAATCTCCTCATACGATTTCGCGGAATTATCCCACGAAAAATTCTCCTTCATTCCGCGGCGCACAAGGGATTTCCACGCAGTTTTGTTTTTATAAAACTCTAGCGCACGCTTGATTGTAAACATCATATCCGCGCTGTTCGCCGCCGCGAATGTGAAGCCGTTTCCGATGTCGTCAAATTCGTTGTACGGCTGAATCGTATCTGCCAAACCGCCGGTTTCGCGGACGATCGGAATGGTTCCGTAACTTAAACTTATCATCTGGCTAAGCCCGCACGGTTCGAACAGCGACGGCATAAGGAACATATCGCAAGAAGCGTAAATTTTATGCGCCAACGTGTTGTTAAACGTAATGTTTGCCGAAATTTTCGACGGGTTACACCACGCCTCGTGGCGGAACATGTTCTCGATTTGCTCATCGCCCGTTCCGAGGATGACAAGTTGGATGTCCATTTGCGAAAGTGCAGGCAAGATCTCGCCCAAAAGTCCAAATCCTTTTTGCCCGACAAGGCGTGAAACGATGCCGAACATCGGGATGTCGGGGTTTACCTCAAGTCCAAGTTCCTCTTGAAGAAAAAGCTTATTATTTCGCTTTCCTGCGGCGAAATTGCGGCTGTCGTAGTTTTCGAAGATAAGTTTGTCGGTTTTCGGCGAATATTCGTCGTAATTAATGCCGTTGATAATCCCGCAAAGCGAGTTGGCGCGGGCGCGGAGCAATCCTTCCAAGCCTTCGTCGTAGGCTTCCGACTTGATTTCTTCGGAGTATGTAGGGCTGACGGTCGTGATGTAATCGCTGTACACAAGCCCGGCTTTAAGCAGGTTCGCGCCGCCGTGGAATTCAAGCTTGTCGTTGGTAAAATAGCTGTCTTTGAGGGATAAAAAGTCTTTCACCGTGTCGATGTCGTAAATCCCTTGATAAGCGAGATTGTGTATGGTAAATATGGTTTTTATGCCGCTGTAGAACATATCTTTTCTGTAATGGGCGTCAAGTAGGACGGGAATCGCGCCCGCCTGCCAGTCGTGGCAATGGATGATATCGGGACGCCACTTTAAATTCTGCAAAATCTGCACCGCCGCGCGGGCGAAGAAGGAGAAGCGCTCTAAATCGTTCCACTTATAGATGTGCGGGTCGCCGAAGTAATATTCGTTGTCGATAAAGTAATACGTAACACCGTTTTTTTGAAGCTCAAAAACGCCGCAATACTTGTTGCGCCAACCGACGGGGACGTAGATGAAGAAGAGGAACTCCATCTGTTCAACGTATTCCGGCGCAATTAAGCCGTATTTCGGCATAACCACGCGAACGTCGTTCCCAAGTTTCGCGATTGCCTCGGGAAGCGAGCCTAAAACGTCGCCTAATCCGCCGGTTTTGGCGAACGGCGAGACTTCTGAAGAAACCATATAGATTTTTTTCATATATTTCCTCCTTTTTTGCGCTGACAAGCGCACATGTGCGCCCTGCGGGCGCGGGCTTAAGGCGCGTTGCGCCTTAGACCAGTATGCCGCTGAGGCGGCGAGCTTTTGCGCGTGTGCGCGCGGGCTTTTTTCGGGTCCGTCCCGAGGGCGTTTTGCGGCGGCTGCCGCATAGCGACAAGGGTTTATTGAAACCCTTGTCAATCCCCAAAAAACTTTTAAAAAAGTTTTATCAAAACTTGCGGCGCAAACGCGCTATAGCGCTATTAAAAGCGCGCCGCTTATTGGGCGAGATAGCCGCATTCGCGGAAAGGTTAGTATGATAAAACGTCGCTATTGAACGAGCGCAGTGCTATATCTCGCTAGTCTTTCCCGACTCCCGTTGGTCGCTGGATAATTCTACTACAGCTTGTAAAATACACAAGCTAAGTCTCATTTACCGCGAATGCGGTTCGCTAACTCGTGTCGCCCTCATGTCTAGCGGGGTACCCGCGCGGTTTTTGCGTGGGTCGCAGACATAGTAGGCGACGGTTTGATAAAACTTTGCCGTCAAAGTTTTTCGGGGTTTGTTAAGGGTGTTCGACAACACCCTTGACGGTCTTATGCCCTAGGGCATACCCTAATAAGGTTTTAAGCCCGCGCCGCAGGCGCAAAAAACCTCACACCACAATATGCTTACTAATAAACACGGGATAGGTTGCTTGCCCCATCAGCTTTTTTCCCACGCGGATGGTTACATCTTTATCGAAAATAACGCTGTCAACCTCGCAGTTTTCCTGAATATCCGAATTTTGCATAATCACCGAATTGGTCACTCGCGCGCCTTTGGCGACATGAACGCCGCGGGATAATATGCTGTTTTCAACCGTGCCCTCGATAACGCAACCGTCCGCGACCAGGGAGTTTTTGACGACGCAATCCTTGCCGTACTTCGCGGCAACCGAATCTTTCACTTTTGTGTAAATATTGCCGTCAGAGAACAGTTTATCCCGATTTTCCTTACTTAAAAGCGCCATATTGAACGCGAAATAGGTCGGAATCGAGTCGATTCTGTGTACAAATCCGTCATATTGATAGCCGAAAATCTTTAGGCGATTCAAATTTTTGATAAATATATCCTTCGAAATCACGTGTTCGCCATGCGCGACGCAGTCCTCAATCAGCTGAATTAACAGCGTTCGGCGGATGATAAACATGTTCATATAAACGTTATCCGACTTCTTTGACGTGGGATAAACATGAATGTCGGTGATTTTACTGGCATCGTTTAAGTTCAGCAAAATTTGTTTTTCAAGCTCCGATTCCGGAATATCTTCGACGTTGTAGAGCAGAGTGATGTCGGCGTCGGTTTCGATATGCCGCTCTAACGCGGGTGTGAAATTCATATTGCAAACGGTGTTGCAATCGGCGATAAGGGCGTATTCTTGCTGACTTTTGCGCAAAAACCCAAGCGCGCCGTATAAAACGTCGACGCCGCCCTGAACGCGGTCAACATTGTCTTTCGCCACGTAAGGCGGAAGAATAAACAGTCCGTTTTGCTTGCGGTTCAAGTCCCACGGCTTGCCGGTTCCGATATGATCCATAAGCGACTGATAATTATATCGAGTGGTGACGCCCACGCTGTTAATCCCCGAATTCACCATGTTCGAGAGGATAAAATCGATCACGCGATACTTCCCGCCTACCGGAACGGCGGCAAGAGAGCGGTATTGCGTAAGTTCCCCCATTTTCGCTTCAGGATTTTCGGCAAAAATTACGCCAAGCATAGTTTTAGGCATAAACTTGCGCCCCCTCTCGGGAAGTAGTTGAATCTTCGGTGTTTGCGGCTTTGGATTTTATGTCGGCGACGTTTGATTCCCTCACATCACGGTCAACCATAGCGTTTTTGCCAATTTTAACGTTCGGCGCGATATATAAATCCTCGCCGACGATAGAGATGTCATGCGAGCAAATTTTAGTGTTCAAGAAATCGTCCATAACGTCTTCGCCACTTGATGCGCCGATGTGCGCTCCCTCTCCAATCGTAGTATCAGCACCGATTATGGTTCTGTTAAGTGTTGCGCCTTTACACACACGCGCGCCGGGAAAAATGATGGAATCTTTAACCACCGCGCCTTCTTCGATTATAACTCCCTCGAAAATGATTGAATGTTCCACCCGCCCGGCAATAGAGCAACCGTCGGTGATATAGGCGTTGCGAACGGTTGCGGTGTCGCAGATGTAGTGCGGCTGCTTAATCGGATTGCGGGAGAAGACTTTCCACGAATTATCGGCAAGATGAATGGGCGCGTTGTCTTCCAAAATTTCCATATTCGCCTCATACAAACTTTGGATGGTTCCGACGTCTTTCCAATAGCCGTCGAATCTATGTGCGTAAAGGCTTTTCGAACTTTTCAGCATTTCGGGAATAATATTTTTCCCGAAATCATTATCCGAATTTTTGTTGTTCTCATCGGCGATTAAAAATCGCTTCAAAACGTCCCAAGTGAAGATGTAAACGCCCATAGACGCAAGGTTGCTCTTCGGATTCTCCGGCTTTTCCTCGAATTCGGTAATTTTTAGCTCGGAATCGGTGTTCATGATCCCGAAACGGCTCGCCTCATCGATAGGAACTTCAATAACCGCAATGGTTGCGTCCGCTTCAGATTTCTTGTGCGCGTCCAGCATTTTCGCGTAGTTCATCTTATAAATATGATCGCCGGAGAGAATCACAACATACTTGGGCGAAAACTGCTCGACAAACGGAATGTTCTGGAATATCGCGTTTGCGGTTCCTTTATACCACTCGCCCTTGATCGCCGTCATAAACGGAGGAAGAACGAAAACGCCGCCGTTGTTGCGATCCAAATCCCATGCTTGCCCCGAGCCGATGTAAGTGTTAAGCTCGAGCGGCTGGTATTGCGTCAAAACGCCGACCGTGTCAATCCCCGAATGGACGCAGTTGCTTAGTGTAAAGTCGATAATTCGATATTTCCCGCCGAAAGGAACGGCGGGTTTGGCGACTTTGTTTGTTAAAATTCCGAGTCTGCTCCCCTGACCGCCCGCTAAAATCATTGCCAAACATTCTTTTGATTTCATTTTACCGCTCCTTTCTTTTGTTAAGGACCAGTCCTTAACAATCCAGCAAACTTTTGCGCGCCAAAAGTTTGATCAAAAGCGTCGCCCTCCCCGACCACAACAAAAATCGTTGTGGCGGAACCGCGGGCGAAAGTTAGTGCAATCAACGCACCCTAACCAAGTTAGATCTCGCGCTTTTAGGCGCGGATCGGTCTCAAAGGGGCGCAGTGCTATATCTCGCTAGTCTTTCCGCGAATGCGGTTAGCTAACCCCGCTTTTCTGTCGCCGGCTTTGATGCAAATCGCGGTTTATGCGTTTGCGTCATAGGCGACCGGGATTGGTAAGGGCAGAGCCCTTACCGCCCGTCTGGCAGGACACAATTCCCTCGGGATGAACCCGAGTAATTGGTTTTTAGGGCGAAGCCCTAAAAACCTGCGGCAGCCGCCGCACATATGCGCTTGTCAGCGCAAGACAGTCCGCTATCGCGGCATCTTCCTCAAATACATCACCGCCAATGGCGGCACATCTATCTCCAAATAATACGGAAAATTCCCGATATAAGCGGGCATTGCTTTGTAAGTTCTGCCTTCAAACTCGCCGCTTCCGCCGTAAATCGCGTCATCGGTCGATAGAATTACCTCGTATTCGCCCGCCGCGGGAACGCCAATCGTATATTTCTCATACGACACCGGCGTGAAATTCCCCACAACTACAATTTTCTCCCGCTTCGACTTGGAATGTCTGATAAACGAGATGATACTCCGCTCGTTATCGCCGGCGTTAATCCACGAGAATCCTTCCCAGTCGAAATCGTTTTGGTACAGCGCTTTCGTGCTCGCATACAGCTTATTCAAGTCCGCAACGTAAGTTTGCATCATACGGTGCATATCAAACTCCAAAAGTCCCCATTCCAAGCCCTCATAATACCGCCATTCGATAAATTGTGCGAACTCGCCGCCCATAAACAGCAGCTTTTTCCCCGGATGCGCGTACATATACGCATAAAGCGCACGCAGAGCGGCAAATTTCTGCTCGTACGTCCCTGACATTTTCTCAATCAGCGACCGCTTGCCGTGTACCACCTCGTCGTGCGAGAGCGCAAGCACATAATTCTCTGAAAACGCGTACATCATTGAAAATGTAATCAAATTATGGTTAAAGCTTCTGAAATAGGGATCCATCGACATATATTTCAGCGTGTCGTTCATCCAGCCCATGTTCCACTTAAAATTAAATCCAAGCCCGCCAAACTCAACGGGCAGAGTAACTCCGCCCCACGACGTGGATTCCTCCGCAATCATTAACGCGTTGGGAAATTCGGCGAACACGGCGGTGTTCAGCGTTTTCAAAAAGTCAATCGCCTCCAAATTTTCCTTGCCGCCGTATATGTTGGGAAGCCATTCGCCGTCCCGCCTGTTATAATCGAGGTAGAGCATGCTTGACACCGCGTCAACCCGCAGTCCGTCCAAATGAAACTCTTTGAGCCAATACATCGCGTTGGAAATCAAGAACGAGCGAACTTCGCCGCGTCCGTAGTCGAAAACGAGCGTTCCCCACTCTTTATGCTCGCCTCGCGCACTATCGGGATATTCATAAATCGCGGTTCCGTCGAATAGGCGCAAGCCGTTGTCGTCCTTTGGAAAATGCGCCGGAACCCAGTCCATAATTACGCCGATTCCCGCCTTGTGGCAGCGGTTGACGAACTCTTTAAATTCAGCAGGCGTGCCGTATCGACTGTTTACCGAAAAATATCCGATCACCTGATAACCCCACGAACCGTCGAAGGGATATTCGCTGATAGGCATGATTTCGATGTGTGTAAAGCCCATTCGCTTTACATGTGGTATCAATTCGTCCGCCATCTGGCTGTATGTAAGGAATTCGCCGTCGTCGGTCTGCTTAAACGAACCGAAATGAAGCTCGTAAATACTAATCGGCTGATCATACGGCGGAGTTTTCCGCCGCTTGTTCATATAAACGCCGTCGCTCCACCGGAAGGAGGAATCATTGATAACAGACGCCGTTTTTGGGCGCAATTCGCTGTATTGCGCGTACGGGTCGGCTTTTAGAACAATATCTCCGTTCCAAAGCTCGATGCTGAATTTATAGCATTGCCCAACTTCAACGTTAGGAATAAACGCTTCCCAAATCCCGAATTCATCGTGCTTGTGCATAACGCCGTCGTCTCGCGTCCAGTTGTTAAAATCGCCCACAACCGAAACGGACGCGGCGTTTGGCGCCCACACGCCGAAAAGGTAGCCGGAAATCCCTTTGATTTCAGCCTTTCGCGCGCCCAGCATTTCGTAAGCGTTAGAGCTAATTCCGCCGCAAAAATTTTGCATATCTGCGGCGTTAAAGTGAGTAGTAATCTTTTTCTTTTTCATTTTCGGCGCCCCCTTTTCGTGAGTGGAGTTTTTCAGCGTAGTTTTTCATAAGTAATATATATATGCAAAATTATATAATAAAATCACCAAATTGTCTACAAAAATTTGGTGATTTTATGTAAGATGTGTCTTAAAAACGTTAACCATCATCTTTTTGGCGAATTTTCCGTCCAATTGCGTTAAAAATTGTTGTTAAGATTCGGCAAAAATCGCCGAGGATACGCACATATGAAGAAAAAGTTTTTACAGTCAAAACTTTTTCCTGCGATTGCGTATTACATCAAGTATTGCCAAAATTTTGGCTGAACCGTCGAAATCTTGATTTCGCTAACGGTTCGTCCTTGACGGTTTCCCAAGAAAACGAGTCGTTTGTTGACGAAGTTTGATTGGCTGAAACCTACCGTGTCTTATTGTACGAAAAATTCACTCAAAAATCTAATGATTCCCATTTTTAAGACACATCTTGTTTATATTTTATTAATTTTTGCGCCGATTGCGCAAAGCTTTTGTTCGAAATTCTCATATCCCCGCTCAATGTGATGGATTTCGGAAATCTCTGAAACACCGTCGCACACAAGCGCCGCAAGGGTTAGCGCCGCTCCCGCGCGTAAATCTGTCGCCTTCACTTGCGCGCTTGATAAATTTTTGCGTCCGTCGATGACTGCGGTTCGTCCTTCGATTTTAATGTTCGCGCCCATTCGCGCAAGCTCGTTCGCGTGGAGAAAACGGTTTTCGAACACCGTTTCAACAACCATGCTGGTGCCTTCGACGTTACTCATGAACGCGGTGAACTGCGCCTGCATATCGGTGGGAAACCCCGGATACGGCAGGGTTTTAATGTCGCTTGGTCGAAATTTATCTTTTGCCGAGATAAGTATGGAATGATCGGTGGTTTCGATGGTCGCGCCGACGTCGTTAAGCTTTGAAATCACCGGTTTCAAGTGGTCGGGTAGAACATTTTCAATCAAAAGTTCGCCCCGCGTCATGGCGGCGAGGGTCATAAAAGTTCCCGCCTCAATTCGGTCGGGAATAATGGTATATTCCGCGCCAAACAAGGATTTCACGCCGTTGATACGAATAGTGTCGCAGCCCGCGCCGCGAACGTCGGCGCCCATTTGGTTCAAAAAGTTCGCCAAGTCCACAATTTCAGGCTCAATCGCGGCGTTTTCGATAATCGTCTGCCCCTCTGCCAAAGTTGCGGCAATCATAATGTTTTCAGTCGCTCCGACGCTTGGGAAATCAAGGTAAATCTTCGCGCCGACAAGTTTTCGCGCTTTCGCTTCGACGAAGCCGTGCCCTTGCGTGATTTTCGCGCCCATTGCGGCGAAACCTTTTAAGTGTAAATTAACAGGGCGCGTGCCGATAGGACACCCGCCGGGAAGCGGGATTCTAATTTTACCGAAGCGAGCCAACATCGGCGCCATAATCAAAAATGACGCGCGAAGTTTGGTGGCAATATCATACGGCGCGATGAAGTTCGTCGGTTTCGAAAGATAAATTTTTAAAGATTTGTCGGCGGCGTACTGCGCATAACTGCCGATATGTTCAACTAACTTAATCATGTCACGCGTGTCGCTTACATTCGGTATGTCGTGTAAAACGCTGGGCGTTTCACCAAGCATTGCCGCCGCGATAATCGGCAACGCGGCGTTTTTCGCGCCGCTTATACGAATCGCGCCGCCGATTTTCGCGCCGCCCTGAATGATATATTTCATTGAAAAAAACCTTCTTTACATGGCAGGGCGCGTCTTGAAAATATCAATTATCATCTTTACACACCCTAGAATATTTTAATAATATTGTTACCATGTGAGAAAAGTCGTATACCGACGGATTTTCTGAAACCGCCGAATAGCTTGAGATATCAAGGTTGCCAATTTCTTGCGCGTTTTCTAAAATTTTTCGCATAATTGTTACCCGCTCGCCGGATATAATAAAATGATCGATTAAAAAATTGAAGCAGAACTTAATTTCAGGCGACATTGCGCCGCTCTCCGCTAGATATTTTATGAGATAATCGATAGATTTATCCAAAAATTCTTCGCTGAATGATGCGGAATATTTCTCGTCACCGGCGGATTTTTTGCTATACGAAACCAGCGCGACAATCGCCAACGCCGTAGCGTTCGCGCAACTTGCAAAGTCGTAATCGTAAACGTCCGCGATAATGCCGTCCGCTCTTTGCGACGCGATAAGAAATCTTGCAAAGTCGGCGAAATCCTGCGGCGATAGGTCGAAAACATGAGGTTTTTTCAAAATCGGAACACTCATTTTATGAACGGCGGCAATATTCGCGTTTTCGCCGCGCTCATTGGCGATTTCCGCGTAAAGCGACGTTTGCGAGCATAAAATATTATATTTCATCGCAAGGTTTAAAATTTCCGCCTTGGCGTCGATTTGTTGCTCGGGCGTAAGTTTATGCAAATATTTTTCCATCTTTCGAATCTGTTTGTCATAATGCAAACGGTCAAGCATTTGCGAATTGTGATAGTTCACTGTATCACCGATTCGGGTTTCCTGCACAAATCGCCCCTCATCGTTGCGGTAATAGCGAAGCGGCTTGTCAGACGGCTTGCGATATTCGATATTAATTACCAAATCGTCGGTAGGTTTGACAGTTCCCGCCGCGAAACTTATGGTGGTATATCTGCCGTCCTCGTTGATTGTGATATCGTGCGTGTCCGAGTAAAACCTTGCCATGTTGGCGTTATCAACGATTTCCAAATCAAGCTCGCACATATAATCAACCTCGTCCTCGAATTGGAATTCTTCGCCAATCGGAATGTCCGATTCTTGAACTGCCAGCGGAAATTCAAGCGTCGATTTTAGCTCGACCTCGTCAAATTGATAGTAGTATGTGATGTGAATTTCGGTTCTTGCGGCGATTAATTGCCGCCCGATTGTTATTTTGTAAGCGTTATTTTGAAGCGTCTGCAACATAACGCCCATGTCGCCGCGTAGGGCGGCGGAGTCAAACAACCGCCGCGCGGGCGCGTGTTCGATAGTTTGAGAAAAAATCGCGCTTTTTTTAAAATCGTCGCCGGCGGTGATTATCTTAAACTCTTTAATCACCGCATCCTTTGGCATTTTGAAATAGTAAGCGCTTTCCATTTCAATATCGCTTACGTTATTATAAATCTGTTTCGCGGTAAAAAATCCGTATTCGCGAAAAATCATTCCGCGCAGGTTTATGGAAGTCATCGGGTTATAGATATATTTTTTAGGCATATTTTCGCCCCCTTTGTGTATATATCGCCATTTTATCATATGATAATAATAAATGCAAGAGTTTTTGTACGCAATGTGTCTACAACACTTTTCGTGATATTCTTGTAAAATTGTGTTAGGTGATAAAAAATGGAAAATCTTAATTTTGACCTTGAAATATACGATACTATCAGGAAAAATATTAAAAAGTATCGAAAAGAAAAAGGGATGACTTCCGAAGTGCTATCGGAACTTGTTGATTTATCTCACGAGTATGTTCGTTCAATCGAAAGCGAAAAATCAGGGCGCGGCTTTTCGGTTGATACTTTTTATCGTATTTCGGTGGCGCTTGACGTAAGTATGGACGATCTTGCGAAAAAGTGAAAGTTTTCCTTGACAACTTCGGGAAGCTGTGTTAAAATTACCTTACAATTAAATAATATTTGACATAAGAGCGGGAATTTTCCCGCTCTTATCTTTATGATAGGGAGGTTATAGACGAGTGGGATATTCAAAATTAGAGCAGGCGGTAATCGCCGCCGCGACACTTATCGCGGCGGAAATTGATTGCTATATCTACGATGTTGAGTATACAAAGGAAGCGGGAGTTCGGTTTTTGCGTGTTTTCGCCGACAAGAATGACGGTAAGATTTCGCTTGACGAATGTGAGGCGATTTCGCGGAAGTTATCCGATTTACTGGACGAGACCGAGCTGATTGACGAGAATTATTACTTGGAAGTGTCCTCGCCCGGCGCGGCGCGGAGATTAAAAACCGAAAAACACTTCGAAATGTATATCGGCAGACAGGTTGAAGTATCGCTGTATAAAGCAATCAACGGCACGAAGCATCTTACGGGAACGCTTGTAAGTTATGATAACGGAAGCGTTGTTGTAACGGTGGACGATGAAAATTTGACGTTCGAGAAGGCGGATTACGGGAAAATTAATTTATTTTTTGATATAAACGAGGTACTAAAAGCAGGCAAGTCTGCTTCAAACGAAGATGGGGGGAATTTAGGGAAATGAGTTCAGAATTATTTATGCTTTTAGAAGTGATAGAGCAGGAAAAAGGAATAAGCCGCGAAGTGGTGCTTGAAGCGTTGGAAAGCGCGTTGGTTTCGGCTTATAAGCGCAACTTCGGGCCGACGCAGAACATCGGCGTGCGGTTTGACGAAGAAACGGGCGAGATTAAAATTATCGCGCAAAAAACGGTGGTTGAAGATGTTGAAATGCCGGACGACGAAATAAGTCTTGACGAGGCGAAAGTGATCAAAAAAACTTACAAACTTGGCGATATTGTTGAGTTCGAGGTTACGCCCGCCGATTTCGGCAGAATCGCGGCGCAAACCGCGCGGCAAGTGGTGTTGCAACGTATCCGCGAAGCCGAGCGCGAGAAAGTTTACGACGAGTATTCTGAAAAGACCAACGAGATTGTAAGCGCGGTTGTAAAGCGCATTGACCGGCGAAATGTGGTTGTTGAAATCGGCAATTTGGAATCGATTTTGATGCCGAACGAGCAGTCGAACCTTGATCGTTACGTTCCCGGCGAGCGGCTGAAGCTTTATGTGGTTGAAGTTGCGAACTCGGTAAAAGGCGTGCATTTGGTGGTTTCGCGTTCGCATCCTATGTTGGTTCGCAAGCTGTTCGAGCTTGAAATCCCTGAAATCGAGGATGGAATCATCGAAATCAAAGGTTTAACCCGCGAGGCGGGGTCGAGAACCAAAATCGCGGTTATGTCGAACGATTCTGACGTTGAAGCGGTGGGAACATGTATCGGTCCCCGCGGAATGAGGGTTCAGAAGGTTATCGACGAACTTCGCGGCGAGAAAATTGATATCGTGAAGTATAGTGACGACCCGGGCGAGTTTGTGACAAACGCGCTTAGTCCTGCGAAAGTGACGTCGGTTGACGTGGACGAAGAGGCGAAAGTGTGCAACGTTAAAGTTCCGAACGATCAACTCTCGCTTGCAATCGGAAAAGAAGGGCAGAACGCCCGCCTTGCCGCGCGGCTGACTAACTGGAAGATTGACATTAAAGGGGAGTAGGGGCGGCATTCTGCCGCCCGTAATACTTGCGAATAAAACATCGGCGGGCGGCATTCTGCCGCCCCTACATGAAAAAGGTGGTTGAATGGAACACTTAAGAATGTGTACGGTTTGCAGAAAAATGCGACCGAAAGCGGAGTTAGTACGAATTGTGAAACCCAAAGATTCCGCGGCGGCGATTGATTTAACCTACAAAGTTGAAGGCCGCGGCGCGTATGTTTGCAAATCTGGCGAATGTATTGCCGGCGCGAAGAAACGCCGCGTGTTCGAGCGGTCGTTCCGCGGAGCGGTAAACCCGCAAGTATATGAAGAACTTGAAAATTTGACTGAACTTAATTGAAAGTCTGAAATGGAGGTATTATATGCCTGAAAAAATAAGAGCGTATGAACTATCAAAAGATTTTAAAATACCAAGCAAGGAAATTGTTGAGGTTTTAAGCAAACACGGCGTTACAAAAAATCATATGAGCGCGCTGACCGAGCCCGAACTCGATATAATATTCGAGTATTACACGCAAACCAACGCGGTGCCTGATTTTTCGTACCTTTTCGCGCGGTTTAACAAGTCGGAAGAGGAACTTCAAGCCGAAGCCGAAGCGGCGTTTTTGCACGCAGAGGAAATGGCGAAACAAGCCGCGAAAAAGAAGAAAGACGGCGAAGTTATTTCTGAAGACGAAGTTGCAGACCCCGACGATTCGGCGCGCAAAATGCGTCACGTTGACACGCGTCAAAATGTTGTCGAGCTTGACAGGATTGACAACGAAGAGCTGGAAGAACTTGTCGGCGCGAACGTTAAAGTTGACGGCGCGAAGAAGCAAAAGCTTAAAAAAGTCGATAAACGCGCGCAATTTGATAAGCTGAAGGAAGACGAGGCGGCGCGCCAAGCGGCTCGCGAGGCGAAGAAGAAGCCGGAGAAGTTCGAGGTTCTAATTCCTGACGAAATCACCGTTGCCGACCTTTCCGAACGGTTGAACAAACCGTCTGTTGAGGTTATCAAAAGCCTGATGCAACTTGGGATTATGGCGTCGGTGAATCAAACAATCGATTTCGATACCGCGTCGTTAATCGCGGAAGATTTCGGCGGAATTGTCGAACGTGAAATAATTGTCACAGAAGAGGATAAACTATTTAATGACGTTGAAGATAGTGAGGCGGATTTGGAGCCGCGCTCGCCGGTTGTGGTTGTTATGGGACACGTTGACCACGGTAAAACGTCGCTTTTGGACACAATCCGTAACGCGGATGTCGCCGAAGGCGAGTTCGGCGGAATTACGCAGCATATCGGCGCATATCGCGTAAGTATTCACGGCAAGCCGATCACTTTCCTTGACACGCCCGGTCACGCGGCGTTTACTGCAATGCGAGCGCGCGGCGCGCTTGTTACCGACATCGCAATCCTTGTGGTTGCGGCGGACGACGGAATTATGCCGCAAACGGTTGAGGCGATTAACCACGCGAAGGCGGCGGAGGTCGCGATTATCGTTGCGATTAACAAAATTGACAAAGAGGGCGCGAACCCCGATAGAGTGAAGCAGGAACTGACCGAGCATGGCTTGGTTCCAGAGGAGTGGGGCGGCGACACGATTTGCGTCGAGGTTTCAGCGAAGCAAAACATTAATATCGACGGACTTCTTGAGATGGTAACTTTGGTTGCCGAGATGAAAGAGTTGAAAGCGAACCCCAATCGTCCCGCGAAAGGTACGGTTATTGAGGCGAAGCTTGATAAGGGTAGAGGTCCCGTCGCAACGGTGCTTGTGCAAAACGGAACGCTTAACGACGGCGATATATTGGTTGCGGGAACTACCGTCGGACGCGTTCGCGCGATGATGGATGATCACGGTAAGAAGCTTAAAAAGGCGGGACCATCTGTCCCTGTTGAGATTCTCGGTCTTTCGGAAGTGCCGGAAGGCGGCGACACTTTCTATGTGGTTTCTGACGAGCGCCGCGCCCGCGCAGTTGTCGAAGCCCGTAAATTCAAACAAAAACAAGAAAAACACGCGGCAAGCACGACGGTAACCCTCGAAAATCTGTTCGAACACATCGAAGCGGGCGATATCAAAGACCTTAACATCATCGTAAAAGCCGATGTTCAAGGCTCGGTTGAGGCGGTTCGCGAGTCGCTTGCGAAAATCGGAAATGAAGAAGTTCAAGTTCGCGTAATCCACGGCGGTGTCGGCGCGGTTACGGATAGTGACGTTATGCTAGCTACGGCGTCAAATGCGATCATCGTTGGGTTTAACGTTCGTCCGACGGCAAGCGCGATGGACTCGGCGGCGCGCGCGGAAGTTGACGTTCGGCTGTATCGCGTTATCTATGAGGCGATTGAAGATATCGAAGCGGCGATGAAAGGTATGCTTGCGCCGAAGTTCCGCGAGGTTATACTTGGACACGTTGAAATCCGTGAAACATACAAGGTTTCGGGCGTCGGAACCATCGGCGGCGCGCACGTTACCGACGGGAAAATATTGCGTAACAGCAGTGTTCGCGTGGTTCGCGACGGAATTGTTATCCACGAGGGAACGCTTGCCTCGCTTAAACGTTTCAAAGATGACGTAAAAGAGGTCGCGGCGGGCTACGACTGCGGCGTGAGCATCGAGAAGTTCAATGATATCAAGGAATTAGACGTCGTTGAGGCGTATATGATGGAGGAGTATAGGGATTAAGGCGCAACGCGCCTTAGACCGGAAAATTTTTGAAAAAAGTTTTGTAAAATTTGCGCCTGCGGCGCGGGCTTTTAGGGCGAATGCTCTAAAAATCCATTTCTCGGGTCCTTCCCGAGGGAACTTGTCCTGCCGGACGGGCGGCAAGGGCTCTGCCCTTACGGTAGGTTTCATCCAATCAAACATCGGCAACAAACGCCTCGTTTTCTTGGGAAACCCTCAAGGACGAACCGTTAACCAAAACAAGTTTTGGACGGTTCAGCCCCAATCCCGGTCGCCTATGGTCGCAAACGCCCGATTCGCTTCGCTCACTGGATAATTCGACTACGATTTTGCAAAAATCAGCAAAATCAAGTCTCATTTACAAAACTGCGCGATTTGCGCCAAAGCCGGCGACAGAAAAACTGGGTTAGCGAACCGCATACGCGGTAAATGAGACTTAGCTTGTGTATTTTACAAGCTGTAGTCGAATTATCCAGTGAGCGTAAGCGAGTCGGGAAAAAGTACCGAGATATAGCGTCGCGCTCATTCGAGACCGATCCGCGCCTAAAAGCGCGAGATGTTATTTGATTAGGGTGCGTTGATTGAACTAACTTTCGCCCGCGGTTCCGCCAAACGGGGTACCCGCGCGATTTGTGCGTGGGTCGTGGCGGGGAGGGCGATGGTTTTGATCTAACTTTTGACACGCAAAAGTTTGCTGGATTGTCAAGGACTGGTCCTTGACGCGCCGCGCGCGCCCGCGCAAACGCATGCCGCCGTAGCGGCAAAACACCCGCGCCGCAAGGCGCAAAAAGGAGGAAAACCTTATGAAAAACAGAAACATGCGAATTTCCGAGGAAATCAAAAAAGAATTATCCCAAATTATCCGCGAGCTTAAAGATCCGCGCATCCCGCAAATGACAAGCGTTCTGCGCGTCGATGTAACGCCTGATTTGCGTTTCGCAAAAGCGCATATCAGCATCATGGGAACTGACGCCGAAAAAGCGGCGGCGATTGAAGGTTTGACAAGCGCGGCAGGATTGGTTCGCCGAGAAATCGGCGCGCGAATTGACCTGCGCTACACGCCGGAATTCACCTTTGTTGAAGACAATTCGATCGAATACGGCGCGATGATTAATGAGATGTTCAAAAAAGGACTATGATAACTTGCGTGAAATCACGCAATCTTCCGTCGAAACTTCACCCGCGAAAAATCCTCAACGTACCATTTGTACGCCTGCGGTAACAAGAGATTATTAAAAGTTTTGTGAAACAAAACTTTCTTATGTGGCGTTTCAACGGCGGTTTTTGCCGTTCGTTTTCGGGGCTTGTTTGGCAGAATCGTCTAAATCTTGATTTGGCGAACGATTCGTACTTGAGGATTGCCCAAGAGTTCAAGGCGTTTTTTGCCGTAGAACGATTGGTTGCAATCTACCGCGACGAAATCTTACGCAATTTGACGCAAGTTAAGGGGTGGCAAAATGCTTGAAAAAGCAGTTTCAATTATAAGTGCGGCGAGCAAGATCGCCGTTTATACGCATAAAAACCCTGACGGAGACGCAATCGGAAGCGCATTCGCGCTTAAGCTTGCGCTTTTATCGTTAGGTAAACTTGCCGAGGTTTATTTGGAAGACGGCAATGCTGTAAAGTTATTTCCCTTTACGAAAAACGTTGACGTTTATCCGGAAATCCCCGGCGCCATGCTGTGCGAAAACGACTGTGACTTGCGGATTTGTGTCGATTGCGCCGATAAGAAAAGATTAGGAGTAAAGGTTAATAACTTTACAGGCAACACGATGGCAATTGATCACCACGCGACACATGTCGAATTCGCTGATTTCACGCTGCTTGACGGTGACGCGGCATCTTGCGGAGAAATTATCTATTCGCTGATTCGCGCGTTGGGCGTAGAGGTTACATCCGATATTGCGGACAACCTCTACATGGCGATTGTGTCCGACACCGGCGGATTCAAGTATCCCGCTGTAAAGCCGGAAACCCTTCGAATTGCCGCTGATTTAATCGAAAAAGGCGCGAATTTCACTGAAATTTACCGCAGTATTTTCGACACTTACTCGATGGAATTTTTAAATCTCACAAAAATCGCGATTGACAGGATTCAGCTTTATTGCGATGGCAAAATAGCGGTGCTAACCCTTGATAACGCTGATTTTGCCGCGGCAGGAATAGCGGAAGACAGCGCCGATAGAATCGTCGACCTGCCGCGCAATATCAACGGCGTTGAGGTTTCGGTATACGTTCGGCGGCGCAAAGATGGCGAAACGAAAGTAAGCCTGCGTGCGAATGGCGATGTAAATGTAGCTGAACTCGCGCGAAAATTTAACGGCGGCGGACATATTCGGGCGGCAGGATTCGAAACGACACATGAGCCGGAAATCGTTATAGCTGAAGTGATTGAAGCGTTAAGGGGAAATTTTCAATGAACTGCATAATCAACATTAATAAGCCTGCGGGTCGGACGAGCCACGATATCGTGTATTTCGTCCGCCGATTGCTCGGATTGAAAAAAGTCGGGCATACTGGGACGTTGGATCCAGACGCAACAGGGGTTTTGCCGATTTGCGTCGGCAAGGCGACCCGCGCGGCGGAACTTTTAACAAATGCCGACAAAGCCTACCGCGCAACGTTTGTGTTGGGAATTACCACCGACACGCAGGACGCGTCGGGAACGCCGACGATACAGTGTAAGAATATTAACCTGACAGAGGAAGAAATTAAAGCTGTAATTTTCCAATTCACCGGCAATATAACGCAAATTCCGCCAATGTATTCGGCGGTGAAAGTGGGAGGAAAGAAGCTATACGAACTTGCCCGCGCCGGAATCGAAATCGAACGAAAAGAGCGGCACATCACCATATTTGATATTGAAATTCGCGAAATTGATTTACATAATATTATTATTGTAAACCAAACTGAGGTAAACGCACCCAAAATCACAATAGACGTAAAGTGCTCGAAAGGCACGTATATCCGAACGTTGTGCGCCGACATCGGTGAAAAGTTAGGTTGCGGCGCGCATATGACCGCGCTTGTCAGAACGCAAAGCGGGCAGTTTAAGCTGGAAGACAGCCACACGCTCGACGCGTTAGAGCGCGCGAAAGAGGAAGGCAGGTTGTTGGAGTATCTAACGCCGCTTGAAGATTTATTTTCGCAATATAGCGACGTAACCGTTTCCGGGCGGGACGAAATTTTGGCGAAAAACGGCGGCTCGCCTCGGGTGCAAGACTTGGTCGAAGACGAAACCTATCGTGTGTTTTCCGAAAACGGCGAATTTTTGTCGTTATCGCAAGCAAAAGATGGACGGCTTTGCATTATAAAGAATTTTCATTAGGTGATAACCATGCAAATATTAACCTTAAATGAACTAAACAAATTAGATTGCGCCTCATCCGTTGCCCTTGGCTGCTTTGACGGCTTGCATATCGGACACAAAGCGGTAATCGATGTCGCCGTAGAGTTCGCGCAGCGACATTCGCTTAAATCGGTTGTATACAAGCTCAAACGCAACGATGAAAGTCTTATACCACGCGATGAAACAGTAGAAACACTACGTTCGTGGGGCGTTGACGTTCTTATAACCCAAACGTTGGATGATGCGTTTATGAACCTTTCGTGCGATGAATTTGTGGAAGAATATCTCCACAATCGCTTGCGCGCGAAGTTTGTAAGCGTTGGATATAATTACAGATTCGGTAAAAGCGCGGCGGGCAACGCCGCGCTTTTGAGCACACTCTGCGCGCCGTTCGGCATTGAAGTCGCCGTAATTCCGCCCGTATGCGTTGATAACGAGGTTGTGTCAAGTTCGAAAATCCGATCTTGCCTTAAAAACGGCGATATCGCGAAAGTAGCGCAATTTCTAGGGCGCCCCTACAAATAGTAACAAAAAGTTCACAATTAATACACACGAACGCAATAAATATAAGTGATAATTTAGATGTGAAAGGTGGGTGACGCGTATGAATATCTTAATCGTAGATGACGATAGAAATATTTGCGAACTTGTGCGGCTTTATCTTCAAAAAGAGGGATACAGCCCTATTGTCGCGCACGACGGACGCGAGGCGATTGAAAAATTCCATATCACCGCGCCGGGACTTATTGTTCTCGATTTAATGCTTCCCGTTATGGACGGAATCGAAGTTTGCAAGGAAATCCGAAAAACAAGCAAAGTTCCGATTATCATGCTTACCGCGAAGGGCGAAACCTTTGACAAAGTGTTGGGGCTCGAGCTTGGCGCCGACGATTATATTGTGAAACCTTTCGAGCCAAAAGAGCTTGTCGCCCGTGTGAAAGCGGTTCTTCGGCGATTTAACGAAACAAAAACCGAACACCGAAGTTCCGAAATTGATTTCGATGGATTGCGTATTTCTTACGACAATTACGAGGTTTATTTAGACAATAAACAAATTGAAATGCCGCCGAAAGAGTTCGAGTTGCTCTACTTTTTGGCAAGCAATAAAAATAAGGTATTCACCCGCGACCAACTCTTAGACGAAGTTTGGGGCTATGAATTCTTTGGCGATTCAAGAACGGTGGACGTTCATATTAAGCGTGTGCGTGAGAAAATTGAGGTTGAGAATCAGGAAAACGTACGCTCGTGGAGCATAAAAACCGTGTGGGGTGTGGGGTATAAATTTAGTGTTTCGTAGCTTTGCTATGAAACGCTAAAACTTTTGAAAAAAGTTTTGTCAAATTTCTTGCGCCCAACGGGCGCGGGCTTAAGGCGCGTTGCGCCTTAGACCATTTTTCGCGCCAACGGGCGCAGGTTTTTAGGGTTTCACCCTAAAAACCCATATTCAGAGCGAAGCTCTGTGGGCACGTGTCCTGCCGGACGGGCGACAAGGGCTCTGCCCTTGCCAATCCCGGTCGCCTGGCGTTCACAAACGCAAAAGGCGCGATTTGCGCCGCGAGCGGCGACGAAAAACCGCAGATAGCCGCATTCGCGGAAAGATTAGCAAGATATAGCACTGCGCTCAGTCGAGCATGCGGCTTTTGCCGCCGTAGTCACTTGACTAAGAGGCAAGTTGTTTGCACTCTTTTAGCGGCGCGTTTTTGATAGCGCCATAGCGCGTGTGCGCCGCAAGTTTTACTAAATTTTTTGTGAAAAAATTTTCGGGGCTTGACAAGGGCTTCGACAAGCCCTTGTCGTCCTGCGCTGACAAGCGCAAATGCTACAGCGGCTTCGCTGGAAACGCCCGCGTCCGTAGGCGCAAACCCCTGCCGCGGTAGCGGCAAAAAAGAGGTTCATATGAAACTACTTCAAAAACAAAGCCTGTTCGGCAAAATATTCACAATCAATATTATCACGATTATTATAGGGCTGCTTTTATCAGCCCTTCTTCAATACGCTTTTATCATCCGCCTTATCGACGATGAGTTGAAATCCTCGTTGCGCGAAAACGCTCATGATATTCAGCGAATCGTCACCGCCTTCGGCTATTTAGACGCGGGAGTCGAGCAAAACATTCAAATTCAAGGTCCGATGTTTCGCGTGATATTAAGAGATCCGGTAATCACGCCGTTGCCCCAAATTAACCCAATCATTGACAGAACGATATTTTTGGAGAGCTACTTAGACGCGTACACATTGAGTACCGGCAACTACGTCATACTTATTTCAGCCGACGGACTTGTGACAATGTCGTCTTTCCGCCATGAAGACGGAACCGCGCCGCTCTATGTTTCCCGCGAATATTTCGCGAATCTTACGCAAACCGAACCGGACGTGAAAATTAGCACTTTAGGCATATTCCCGGCGCGAATGTTGACATACAGTTTGCCGATAATAATTCAAGGCGAAACGGTGGGCACGGTGTTCGTCGCATCGCCAATCCTGCCCGGAATGGGACGACGGCAAATACTGATGAGCGTATTTTTACTACCGATGATGCTTGTAACGGTTGTATCGCTAATTTTCTCATATATCCTTTCCCGTCGAATTACCCGCCCGATTAAGGCGATAAGTCACGCGGCGAAAGCGTTCAGCAAAGGTGAGTTTAAAGAACGCGTCGAAGTTTCGGGGCGTGACGAAATCGGCGAACTTTCGAATACGTTTAATCAAATGGCGGAAAACCTGGAAAAAATCGAAAATCTGCGCCGAACCTTTGTCGCGAACGTGTCGCACGAGCTTCGAACGCCAATGACGACAATTATCGGCTTTATCGACGGCATTTTAGATGGAACCATTCCGCCCGAATCGCAAAGCGATTATCTCACCATCGTTCTAAGCGAATCCCGCCGACTATCCCGCCTGATTTCTGACCTTTTAGACATCGCGCGAATGGAGGAGGACGAGTTTTCCCTCGACATCACCGAATTCGACATAAACGAGATGATTCGTCGGTGCGTCATCGGCTTCGAACGTCGAATTGACAGTAAAAACATCTCGGTTAATATTGAGTTCCCTGACGATGTGTGCCTTGTTCGTGCAGACAGCGACGGAATCTCTCGCGTTTTGACAAACTTAATCGACAACGCGATAAAATTCACCGACCAAAGCGGAACCATCGACATAAAAATATCCCGCCGCGGCAATGTTTTTATAATCTCGGTGCGCAACACAGGCGAGGGAATCGCCGCTGAGGATTATAATAATATTTTCCACCGTTTTTACAAAGCCGATAAGTCGCGCGGGCTAAACCGCGAAGGAACAGGGCTCGGGCTGTTTATCGTCAAAAACATCCTAAACCTGCATGGGCGCGATATTTCGGTTAACAGCGTCGCCGGCGAATTTACCGAGTTTACCTTTACGCTCCCGTCGGCGGAGTGATGATGTCAAAAACTTTTTAAATTTTCTTCATAAATTTTTCATATTTATACATTAGAATGTATGAAAAGGGAGTGTTAAACCATGGATAATAATCTTCAATTCAATAATAGTGAACAAGAGCGTGAAACCGCTGCGCCTTCGTCACGTCCCGCGTACACCGAGCGAGTGCGGCAAAAACAGAACAACCGACGTATAATCGCCGCGTGCGCCGCGATTGTGCTGGTGCTTAACATCGGAGTTATGGGAACGGGAATTTACATAGGGCGAAACATGGCGAACAACAATTCGCAAACTGCGGCGAATAACCTTATAACGCAGCAGCAAATTATTAGCGATAACCCGACTGTCGGCGCTTCGTTGCCTGCGCCGCCGTCCGGATATGCTTTAAGCGTCCGCGAAATCGCGGCGAAAGCGGGGCCGTCAGTTGTAGGCGTCGCAAGCGTAGTCGAACGCCGTGGAATGTTCGCCACAACCGGAATATCAAGCGGTTCGGGAATTATCCTAAACAGCGAAGGCTATATCGCCACCAACGACCATGTAATCGACGGCGCGCGTGAGATTGTTGTAACCCTTAACACCGGAGTTGAAATCCCCGCGCGGCTTGTCGGGCGAGATCCTCGCTCGGATTTGGCGGTACTTAAAGTTGACACGAACGAAGAACTTCACCCCGCCGCGATCGGCGACTCTTCAAGAGTCGAAGTCGGCGATTTGGCGATCGCCATCGGAAATCCGCTCGGTCAAGAGTTCGCCGGAACCGTTACGCAAGGCGTTATCAGCGCGATAAACAGGACAATCACCGTTCAAGGCAGAGTGTTTAACCTTATCCAAACCGACGCGGCGATAAACATGGGAAACTCGGGCGGCCCTCTTGTTAACCATTACGGACAGATAGTTGGAATTAACACGCTAAAGCTGTCCGCCGGCGGCGTTGAGGGAATGGGGTTCGCGATTCCAATCTCAACCGCAATGCCTATTATCGCTGATTTAATCGCGCATGGATATGTGCAGGGGCGTCCGGTTATCGGAATTTCGGGACGGGTCATAAACTCCGCTCGCGCGCAGCAGCAAGGTCTCGTTCCGGGAATTCAAGTTATGGACGTTTTGGAAAACTCCGGCGCGCAAAACGCCGGAATTCGCCGCGGCGACATCATTATAAGCATTAACGGAACTGCAATCGCCAACATTGACGAGCTTAACCGCGCGTTAGAGCAACACTCGGCGGGCGACATCGTTACGTTAGAAGTTTTCCGCTACACAACCGGACGAACCGAAAATATTGAAGTGAGACTAGGCGAGGAGCGCCCGAACTAGAGGTATTTCCGGAAAATAATCAGGAGGGATTTTTATGAACATTATCGTTAGAAAACCGACCGCCGAAGAAATCGCAACGATGCAAGCGCAGCCGACGTGGGGCTGCGGCGTGTCAAAGTTCGATTGGAGTTACGACAGCGAGGAGACTGCGCTTATTATCGAGGGAGAAGTTACCGTTACATTCGACGGTGGAAGCGTTTTTATCCAAACCGGCGATTTAGCGGTGTTTCCAAAAGGGATGTCCTGCGTTTGGGACGTTACAAAACCGATAAATAAGCATTATTTATTCCGATAGCAGGCAAGCCTGCACCACGCCCGCGACGTAATACCTACAATCATTGTGTCAGCGAGGATTTAAGTTTGAGAGGTTACAAATTTGATTGAAATTATCGAAAAAAAGTCGCGGTTTATCGGATATTCCGCTCAAATAAGCTCGGAAGACGAGGCGAAAGCCTTTATTGCCGATCTTGCGCGCCAACATAAGAGAGCGAACCACGTTACGTTCGCGTATGTTCTCTCGAACACCGCGCGATACAACGACGACGGCGAACCGCGCGGAACCGCCGGACTTCCGCTGTTTAACGCAATCACGCGCCGGGGATTGGATAACATGGTGGTGGTCGTGGTTCGATACTTTGGCGGAACGCTGCTGGGCAAGGGCGGCTTAATGCGCGCCTACGGCAAAGCGGCGGGCAAAGCGTTAGATGAAATTGTGAAATAATAAAAAAAACCGCCATTCGGCGGTTTTTTTATATAATTATAATCCCCAACCTAATCGCCGAAGCAAATGCCGACGGCCTTCGCGGTCGTCACCATCTCGCCCGCCGGGTCAACAGCCTTGTTCTTGTCAATCACGTTCTCAAGCGAATCGTAGGACATCAATAA
>WRAG01000035.1 GCA_009780345.1 Oscillospiraceae bacterium
AAAATTTTTCGTGGATTGAGGCTGAACCATCGAAATCTTGATTTCGCTAATGGTTCGTCCTTGAGGGTTTCCCAAGAAAACGAGCCGTTTTTTGGCGAAGTTTGATTGGTTGAAACCTACCGCAAGGATTTCGATAAATCCTTGTCGTCCTGCGCTGACAAGCGCAAATGCCACAGAGCCCCGCTCTGAATAATGATTTTTAGGGCAAAGCCCTAAAAACCGCGCCCGTTGGGCGCAAAACCCATCAGAGACGAACTTTAACGCCCCTTGTGGGCGAGCGAAACCCCTAAACACAAAGGAGAATAACAAATGAAACTTGGCATAGTTGGTTTGCCGAACGTCGGCAAAAGTACACTGTTTAACGCAATCACCGAAAGCGCGAGTGCCGAATCGGCGAACTACCCTTTTTGCACCATCGAGCCGAACGTTGGAACGGTTGCCGTTCCCGATTCGAGGCTCGACGAACTTTCGAAATTATATAATCCTGACAAGATAACCCCTGCGGTTATCGAGTTTGTCGACATCGCCGGACTTGTGAAAGGCGCGTCGAAAGGCGAAGGGTTGGGAAACAAATTCTTATCCAATATCCGCGAAGTTGACGCGATTGTTCATGTTGTGCGATGTTTTGAGGACGATAATGTTGTTCATGTTGAGGGAAATGTTGACCCGTTGCGGGATATCGAAACCATTAATTTGGAACTGATTCTGTCCGATTTGGAATTGATCGATCGGCGGATTGCGAAGACGAGAAGTTCGCTTAAAAGCGGCGATAAAAAATTTGTAACCGAACTTGAATTTTTCGAACGAGTGAAAGCTGTGCTTGAAAGCGGAAAATGCGCTCGAACTATGGAATTCGACTCGCTTGAGGAGTCGCTGATTTCGGAAGTCGCGCTTCTTACCACGAAGCCGGTAATTTATGCCGCGAATGTCGCCGAAAACGAGTACGCAACCGCTTTGACCGAGAATAAATACGTTAAAATTGTTTCTGAATTTGCGAAAAGCGAAAATTCGGAGGTTGTAGTCATTTCCGCGAAGATTGAGGAAGAAATTGTCGGGCTTGATAAGGATGAAAAAGAGATGTTCCTAAACGAGATCGGCGCAAGCGAATCGGGACTTGACAGGCTTATATCAGCGAGCTATAGCTTGCTTGGATTAATAAGCTACCTAACCGCCGGTGAAAAGGAAGTTCGTGCGTGGACGATCACCAACGGAACGCGCGCCCCGCAAGCGGCGGGGAAAATCCACACCGACTTCGAGCGTGGATTTATCCGCGCTGAGATTGTGCATTACGACGAGCTTATGAACTGCGGCACGATGGTTAAGGCGAAAGAAGCCGGACTTGTGCGAAGTGAGGGTAAGGAATACGTCGTGAAAGACGGTGACGTGGTTCTATTTAGATTCAACGTATAATAATCATATAAGGAGGAGGTAGCATGGACATGGATTTTAATGACGTAAAAAGAATTGTGGGGGACACGGCAAAAACGGTTGCGAAAAAATCGGGTGAGGCGTGGGAATATGGGAAGATTAAGTATGCGATCTACGATATTCAAAACGATATTAACAAAATTTTTGCCCAAATGGGGCAAGATGTCTATGAGAGCCATAAAAATGGCGATATCGAGCCTGATTTTTCCGAAAAATGCGAAGTGATCGACGAGAAAAAGCGTATGATTGAGGAATTGCAAACGGACTTGGCGGCGCTGAAGAACAACAAAAAGTGTTCCGACTGCGGCAAAATGGCGAAGAAAGATGACGCCTATTGCCCGGCATGCGGACAAAGTTTTTAGCTTGCAATAAAAAAGCGGGAAACAACTGAACTTGATGACGAAAGGAAGACATATAATGCACAAACGCATAATTCCATGTTTGGACGTAAACAAGGGAAGAGTTGTAAAAGGAGTAAAATTTGTTGACTTAAAGGATGCCGGTGACCCGGTTGAGATAGCCAAAGGCTATGTTGCCGCAGGAGCGGACGAGCTGGTTTTCCTTGACATAACCGCAACCCACGAGGGGCGCGGAACGGTGCTTGATATGGTTCGTCGAGTCGCGGAAGCGGTTTCTATTCCGTTTGCCGTTGGCGGTGGAATTGCGACGGTTGACGATTTTGAGGCTGTTCTGAACGCCGGCGCGGATAAAGCGTCATTGGGGAGCGCGGCGGTTAGGAATCCCGATTTGATCAATGAAATCGCTGAAAAATTCGGAAGTAATCGTGTGATTGCCGCGATCGATGTGCGTAAAAGCGAGAGTGGATCGCAGTACGACGTTATCATCGACGGCGGCAGAACGAACACCGGAATGAATGCGCTTGAATGGGCGAAAGAGGCGGAAAAACGCGGGGTGGGCGAGATTTTGCTTACTTCAATGGACTGCGACGGCATGAAAACGGGGTACGATAACGAAGTGACGGCTTTGATATCGTCAAACGTTGATATTCCTGTTACCGCCTCGGGCGGCGCGGGAAATATGGAGCATTTTTACGAGGCGCTGACAATCGGCGGAGCGAGCGCCGCGCTTGCCGCGTCATTATTCCACTTTAAGGAAGTGGATATTATGGAGTTGAAGAAGTACTTGCAAGATAAAGGGATAAGTGTGAGGTTGTAATTTTTATGGAATCGAAATTACGAAGAGAGCAAGTTTTAAATATGATTAGCGGCCAAGCGACTCCTATAAGCGCTTCTTTATTGGCAAAAACTCTTAATGTAAGCCGTCAGGTTATCGTTGGCGATGTTGCGCTTTTACGCGCGCAGGGGCATGAAATCATTGCCACAGCAAGAGGATATATGATTCCGGAATTCGGAGGGGCGAAACAATATTTAGGAAAAGTTGCTTGCCGCCATACGGCGGAAGACACGAAATCTGAATTGTATACAATCGTGGATTTAGGCGCCGAGGTTATAAATGTCGTAGTAGAACACGAACTTTATGGCACTATTACCGGCGGCCTTAACTTGACAAATCGAAAAGATGTAGACCTTTTTATAGAAAAAGTTGAATTATCAGAAGTTAAGCTATTGTCCGAATTAACATCGGAAGTGCATTTGCACACAATCGCCTGTCGTGACAAAGCTCACTTTGAACAGGTATGCAATTCGTTAGAGACGAACGGATATTTGTTTCAAAATTAGGTATTGACAAAAACAAGATTATCTTTTATAATTTGCATATGTCAAGACATATGTAAATTATAAAAGGAGAGAGATAAAAATGATGAACAAGACAAACGTTCGAAACATGACAATTACAGGACTTTTAACGGCGATTTCAATATTGATACCAATGCTTCCGTTAAGGGTTATTTTACCGCCGGCTTTCACCGCGACATTGGCGGTTCACGTGCCGGTTATGGTTTCTATGTTTGTCTCACCCTTTTCGGCGGCGTTCGTTGCGATTGGGTCGGCGATTGGGTTCGGATTTACAGGGCTTCCGCCGACGGTTACTGCTCGCGCGGCGACGCATATCGTGTTCGCGGTGGTCGGGGCTTTAATGATACGCAAGCAGTTTCATGGGATTTTGGGCAACAAGATTGTCAAAGTAGTTGTGGTTGGAATCGTTACTATGATACTTCACGCGGGATTTGAAGCGCTTATCACAATTCCGGCGATGAGGTTGTTTACCGGATATGACGGCGCGGCAATTTACGCCGCGGCAACCACGGTTGGAATCGGAACATTGTTACACCATGCCGTGGATTATATGATTACTATCGTAATTATATCCGCGCTTGCGGACGCGAAACTGATTGACTGGACTTGGAAAAGATAAAAAAGAGCCGAAAGGCTCTTTTTTAATTTCGCGTCCTAGGGATGCGGTGCCTAAGGCGCATAGCGCCTTAAGCCAAATTGCGCGGGCGCGCGCGACGCGGCAAGGACCGGAACTTACGGTAACGGCGGATCGCGCTTGCGCGTAGCAATTACATTACGCCGTTTTGACGCGCATTTTGCGTCCGAAGTGCAGGGACGTAAGGTTTTGCGCGACAAAAGATGAAGAAGCTCCTCGCCACACAACACTTCGGAAGACTAAATCTCTAAGCAGTAAACTGCAAAGGGGTTTATGCTAAAGCACCTTGTGTGGACGCACGTGCTTACAAACCAAGCACACGTGGTGCGGTTTTTTAATTACTAATCCGCAATGCCAAACTTATATCGTATGGTTCGGGTATAAACTTCTCCCGCTTTGGTAATACGCCCCTCCAAAAACGGGCAATTCAGCGCGTCGGGGAAATCCTGCGCCTCTATTGCGATTGCGCAGCTCGGCGAGGATTTAACACTTCCATGAAGAATCATATTATCGGGAATAAACTTGCCGGAATAAATCACGACACACTCCGCGTCGGTGAAGATTTTCATTTGCCGCCCGCTTTGTGTGTCCTCCAAAACCATGGCAGGATTGTTCTCCCAATTTGTAGTCGAATCCAAAGCGAAGCCGTTGTCTATGGCGAATCCGTTGTTGTATCCGTTCTGTTGCAAGTCGGAATCCTTGTTCGCTCCGTCCTGCATAACCGCCGACGCGCGAAAATCAAACGGCGTGCCTTCAACGGCCGCCAACTCGCACGGAATATTGTTGCTATCGTTTTTTATATACTTGCTCGCGCGCATTGTCATCTTTTGCTCCAACGCGTTTCGCGAAAAGTCGCCGGATAGATTAAAATACGTATGGTTTGACAAATTAAAGTAAGTATCCTTGTCCGACACGGCGGTGTATACCATTGTGAGGCAATTATCGTCGTCTAACGAGTATTTCGCGGTAAACGTTCGATTCCCCGGGAAGCCGTCAACGCCGTCGGCAAGGGTGGTTTGCAGCACTAAACAACGATCATCCGTAAAATCGCCGTCCCATTCGACGAAAGAGATATTGTCGAATCCGCCGTGCAGGTTGTTTTCACCGTCGTTTTTGGTCAAATGATACGTTTCCCCCGAAATATCTATCTTCGCGCCGGATATTCTTCCCGCGACAGGACCTAACGCACTGCCCGCGAAGAGCGGATTATTCATATAGTCTTTTTTATCCTCAAACCCAAGCGCTACGTCCCGGAAATTTCCGATTTTGTCGGGAATCACGATTTTGTCGACCGAAGCTCCCGTCGATAATATAGCAACTTCTATTCCATTTTTGTTTTTCAGCAAAAATTCTTTTTGCATTCATTATTCAATCCTTTCGCGTTGATTTTTTGTGTTCTGACGGCGTTATGCCCATAATTTTTTTAAATTTTTGATAAAAGTGTGTTTCGTATTCATATCCCAAATAAGAAGAAATCGCCGAGTATGAAAGGTCGGTTTTCTCCATCAATTCACATGCTTTTAGCATCTTCTGCCTGTCAAGATATTGTTTCGGCGAAGTTCCGCAATGCTCCATAAACGAGCGATACATTTGCGACGGACTTATATCAAGCTCGTCGGCAAGATCGGGTATGGTTAAAGGCGAGCGAATGTTTAGTTTTATATATCTTGCCGCTTTTTCAAAGTGGTTGATTGCGATTTTCGCGGAATTTTTGTTTTCCGCGTTGTCAATCAGCGCGCCTAGAAGCACATACAAATATCCCGTCAAAGTCAGGTGCGAAAAATCGGAAAACCGTATATTGTCATATATATTTTCTATGGTGGTTTCGATTAGATTGTCTTTGGTGTATCTAAAAATCAGGTTTTCGGCGTCCAGCCTTGCCTGCGCGAGATATTCCGCCACCCGCTCGCCGCGAAATCCGACCCAGCACAAGTTCCATGGCTCGGAAACGTCGGACAGGTGCATGATTCTGCTTCCCGGCGTTATCAAAAACCCATCGCCCGGTCCGAGCGAGTATTCCTTATCATTCGCGAAGTAAGTTCCTTTCCCCGAAATGCAATAATGAATTAAGTAGTAGTCCCTGCTGTCCCAGCCGTAAGTATAGTTCGGAGGGCAACGCGAAAAGCCCGCGTTATGAATAACTATCTCGGCGTCGGGCGGAATATTTTCCGGTTCTAAAAAATAATCATATTTTTGCATTTTAGCACTTCCTTATGCCCATTATAAATCAAACCAAGTGCAAATGCAAGATTTTTATAGTTATTAACTTGAAAAATATATTGCTTTTGTCTGTTTTTTCGTTGTATAATTGTAACAAAATATAAATATGAAAAAATGGAGGGAATTGCGTCATGAGCATTGTAGTAAAAGGAGATAAATTGTTTCATCTTAGTACGAAAAATACATCTTACGTCTTTGATGTAGACTATTCGGGCGATTTAGAGCACGACACGCAGCACAGGGCTTATGTTGGAAACCAAGGGGTTTTACGCCATCTGTATTTTGGGCAAAGAATTGACAACACCGACGATTTTGTTTTCACCGAGAATTTTGTAAAGTGGACGCCGGCGGTTCATTCTCATGTTGACCAAATCATGGAAGAATTTTCGTCCTTCGGCACTTTGCGATATAAAGAAACGGCTATGAAAGTTGTGTTTTCGGACGGAACGAAAGATTTCAGATACAACTATAAAGGTCATAAAGTGAATGGAAATTGCTTAACCGTCACTTTGGAAGATGTGCATTATCCTCTTATTGTTGAATTGCATTACGAAGTTTTCGAGGAATTCGACGTTATTAAACGTTTCGTAAAGGTTTACAACACCGGGAAAGAAGAGATTTTAGTTGAACGCCTTTACTCAGCCGAACTTGGAATCGCGGACGATGATATGCAAATTATCAACTTCAACGGCGCGTGGTCGTCAGAGTTTCAGCAAGTTTCGGAAAGCCTGAAAGGCGGCAAAAAAGTTTTCGAAAGCCTTGGCGGAACGGTTGGACACGTTGCGAATCCAAGTTTTATCGTGCACAAAAACGCGACCGAAGATACAGGCGAAGTTTATTACGGCGCGCTTGCGTATACAGGGAATTTCAAAGTTACCGCCGAAATTCCGTCAAAGGTTACGACGTATAAATATACAAACGTATTGATAGGCATGAATGATAACGATTTCTGCCACGTTTTGCGCGGCGGCACTGATTTTGAATCTCCTGCCGTTTACATCGGATATACAAACAAAGGTTTTACCGACATGAGCCATAAAATGCACGATTTTTGTAAAAATGAGATTATGCCGAAAAACTTCGCGAACAAACCCGCGAAAGTGTTGTACAATTCGTGGTATGCGACGCTTTTCGACGTGGTATGCGACGAGCAGAAAAAACTTGCGAAAAAAGCGGCGGATGCGGGCGTTGAACTGTTTGTCGTTGACGACGGTTGGTTCGGAACTCGAATCGGAGAAAAGCAAGGCTTGGGAGATTGGTATGTTGATAAAAACAAGTTTCCGAACGGTCTTTCCGAGCTTGTTGATTACGTAAATGGCTTAGGAATGGAGTTCGGAATATGGATTGAACCGGAAATGGTTAACGAGAACAGCGAACTTTACAGAAATCATCCCGACTGGATTTACCGTTTCCCCAACCGCGAACCGCTGACCGGGCGTTTGCAGTATACGCTGAACCTGACAAAAGAAGAAGTTGTGCAGTATATGATCGAATCGCTTGACAACCTTTTGTCTGAAAACAATGTTACATTCATCAAATGGGATATGAACCGTTTGATTTCCGAAACGGGAACTTGCGCGCCGGGCGCGGCGGCTTGCGACGGAAATTATCACGAGCAAAAAGAAATTTGGTATAAACATATACAAAATTTCTACCGCGTGATTTCGACAATAAGAGAGAAACACCCGAATGTTGAATTCGAGTGTTGCGCGGGCGGCGGCGCGAGAATTGACTACGGCGCAATGCGATATTTCGATAAGTTTTGGACGTCAGACAACACTGACCCCATCGATCGCATGGAAATTCAAGACGGATACAGCCTTTTATATCCGATAAAATACATGAGCGCGTGGATTACTGACGATTTCCTTGCCGGCGAAACACGCAGACCGCCGATTACTTTCCGTATGCGCTGCTCAATGTGCGGCGCGCTTGGAATCGGCAATAATTTGAATGAACTGCCCGACGACGATTTGGAAATCATCAAATCTCACATCGTAGAATACAAGCGCGTGCGTGACATTGTGCAGTTTGGTAAGCTTTATCGCCTTAAAAACTTTATGAGAGACGATTTCCACGCTGTGCAGTATGTGAATGGCAATAAAAGCGTCGTGTTTACGTTTTTGTTGCACTCAAGATACCTAACTTCAAAGTATTCGCTTAAATTGAAAGGTTTAGAAGAAAACGCGATGTACGAAGTGAAAGAGAGAAACGGCACAATCAAGAAATCGGGCGCGTTTTTGATGAAATACGGAATTGACGTTAATATGAAAGGTGATTATGACAGTCAAATGATCGAAATCGAAAAATTAGCGTAAAATTATGCAATCTTCCGCCGAAACCGCAAGGTCGAAAAGTCCTCGACGTATAACCCATACGCCTGCGGCTTTTCGCCTCTTGTTTCGACGAAATATCACGCAATTTTACGCTAATTTAAGTAGGATAACAATAATGAATTAAGGAGGATTTGAAAATGAGTATGACTGCAAAGGTTTGGGAAGAAAAGGTAATAATCCCTACCTACGAGGTAGGCGCGGCAGACAAAAACCCGATCTTTATCGACAAGCGGGTTTATCAAGGCAGTACGGGAAAAGTATACCCATATCCGATTATCGAAAAAATTTCTGACGACAAGGTGGATAAGGAGTATACGGCTCTTTGGCTTGAAAATGATTACATTAAAGTGATGATTATGCCGGAATTGGGCGGAAGAATTTACAGCGCGTATGATAAAACGAACGATTACGACTTCGTATATCGTAATCAAGTTATCAAGCCTGCTTTGGTTGGATTGCTTGGTCCGTGGATCTCTGGCGGAATCGAGTTTAACTGGCCGCAACATCATCGCCCGACGACATTTATGCCGACCGATTATATGTTGCAAGAAAACGCGGACGGCAGTAAAAGTGTTCTTATCCACGATACCGACAGAATGTACGGCACAAAAGGTATGACACGCTTTACCGTGTATCCCGACAAGGCATACATCGAAATCAGCGCGCAACTTTACAACAGAACGAACACGCCGCAAACCTTCTTGTGGTGGGCAAATCCGGCGGTGGCGGTTAACGATCATACGCAATCAATTTTCCCGCCTGACGTTCACGCGGTTATGGACCACGGAAAGCGCGACGTTTCAAGATTCCCGATTGCGACCGGCACATACTACAAGCAAGATTACAGCGAAGGTGTAGATATTTCCCGCTATAAAAATGTTCCGGTTCCGACGTCTTACATGGCGGAGAAGTCGAATTTTGACTTTATCGGCGGATATGATTATCAGCAGGAAGCGGGCGTTCTTCACGTTGCGAACCACCATGTTTCGACGGGTAAAAAGCAATGGACGTGGGGTTGCGGCGATTTCGGAAAAGTGTGGGACGAAAACTTGACCGACGAAGACGGCCCGTACATCGAGCTTATGACGGGAGTTTACACCGATAACCAGCCTGACTTCACATGGCTTAAACCGTTTGAGGAAAAAACGTTTACGCAATACTTTATGCCGTACAAAGCGGTGGGCGAAGTTAAAAATGCGTCAATAAACGCCGCTGTGAATTTGGATTTGTCGGCGGCGGGCAAAGCGAAAATCATCGTTTACGCGACATCTGTTTACAAAGACGCGGAAATTACCCTTTCTAACAAAGGAAAAGTGATTTTCAGCGAAAAGACTGAAATTTCGCCGGTAAGCATTTTCAATACAGAAGTTCCGATTTCTTACGACGAGAAAACTGACGTTACGGTGGTTGTAAAATCCGGCGATGAAATTTTGGTGGAATACACGCCGCTTAAAGACGAAATCGAAAAAATTCCGGCTCCTGCCGAAGCGGCATTGCAGCCGGACGAAATCATGTCGGTTGAAGAGCTGTTCTTGACAGGACAGCATATCGAGCAATATCGTCACGCGACATACTTGCCGGACGATTACTACTTAGAGGGATTAAAGCGCGACAAAGGCGACAGCAGAATCAACAACGCTTACGGCTTGTTACTACTTCGTCGTGGTTGCTTCGCGGAGGCGGAGGGATATTTTAACACCGCAATCAAGCGTATTACATGGAAGAATCCGAACCCTTATAACAGTGAAGCGTACTATAACTTGGGGCTTTCGCTTTACTATCAAGGCAAGAAAGACGACGCTTACGACGCATTCTTTAAAGCGACATGGACAAACGAGCAACAGGAGATGTCTTTCTACTATTTAGCCGCGATTGATACCGAAAAAGGCAATTATGATGAGGCTTTGTCCCTTGTTAAAAAAGGACTTGTGAAGAACGCGCACAATATCAAGGCGCGCGCGTTGAAAGCCGTTATCTTACGCAAACTTGGCAAACTTGAGTGCGCTAAAAACTGGGTGGACGCGAACTTGACACACGATCCGTTCGATTATGTGTCATTGTTCGAGCGTTATATTTTGTCAGGCAACGAAGACGACAAAAAAGCGATGAACACAATTATGCGCGGCGTTTCCGAAAGCTATGTTCAAGCGGCGATTGACTATGCCGAGGCGGGATGTTACGACGAATCTGTGCGAATTTTGAAAGAATGCACGAACAAATCGCCGATGACGTGGTACTATTCGGCGTATTACCTATCGCTTGCAGGCGATACTGCTGCTGCAAAAGCGGCGCTTAAAGAAGCTGAATCAGCTTCAAGTCTATACTGCTTCCCGAACCGATTGGAAGACGTTTTGGTGCTTCAATCGGCAATGGAAAATAATCCGAACGGCGCGAAAGCACCTTACTACCTCGCTTTGCTTTGGTACGACAGAAAGCAGCGTAAAGCGGCGATAGAATTGTGGGAAAAATCGGCTAAGTTGGACGATAAGTTCCCGACTGTGTTCCGTAACCTTGCGCTTGCATACTACAACGTGCTTGGCGAGAAAGATAAAGCGAAAGTCGCGATGGAAAAAGCGTTTAATTTGGATAAAGGTGACGCTCGCGTGTTCTTGGAACTTGATCAGCTTTATAAGAAGCTTGAAATGTCAAGCAAAGACAGATTGGCTTTCTACGACGCGAACAAATCGACATACGAAAAGCGTGACGATTTGGTTATCGAGTATATCACGTTGCTTAACAACATCGGTGAATATGTGAAGGCTTACGAGCTTTGTTTAAGCCGAACTTTCCATCCGTGGGAAGGCGGCGAAGGTAAAATCACGACGCAGTATACTCTTTGTCTTATGGAGCTTGCGAAGAAAGAAATTGGTATCAAAAAGTACGAAAAAGCGATCGAACTTCTGCACAAAGCACTTGTATATCCGCGAAACTTGGGCGAAGGCAAATTGGAAGGAACGAAAGATAACCACCTTTACTACTACCTTGGTTGCGCGCATGAACTTGCGGGCGATCATGCCAATGCGAAAGCGTGTTTCGAGCGCGCGTCCGTCGGCTCGGAAGAGGTTGCGGGAATGATGTACTACAACGACCAACCTGCTGACATGATTCTTTACCAAGGTTTGGCGCGGCGAAGACTTGAAAATCACGGCGGCGCGAATGAGCGGTTCTATAAGTTGCTTGATTACGCAACCGCGCATATTTATGACGATATGAAAATCGAATATTTCGCGGTTTCAATGCCCGACTTCTTGATTTTCAACAACGATTTGAACGCGCAAAACAAAGCGCATTGTCATTATTTGTTCGGGCTTGGAAATTTAGGTATCGGCAACATCGACGAGGCGAAAAAAGAGTTCGAAACGGCTCTTACTTACGACCCGAGTCACCAAAACTGCATCAGATATTTAAGAGAAGGTATTTAATTTAAGCGAAAAACCGCCGCTTGTCAGTATGACAAGCGGCGGTTTTCTTCTTTTTAAGTTGCGGCTCGATTGTATTACACACCGCCGTCTTCCAAGCTAAGCAAATTCCCTTCGGGATCCCTAAAATAAGCTAAGTTAAAGTCAAAACCCTCGTCGGCGAAATTTCTTCTTCCAATAAACTGCACACCTGCGTCCTGCATTCGGTTGTAGTCGCCGTCAAAATCCGTCGTATGAAAAACCGCCGTCAAAGTATCGGAAGATTCGGTATTACCGGGAATTTCATACTCTTTCACTCGGTTGCTTGCGTCCTTGGCTTCGTAAATCGCGAAAAACGGTTCGTCATCTTTCGAATTCGCGAAACTTGTATATCCGCCGCTTTCGGCACCGTAAATTGGCACCAATCCCAATTTTTCGGTGTAGAAATCGAAGCATTTTTGATAGTCGCCCCTTACTTGCACACCGGCAGTTACTCTGTTAATTTTCATTTAATCATCCTCCTTGTTTTTTGAGGTTTAGTATAGACTATATCATATCAAATATGACAGCAGTGTGTCGTATTATGGAATATAATTTCCTCCCGATGATTTTGAGGCTTCTTTAATAGCTTGAGGGTTGTTTTTTGCTAATTTTTGAGCTTTTCTAACAATATCTCTTCGGGTAGAATTGAAATCTATTTCTAAGTTTGTTCTAAATCTTATCGCAACAGCTGTTCCTTCAAAAAAAGTTGAACATTCTTTTACTTTGCCATTTATTTGATGTAAAGCTATGTTTTTGCTACACAACATAAAACTCCCGTTATAAGCTTTTGAAAATTCTCTCAATACATAAAGACCATAACCTGAATTTCGCCAGCAATCGTCCTTATCTAAAAAAGCATGGTTAGATTTTGCAGAAATGCCCGGCAAAGCTGCCATATACATTAACTCTTTTTCTGTTTTGCCTTTTATTCGCTTTTTCAATGCGTTTGCAATGCCTATTCCATTATCAACAATTGCTATTTCGACTAAATCCATTGTAGGCCATTTTTGAGCACATAACAACAGATTGTTTGTTTCCGCGTGTTCATAAACGTTTCTAATAGTTTCAATGAAAATATATTTTGAAAAGCCACTTAAATCAGAATCAAAATTTAAAAGCGCGGATAACTGTTGGGCTTTTTCTTCAATGCTATTGTAAAATCCATCCTGCATTTCATCAAAATTTATCTTAGTGATAGGCATATAATTATTATTTGCTTTTGCTTCACCAATTTCTTTTCCGAGATTTGCGCCTATTGTCTTGTAAAATCCTAAATGCCCTAAAAATGTGCTATTTGAATTAGGAATTAGCTTCGTTTTTATGTTTGGATTTTTAGCTTTTAGCGCATTAATAGAGTTAGCAATTACAAGTATGTTAAAAGGATTAGTTTCGACGAACCCAGTAAAATCAAAAATAATTTCATTATCAATCGGATTTAACTCGCTTATTTCCTTTATAGTTTTTATTGCTTGTCCATTGCCAAAACCAAAACTCGAAATAACATTATACTTCACTTAAACACCTCCAACTCAAATTTTAATGGTCAAATACTATATTAAAATTCACCGTTTCCCTTTCAACTCCGCCATATTACGCCAATACTTCTTAGGCATTAACTGTCGTTGCAACTTCGGATTTTCGCGCTCACGAATGGTGATGGTATCCAAAAAATGTTTCCACATTTCTTGATATTGCTCCTCACCCTCACTTCGCGCGGGAAGCTCGTCCGGCGTAAGGTCGGTAATCATCCACTCGCGGGTATTATATACCGCGTAAAGGTTGCGAACCTCGTCAAAAATGATAAAATTTTGATTAGTGAACCTATCCGCGAAATGCGCGGCAAGTTTGGAGAGGATATTATCGGTAGGATTCACTTTCGCGTACAAAATGTTGCCCTCCAACTCCTCGAATCGCAAGAATCCGCACAACTTTCCCGTCTGCATGCCGACTTTATGCTCCAACTTGTCAACGCCGATAACGTTTTCGTCCTGCAACATGTGTTGAACATTCGTTCCGTGCTTGAACAGCAGGCAGATATAGTTGAAAATCAGCAAATCCTTGTTCGCGACGCTATCCGCCATAAACGCGGTGTAAAGTTTAAAAAGTATACTTCGCGACTTCTCTTTTATGCCGTTGAATACCCGCTCGGACTTATCAAGTTCGGTCGGAATGTAAATTTGCTCGTCAACCAAACTTTGTTGGATGAATTTATTGTTATCTAAGATTGCAGACGGTGTTTCCTTTTGCTCAAACGCGGTAAACACGCAGGTTAGCAACCCCTCGAACGTTCCGTCGAATAGGTAAATCATATGAATCAGTCCTTTTGCGCCGAACCGGCGCGGGTTTTTGCGCCCAACGGGCGCAGGGTTTTAGGCCTTTGCCCTAAAAACCCATTTTTGCCGCTGAGGCGGCGAGCTTATATCCTGCCGGACGGGCGGTAAGGGCTCTGCCCTTACCAATCCCGGTCGCCTATGGACGCAAACGCAGCGGTCAACTGCAACCAATCGAGCGGCGGCACAAAACGCCTTGCTCTCTTGGGCAGTTTTCACAGGGGTGGCATTAGCCGAATCCAAAATACGGATTCGGAAGCCACTCCCAAACCTGCGATTTGCGCCAAAGCCGGCGACATTAAAAACATTGGTTAGCGAACCGCATTCGCGGAAAGATTAGTGAGTTATAACACTGTTTCAGTCGAGCGTGCGGCTTTTGCCGCCGTACACACTTCGCTGATACGTAGATGTTTGCACACCTCATATAGCGGCGCGCTTTTAATAGCGCCATAGCGCGTTTGCGCCGCAAGGTTTTGATAAAACTTTTTTAAAAGTTTTTCGGGGTTTGTTAAGGGTATTCGATAATACCCTTGACGACCTTTTGCCCTCAGGGCATACCCTAATAAGGTTTTAAGCCCGCGCCCGCAGGCGCAATCGACACATCCGACAGCTCAAACATCGAAATCTGACTATTCGACGACGGCAAGCCGTAGCCGGTTTTCGCTGCCTCGTAAAGCAGATTATTTTCGATATAATACTCGTTTATCTTCTGCTCGGCAAAGGTTTTTCCGTTGCACACGATAAAATATCGCGCGCGTTTCAGCACAACGCCCATTTTCTTTAAATGCTCAAAGTTAAGGCTTCCAAGCCGGCGCGCGGCGATCATTCGCTTCGCGCTGACTTGTCCGATTCCCGGGACGCGGAGTAGCATTTCGTAGTCAACTTTGTTTACCTCCATCGGAAACATATGAAGATTGTTAAGCGCCCAAACGCATTTCGGATCCAATTGCTCGTGAAAATTCGGGTTTTCGTCGGTCAAAAGTTCGTTCGCTTGGAATCCGTAGAACCGCAAAAGCCAGTCCGCCTGATAAAGCCGATGCTCCCGAACCAGCGGCGGTTTGGTGTTTAGCGCGGGCAATTTCGGATTCGTTCCCACCGGAATATACGCCGAATAAAATACACGTTTCAGGCTGAATTTATCGTAAAGCCCCTCCGAAAGGGTGATAATCTTCTTGTCGGTTTCCGGCGTCGCGCCGATGATCATTTGGGTTGATTGTCCCGCGGGGACAAACTTCGGCGCGTATCGATACAACTGAATTTCGTTTTTCGTTTGCGTAATATTGTCACGAATCGCGCCCATAGGCTTCAAAATCGACTGTTTGCTCTTCTCTGGCGCGAATTGGTTCAAGCTTTCCTCGCTCGGAAGCTCGATATTCACGCTCATTCGATCCACTAACATTCCAAGTTGGTTGATTAAGTCCTGACTCGCGTTCGGAATCGCTTTCGCGTGGATATAGCCGTTAAATTTGTACGTTTTTCGGATTAAAGTGATAACGTTTATCATCATTTCCATTGTGTAATCGGGATTTTTAACCACCGCCGAGCTGAGAAACAATCCCTCAATATAGTTGCGCTTGTAAAAATTTATCATAAGTTCCGCAAGCTCGTTCGACTCGAAAGTCGCGCGCGGAATGTCGTTCGACCGCCGACATGCGCAGTATTGGCAGTCATACGCACAAACGTTGGACATCAAAATTTTGAGAAGCGACACACACCGCCCGTCCGCCGAGAACGCATGGCAAATTCCGGCGGCGTGGGCGCTTCCCATGCCTCCGTTTTTGCGGTTTATATCCGTTCCCGCTCGGTTGCTGCCCGAAGATGTGCAGGCAACGTCATACTTCGCCGCGTCGGTTAGGATTTTTAATTTGTCTAAAACGTCCATGCGCTCTCCTTTAAAAATGGTGCTTTTTGTGATAGCTTAATACATAATATTATATCACATTTTCACCAAAATTGCAAGAGACTCAAAATTTATCAGTTGTTTAATCATGATATTCTATTATGAAGATGCTCTGTTTTGCAAAAGCAATCGCGTAATCGCGTATAAGTCTATCCAAACTTGATAATATCCGTCTTTCTCCGCCTCGTCAAATACCAATTGAAGCCCCAAATGCAAGTGCGGAACTCGAATATTATTCACATTTTCCGTGCGACTGTAACCGGTCCTGCCAACGTATCCGATAACTTGCCCCGCGCGAACCGGCTCTCCTTCGCGGATGTCGGAGTGAAACGGCGTATCCTTACGCAGATGTGCGTAATAGTAATATCGAAGCCCGTCATGGCTGCGAATTCCTATTCGCCACCCGCCCGGTTGATGTTCGTAATATAAATTATATTTATACAGTCCAGTTAATAGCTATATTCCTTTCATTATTCGCTTTAGTATGAACTTCTATTCGCTCAACAAATTCGTCAACAGCAACTCTATCCAAACGCTCTATTCGGATATGTTTTTCAATCACTTGCCGTTTGTCAATTTGATTTTTTGATAATTCGTCAGCTTTAAGCAAATCGGAGTGGATTATCGTAACTCTCAAATTCAGCGCATCAATGTCGGATTTAAAACTTTGGTTCAATTCGCCAAATTGCGCGTCCGATATTCGTCCGTTCAACTTATCTTCGTACAGTTTTTTGAAATATCCTTGTTTCTTGTTAATCTGCTCATTAAGTTGCGCTAACTCGGTTTCAAGAGCTTTGATAACGCAATTTGTATCGTACTTAACGCGCAATTCATTTAAAACCGCTTTCTCATCTGCATATTGATCTATCAACACATTGATTTCATCTGTCACAAGCTCTGCCAGCTTATCAAATCGCAAAGCGTGTTTGTTGGAACATACGCGGTTTCCGTACTTAACTCCGCTACAATACAAATATTCAACATATCCCTTGTCGCCTTTTAGCTGTTGGTTCTTCCTAACGAAGATCGCGCCGCATTCGGCGCAACGTACCTTCTGAGAGAATATATGCACTTCGCCGCTACTTGCTAGCGGGCGGCTTCGACTTGCGATTCTGCGCTGAACTGCATTCCAGGTTTCAATATCAATAATCGCCTCGTGATTATCGTCCACACGTGCCCACTCGCTTTTATCAAGTTTCTTCATCTTGCTTATTTTATAGCTTACAGTTGTTTGCTTCCCTTGAACAAGATGTCCTATGTAGATTTCATTACGAAGTATTTGCCGCACCGTTCCCGGCGCCCACATAGCATTGTAATTGCTTCTGCACTTAATTCCCATAGCTAATTTGTGCGCCGTCGGAGTTTGCACGCCGCGAGAGTTAAGATGTTTTACTATGCTTATAACTCCTAACCCTTGCTTGTACAACCCGAATATCTCTCTAACAATATTTGCGGCAACATCGTCAACTATCACCTTATATTTGTCGTTCGGATCACGCAAATAACCGTATGACGGCTGACCGCTTACAAATTCGCCATTTTGCATTTTGTGACGCAAAGTTTTTTTCACATTATCCGACGCGTCTTCGAGATACCATTCGTTGACCAAACCGTTAATTTGTCGTTGTTTCTTGTTGCCTTTAATCTCCGTGTCGGCGTGATCTACAATGCTAACAAATCGTATACCCCATTCAAGGAATTTGGTGTGAATATATTTTTCCACCATTTCCATATCGCGTGTAAACCTTGACTGCGTTTTGCAAAGAACAATGTCGAATTTGCCATTTTCAGCGTCAGTCAACAATCTGTTCCAATCCGGACGGTTAAAGTCTACGCCTCTGCGGTCATCGTCGGAATAAATGTCGTAAATGTTCCACCCTCGCTCAAGCGCATACGCGGTAAGCATAGATTTTTGGTTTTGGATGCTCCCGCTATCGTCGGTCTCAAACTTCTTGTCATCATCTTCATCAGATAAGCGACAATATATCGCAACATTTTTCATAAACATTTCATTTTTTGGTTAATTATTTTCGCCAATTTTTTATTTACTAAAGTTTTAATATCATTAGCCTTTTCGTTTTTGAAACTGCTTATAATTATATATTTCATGTCATCATCGCTCCTTTTTACAATGTATATGCAAGATGAACATGAATAATTATAGTCAACAAAAAATCGGTTATCAAAATTTGATAACCGATTTTTTATCGATACAACTTATTCTATTTCGCCTTTTCCTGCCAACTAATTTTCAGGAACAAATTCAAGTTCAACCAATCTAAGTAATCTGCTGATTACAACCGTCGCTTGCGCGCGGGTCGCAGACGTTCTCGGCGAGAATTCGCCGTTTCCAACTCCGCTCATTAGTCCCACGCCAACCGCCGCAGATACTGCGTCCGCCGCCCATTCCGCAATCTGCGAAACGTCGCTAAACTCGCTCAAATCTGCACTTTCTTCAACTTCAAGCCCCGCAAGTCTGAACGCCGTCATCAGCATGATCGCCATTTCTTGGCGCGAAATCTCGTCGTTCGGACGGAACGCGCCGTTATAACCGTTCACAAGTCCCGCGTTGTACGCCGCCGCAACAGACGCCGCAAACCAATCGTCCCGATTCACATCCGCGAATATCTGACCACTTTCTTCGCCCACAACTTGCGGCAAAGCAAGCGCTCTCGCCAATATTGCCGTAAATTGCGCGCGCGTTATGTTCGCGTCCGGCGCAAATGTATTGTCGCCAACGCCGTTCACCACGCCTTGTGCGTACATTTCAAGAATTTCGTTTCGCGCCCAGTGATTTTCGATGTCCGAAAACGGCAAATCACTTACATTTCCGCCGTTGTCATCTCCGTTTATCGGTGGTAACGGTGGTAGTGGCGGCATTCCGCCTCCGCCTCCGCCGTTCGGCGGCGGCGCCGATAGGTTTCCGCCTCCGTCAGGTCTGCCAACCGGTGGTGGTGGCGGCGGTGGCGGTGGTGGCGGTATAACGTCACCGATAGTTATAATATTATTCGCTTGCGAGAAGTTTCGCGGCATTCCGTTGTGCATTACGCGATCCATGCGGCGTTCCAATCGGATTTGAAGGCCTTCCGGAATATCCGCCGACTCAGTTGAAATATGCAACGTCCGGTGTTCCCATTTTATCCCTAAATCAGCCATTCGATCGTTAGCCGACACTAACATTTCGCCGTCCTGCCGGATAAATGACCCCTTCGTTAACGCCATCATTACAGGCTCGCCCGCCGAATTTAGCTCTACATACGCCATTTGACCGTCTGTTGTAAATCTGTCAAATGTTCTTGTCGGAAATCCGAATGTTTCCCATGGCTCCGGCGTCCATGTCGGTCTTTGCCAGCCGGATGGCAGCGGTATCGACGGTGGATTTGGTATCGCCGGACGGAATCCGGGGTGATAATCGTTTCCTGAGTAGAAGAATCCTGTGTTCGTACCGATATTAATTCTAAGAGCGGTCGCCAGGTATGTCGGTACGCCAAGCGGAATTCTGTCAACAGACACGTAAGTTCTTTGACCCGCCGGGTCAGGGAAAAGCAAAGTGTCGAATGTCGCATTTCCAACATGGTCTTCGCGCATATATGAAACAAAATCGCTAAGCATGTAACCATACTGCGGACTTGTTCCCCAGTTGGTGTCAATTCTCGCCGTAAGTTGTTCAGGGTCGGCGGGAACAACCTGGATATTCGCGCTGTTTGTTCCGAAGTGTGTCGTCATGACTTTTGTATGCGGATCAACCGTTAAAAAGTTCCTTTGATCGGGTCTCCATACTTGTCTGAAAAGATTTGCTTCTTCTGCGGCCATCGATTCCGCGTCAGGGAAAATAGCGTCAGAGACTATCCAAAATCTATTGTGAACAAAGAATACTTTTCTTTGTATAGCAAATCCGGATTCCCAACCGTCATTACCAAGCAGTCTCGGCCAGATTCTTTCCGAGTTTGTTTCAAGGAAGTCGAATATCCTGTTTGTCGTAAGCAACATTGTTTGCGGCTGATTAAAATTAGCTTCGCCGCCATGTCTTATTTGATTTCTGAGGTTAATTTCTATCGTATTATGCGAGAATGTTTGGTTAGCCACGCCCGAAAGCGGAGAACCCGCAACGTATCCGCCTTGACCCGCTTCGATTAACAAAAATCTTCCGAAAGCCGCCACGTCAAGCGCCAAATCGTCGGGGTGAGAGTGAGACCCGCCGTGGGTCGCGCTTATCATTGCCCCAAAATCATTGCGTTCCCAGCCGCTTCGCATAAACGCGATTGCTTTCCATGGGTATATAGCCGAATACCAGTAAGGTCTGGTGCCTCTGTCTCCATGAGTATATAAGTATGTGATATGCCCGTAAGGGTCGCCTGCCGGAAAGCGACTGATCAGCCGTTCATAAGCCTGAGCTACAGCGTCAAATCTACCGCCGCTTCCCCATGGAACCGTCTCTCTGTGCGGCATGTTCAAATCAATAAAATATCTTGTAAGCATTTGAAAATGGCGAAGCAAAGCGACATACTGCGGGTCGTCTTCATCATCGTGCATGGATATCAGTTCAAGCATTGTCATAAGCTCGTATAAAACGCCGAACACATAACCGGTAGTCGATTCAACATAGCTTCCATCGGGATTCGATTGCAAATCAAATACACCTAAAAGTGAAACTTTCGCTCGCTCCCATTCAGCGTCTATTCGTATTTCAGGATGCCATCCCATAGCTTGGAACGAACCATAAAGTTGTGCGACAACCTGGTTAAACGCGCCTCCTATAGTGGTCGATTGCAAGCCGCCGACGCGCACATGCTCATGAATATATTTTAAAAGCGTGGTAAGCACTTCGGGCGTCATAAGGTTGCTGTCTAACAATCCGAAAAGAAGCGTGTTTAAACGTTCAACCCGCCACCCCGCGTCCAAACGGCGCGGAAATCCAACGTCGGGCTGATGCTCATACATACTGATTACAAATTCTAAAGCCCTATATCCAAATATCTCTTCTCCCGTTCGACGATATCGCTCAACCATCCATTCAATAGGCTGCAAGCGAGGCATTACGTTCATCCACTCCATTTCAAGATTCCACAACCCCGATGTGCCGCGATACCAAATATATCCTGTTGCATTATAGTTGAAAATCATCGGCGAGTGACCGCTCCAAGTAAATGCCTGCTCGTTAAATACAGAGTTAATAACCTGCTGACTTCTCGGAAAGAAAGCGAACAATAGCTTCTCGCGATCAACACTACTTCTTGCGTAAAACCTAAGCTGCATTGATGTAATGCCGGTTATATCTCCGGTGTCAAAGTATAAATAAGGGCGGCCTGTATCCGAGCCGAAAGGAGTTCGAACAGGATTGTCATCTACCATCGTCATAGGTTCGCCTTCCGCCTCGCGGGCAATCAAAATTTCAACATCACCGAAATTTACACCAATATTATCGCCCGCGCTTATAAACATATCCGAATGCACCGGAAAAACCCGATGTATACCGTCGATAGTAAGGATAAGTTCGGCTCCAAACTGCCCGTTGCCATATCTGTGACTTTTTACCTCAATATAGCTTCCGTCCATGTCATAGTCCATTAAAAAGAATGTTCTCGGTGTCGTATAATTTATCGGCAAAAGGTTCAAATCAATAGTATGCCATGCCCATTCCGGCCCGACATAAGTCATTCCAACCGGAATATCAACTTGCCACCAGCCCATAACTTTTCGAACCATAATTTCAGCGGCAAATGAATTCGGACGCATAGGAACATTATAACTTAGCCCGAAATCACGATTTCTGTAATAAATTAAAAGTTGCGCTTTTGCCGCCTCATAATCTCCGCGCTGCGCCGCTTGCATAACGTATATAAGGTCGGGAAATAAATCATATCTCAACACCGGATTGATTGCCCAACCACCATCACCATCGTTTAAATTCGGATTCCACGCACCAAAAAACGCCTCATCACTCATATGCATAGGGTCTCTTAATTCGTCAAATCCTGTGCCGTCGTCTTGTCGTAATATCACGACCGCGAAAACTTGTCTGAAAGTCTGTCCGCCAAGTGTTCCGACAGCGGTCAGCTCAAGCTGCGCGTCCCCTTCGCCCGCAAACGGTCGGTCAACTCGACCTCTCGTATTTCCTATAACCGTC
>WRAG01000036.1 GCA_009780345.1 Oscillospiraceae bacterium
GTTTGAGACTTCGCTTGCGTGAATGTTCGCAAGCGGTAGCCGAAAAGTGCAGGGGCGTAAGATTCTTGCGTTTTTTGCAAGAATCCACAGCCATCTGCAAGGACGAACCATTAGCGAAATCAAAATTTCGATGGTTCAGCCTCAATCCCGCAAGTTTTTGCGCGCCAAAAACTTGACCAAAAGCGTCTTGCGGACTCACATGCTTAAAAACCAAGCACACGTGGCGCGAAAGTTAATACAAACATAGCGCATTCGACCAAACAACATCTCGCGCTTTTAGGCGCGTGGCGGTCTCAAACGAGCGCAGCGTTTTATCTCGCTAGTCTTTCCCGACTCCCGTTGGTCGCTGGATAATTCGACTACAGCTTACACAATACGTAAGCTAAGTCTCATTTACCGCGAATGCGGTTCGCTAACCCAGTTTTTCTGTCGCCGGCTTTGGCGCAAATCGCGTAGTTTGTGTTTGCGTTCATAGGCGACCGGGATTGCCAAGGGCAGAGCCCTTGTCGCCCGTCCGGCAGGGCAAAAGCTCGCCGCCGCAGCGACAAAATGGGTTTTAAGGGCAAAACCCTAAAACCCGCGCCCATTAGGCGCAAGAATGGTATAAGGAAGGCGCAACGCGCCTTAAGCCCGTCGCCGCAACGGCGAAAACGCCCGCCGCAGGCGGCAAATCCCTACCGTATCAACTTCTTCAACGCTAATTTTATAACCTCTTCCAACTCTAAAGCAGGATCAACGCTTGCAACCGCGCGTTTCGCCTCGTGCGGCGAATACCCAAGTACGATAAGTGCGGAAACCGCTTCGTTGCCGCTCTCGAAAACGCCGCCGACCACTTCGTCGCCCGGCATATCTGATAAATCTGCTCCTTTAAATTTGTCTTTAAGCTCTAATATAATTCGTTGCGCCAGCTTTGGTCCGACGCCGCTTGCTTGCTTGATTGTATTTACGTTGTTCGTAACAACCGCAAGCGCAAATTTCGACGGACTTACGGTTGACAAAATCGCCACCGCGACTTTCGCGCCAACGCCGGACACGCTGAGCAACATATTGAATGTTGACAGCTCTTCCTGCGTCGCGAATCCGTATAAATCGAAAATATCTTCCGCCACGCGGAGGTATGTATAAAGCTTCGCCGATTTTCCGACGTCGCCGATTGCTGACAAGGTCGGCAAAGTTGCGTAAAGCTTATATCCCACGCCGCCTGCGTCGATTACCGCGAAATTATCGCCTTTATGTTCTAAAGTTCCCGAAATATAATGAAACAATTTTGAAATTCCCCCTTGCAAAAATAAATATTTTGCTGTATAATAAATCAATTGTACCAAAAAAAAAAGCAAATTGCAAGTGCAACATTGCCCGCATGGGTATGAGGGTCCGGGAAACGTCCCGGTCGCCGGCTCGGCGAACCCTAATGACGGGCTTTGCAACGCCCGAAGGGCGTCATATAAAAAGGAGAAATTATGAGGGTACTAGGAATCGACCCCGGATTTGCCATTGTCGGCTATGGGGTTGTGGATTACGTTGGGAACAAGTTTTCGGTCGTCGATTACGGCGCGGTGATGACAAAAGCCGGAGAGAATATCTTCGACCGATTAAAAGTAATTTATGACGAGGTTGCGCAAATTATCGAGCGCGTAAATCCTGATTGCGTGGCGATTGAAGAACTTTTTTTCAATACGAATACCAAAACGGCGATTACGGTTGCCGAGGCGCGGGGAATTTTGATTATCGCGGCGTTGAATGCCGGAGTTCCGGTGTTCGAATATACGCCGCTTCAAGTAAAGCAGGCGGTTACAGGATACGGGCGAGCGGACAAAAATCAAGTGCAGCAAATGATAAAAGTTATACTGAATTTGGAAAAAGTGCCGAAGCCGGACGACGTTGCAGACGCACTCGCAATAGCAATCTGCCACGCGCATAGTGCCAGATGATGAGGAGACGACAACCATGAACCAAAACTATACTAAGACAGATAAGCTTACATATATTGCGCTTTTAACGGCGGTGTCAACATTGGCTGTTGGATTTCTGAGAGTGCCTTCCCCATATGGCGGAATTATTCATTTCGGGGACAGCGTTATATTTATAACTTCTATATTTTTCGGGCCGCTTGCGGGCGCGTTTGTGGGCGGAGTAGGACATTCCATTGCGAACATATTGTTCGGCCCGCAAATATTCGCGCCATGGACGCTTGTGATCAAAGCAATTATGGGGCTTGTTGTCGGCATAATTGCGCACAGGCAAACTATCGCGAGTGTTCGTTTGTGGATTTCTTTCGTTTGTGCTTTGGCGATTTTGCTTGTTGGATATTTTATTGCGGCAACCGTTATTTTCTCAACCGGCGGAAGCGCCGCCGCGCCTGTGCCTCTATCGTTTGCGATCTCTAATTCAATTCAATGGATTGCAAGCGTTATCGCGACAGTCGCGCTATTACCTATTGTTAATAAAATTTTAAGGAGGAATAAATTATGAGTAAAAAAAATGTTGTAATTATCGGTGCGGCGGGGAGAGATTTTCACAATTTTAACACGGTGTACCGAGATAACGAAAACTATAATGTTGTCGCTTTCACGGCGGCACAAATCCCGGACATTGCCGGACGTAAATATCCCGCCGAACTTGCGGGAAGCCTTTATCCGAATGGAATTCCGATTTACGATGAGGCGGATTTGGAAAAAATCATCAAAGAGAACAACGTTGACGAGTGCGTGTTCGCTTACAGCGATGTAAACTATAACTATGTTATGGGAATGAGCGCGCGGGTGAACGCCGCGGGTGCTGACTTTAAGCTTATGGGACCGAAAGATACGATGATTAAAAGCACAAAGCCGGTTATTTCGGTAAGCGCCGTTCGAACGGGCTGCGGCAAAAGTCAAACGTCGCGAAAAGTGATGGAAATTCTTAACGAAAAGGGCTTGAAAGTTGTCGCGATTCGTCATCCTATGCCCTACGGCGACTTGAACGCACAGAAAGTTATGCGGTTCGCGTCGTTGGACGATTTGAAGAAAAACAACTGTACTATCGAGGAAATGGAAGAGTACGAGCCGCACGTAATGTGCGGAAACGTGATTTATTCGGGCGTTGATTACGAGGCGATTGTTCGCGCGGCGGAGAATGACCCGAACGGTTGCGACGTTATCCTTTGGGACGGCGGAAACAACGACTTCCCGTTCTATCAGCCGGATTTGGCGATTACGGTTGCCGACCCGCACCGACCGGGGCACGAAATTTCGTATTATCCCGGCGAAGTTGCACTTCGCACGGCGGACGTAGTGGTTATCAATAAAATTGACAGCGCGGACTTCGACAAAATACAAACCGTTCGCGAGAATATCAACAAAGTGAACCCAAATGCCGTTGTAATCGACGCGGCATCGACGATAAACGTTGACGACGCTTCTGTTATCAAAGGTAAACGGGTTTTGGTGGTTGAGGACGGCCCGACGCTTACCCACGGCGAGATGAAAATCGGAGCGGGCGTTGTCGCGGCGAAACGTTACGGCGCGGCAGAGTTGGTAGATCCGCGTCCGTTCGCGGTTGGAAAACTTGCTGAAACGTTCAAAATTTATCCGAACATCGGCGTGCTTCTGCCCGCTATGGGATACGGCGAACAGCAAGTTCGCGACCTTGAGGAAACCATCCGCAAAACCGATTGCGACAGCGTAATTATCGCGACGCCAATTGATTTGAGTAGAATTTGTAAGATCGACAAACCCTCGACGCGCGTATATTATGACTTGGCGGAGATTGGAAGTCCTAATTTGCAAGAGGTGTTAGACGAGTTTGTAAAAAAAATATAATTGATTTGAAATGAAATCACGCAATCTTCCGTCGAAAACGCCCGTTCGGGTATCTTTATACACGCTCACGGGCGTTTTCGGCGAAATCTCACGCAATTTGATTCCAAATTTGGGATTTTTAAAGAGGTGGAGGGAAGATGATGAAATTGAAAAAGAAACTTCTGTTTTCTACGCCCGGGATTGTGTTTGCGCTTGTAATATTGTGGATGTTTATCGCCGCGATTTCGATATCTATGCGAGATACTCGGATTATCACTGATATGTGGACCGCTCCCTTTGTCGGACTTGCAAATTTCAGGGAATTTTTCAGCCATCCGTGGTTCGGAATGATATTTACCAACTCGCTTAGACTAGGCTTTGTGCCGATTATCACAACCACCGTCGTTGCGGGAATTTTTGTATGGTTTATCGCGCATATGCCGAAAAAATGGATGAAATATGCCGCGTTGACGATTATCGCGATTCCGGCGTTTATGCCCGCGGTTGCGCTTAGTGGCGTGGTGATGGATATAACCGGCAGGTTTGGAATAATAGGAAGTATGTTTGGACCTTACGGCAGTTATCTTTTAAACAATCCAAGTTGGCATCTTCCGATTTACCTTTTCATCGATATTCTGCGCCACGCGTTTATTCCGACGGTTATCGGACTTCTTGCATGGAACGCCCATAAGAACAAGCTAATTTCGGTCGGAATCGCACTAGGCGTTTACGCGCTGTTTCGGTTTGCGTTTATGTTTACGGCAGATATGGAGATTTCCCTATTATTGCAAAATCAGTTGAATTTCCATCGCGCCGAAGTTTTGGACACGCGCATATTCAATCAAAGGTTTCCCACCGATTGGGGACGACGAGTATCTACGGGTTATTTAAGCGCGATGTGGGTATTTAGAACGGTGTTGCAACTTTTCACCGCCGCGCTTGCGGGCGTTGGGATATTCTTCCTTGGGCGAAAGCTTAAAACCGCCGATAAAATCGATCAAATTGAGGTTGCCGAACCTCGCAAAGGTATCAAAATTGCGTCGATAGTCGGATTTTTGGTTTTAAGTGTTCCAATTATCTTCGTGATAGCGCAAGCATTTCCGATATTTTCGGCGGGAATGTGGCGCGGGATGTGGCTTTTATTTAATGATTCAGTTGTTCCGAGGGCGATACTCAATTCGCTTCTTAATAGTTCGATGAGCGGAATCATTTTCGCGGGGACGGCGTTTTTGCTGGCGTATCCGCTGACGTTTAAGACGAAGTGGTATCCTATTATGCTTTTGCTGACTTTAGTGCTTAACACCAATAATATTATCGGCGGAATGAGGTTTATGAGAAGTATAGGGCTGATAGATACGCCGTTTGCGATTTGGATAAGTTTAGGATTTTGCGTGATGGGCGCGTTTGCGCTGTATTTCGCTGTGAGGAATAAGTTGTCGGGTGCGAATCCGCTTGGCGCGCCGCCAAAATTTAGGGATTATGCGAAAATTGCGTGGAAGCCTGCGGTTTTCTTGATTTTCGTGGCGTTTGTGCTGAATTGGGGCGGATTTTTGAACGAGGCTATGTATTTGCATTTTCGTAATGAAGATTTATGGGGCGTTGGTATGTGGGGGCGGCAGATATTGTTGTTTGATTTTTACCACGGAATCCCGCCCGAAGTTGCTAGAAACCTTTTATATACAAGAGAGGCTTTACCATTTATTGTGTCAATCGTGCCTGTCGCAATCGGCGTAACGCTGATATGGCTTGATAAGTTTAGGAAAACTTCAATACTGCCGCTATTTACGGCGGGGACGAGGAAGTAAAACGAAATAAAAAATCGGGCGCAATCGCGCCCGATTTTTTTATATCATCAATTGCTGTCCCATGCTCAACGTGTCGCCTTCTAAACCGTTTGCCTCGATAATCGCCGCAGGAGTGGTTCTGTATCTCTTCGCGATGTCCCACAAGGTGTCGCCTTTTTGAACGAAGTATATCACAATGCTCGGGCGCGGGTCGATTTTCGAACATTCGAGCCAGTGAATTTCCTCGATAATCTCGGTTTGCGTCGCTTTCACCGCGCGGGCGTTTAGGCTGATAATAAATCGAAGTTCCACCTCGCGGTCGGTGGTCATGTTGAACGTCACATGATCAACGTCAAGCTTTGCCTCGCAAACGACCTTGTCTTCCATGCCGTTAATCTCGATCAGGTGCGTGAACTCGCTTTTATGTTTTACCGCGCAAACGGGGTTGTTCACGTCGCCGGACAAGTACAAAATACTCGTTTCAATCGAGCCGACAACGTGGGCTTGAACGCCGTCAACTTTGATTCCCGTAACCATCGGCTTGGATTTGCAGTTGATAAGTTGCGCAATCGGCGGCATATCGGACGATATCGGCGCTAAATCACGGTGCGAGATTTGCGCGGACGAGCGTCCGATTAGCTGTTCGATGTTATACAGCCCTTTTTTGATTTCGATATCGCCATCGGTTGAATACGCGTCCTCGATTGAATGGATTTCCATGATTTCGTTTGCGTGAACGTTGGCGCAAACGGTAAGTTCGAGGTTTATCACTCGTTTATCGCCGCTTCCGTCCGCCGAAATTTCGAAGAAAATTTCCTTCACCGAATAGTCGATCTCACCGTCCATTCCGTCGGTAAGTCCTTCAATATCAAGCACTTCGTTAAACGGAATTTGATGTTCCATAAAGTTTACGGTTTCAACCTCCCGTTCGAAATCTTCTCCGTCGACCGAAGCGAAATCGACCGAAGAATAAAGGGTCATTATGTCGATATCGCCCTTTATAACAATCTTATTTTCAAGAATCATAATTTCCCGTTCGTTTACGCGCGTGTCGATTTTGAAGATTTCCGCAATCGGCGGCTTGCCCGTCGGAACCTCAACTTGATCGCGCACCGTCACCTCCCGCTCGCCCTCGAATACAACGTTGCTCGCGCGGATAATTTCGCCTTTGGTTTGAAGGTTGCCGTCGTCTTGCATGTCGGTTGCGACTTCGATTTCCATTGGGTTGAAAGCTTTAACGTTTACGCCGACGCCGAGGCGAACGTTCATTTTGCGGCTGTTTAAGAATGTGAAATCGACATTTTCAACCTCTGCTTCGCAAAACATGCTCATATTCGGGCGAACTCCCGCCGCGTCAACAACGTGGGTAAACATTTGCGTACTTGTCATTGATTTCACTCGTCCAGGCGTGTCGCCGCCGTCGGGATGGTAGAGGATGTTCATGTTTACGTTACCTTGGATTACGATTTTATCCTGTTGAACCATTTTTTGTGTAACAATCGCCGTGCCGTCCACCTGTAAGATTTTCAGAATATCAGGCTTTACGTCAGGCACGATAATGTCGCTTTCCACCATTGTTTGCCCATATTGCGCGTAGACAACTTCGTTCAGCTTGATTATTTCTTTTTTAAGCTTTAAAGACATACTTCTCCTCCTCAAATTTCCATAGATTTAATAGTTTGATAAAATATATTCAGTATGTCCGACTAATATGACAAAATAAATTTTCCTTGATTTGTTCGGGGAATTATGGTATAATACTCCAATTAGCGTAAAGGATGTGGCGATTTTATGAATCTGAATGATGTTATCGCGTTAGATAAACAATATTATATGAATACGTTCGGCGACCGAACGCCTCTTATGTTCGAGCGCGGCGACGGAATTTGCCTGTATACCGACGATGGTGAGAAGTTTACCGACTTTTTCGCGGGAATCGCGGTAAATAGCCTTGGTTACAACTATCCTGCTTTGACGAAAGCGATTGCGGAGCAAGCGGCGAAACTAATTCACACGTCAAGCGTTTATTATGTGGAGAACCAGGCGCGCTTGGCGCAAATGTTGGTTGAAAACTCGTGCGCCGACAAGGTTTTCTTCGCAAGCACCGGCGCGGAGGCGAACGAGGGAATAATTAAATTAGTAAGGAAGTTTTTCTACAACAAAAATGAGTGCAAGCCCGAAATTATCACACTTACCAATTCGTTCCACGGTCGAACGCTTGCAACCGTTGCGGCGACAGGGCAGCCGAAGTATCAGGCTCCGTACGCGCCGCTTTTAGAGAAATTCGTTCATATTGACGCAAACGATTGCGAGGCGTTAAAATCTGCGATAAACGAGAATACTGCGGCAATTATGCTTGAACTTGTGCAGGGGGAGAGCGGCGTTCGTCCGTTGGATAAGGGATTTGTCGCGCTTGCGCGGAAGTTGTGCGACGATAACGGGATTTTCTTGATTTTCGATGAAATTCAAACCGGAATCGGGCGGTGTGGAACTTTATTTGCATATGAGAAGTACGGAATCGAACCGGACGGATTTACGCTGGCGAAAGGTTTGGGCGGCGGCGTGCCGGTTGCGGCGATATGCGCGAAAGCCGAATTGGCGGCGGCGTTTTCGCCCGGCGATCATGGAACGACATTCGGCGGCAACCCTCTATCCACCCGCGCGGGAATGGTTGTTATCGACGAGTTAGTGAACAACGGAGTTTTAGAAAGTGCCGCGAACATGGGCGAATATTTGGGGGAAAAACTGGCGGAGTTAGCGGCGAACTGCGATAAAATCGCGGAAATCCGCGGGCTTGGACTAATGCGCGCAGTGGAGTTTAAAGAAGAAATTGCGAAAGAGGTTTTCGCTAAATTGATAGAAAAACGGTATATCGTCGGAGTGATCGGCACGAAAATATTGCGGTTAGTTCCGCCGCTGATAGTAACGAAAGGCGATATTGACGGGTTTATCGCAACGTTGGAAGAGGTTTTGCAGCCTGCGGGCAAGAGCTTAAAACCTTTTTAGGGTTAGCCCTGAGGGTAAAAAGTCGTCGAGGGTATTAGAACGGCAAAAAGCGCCGTTGAAACGGTATAAGGTAATTGCCACGCACTAAAGCGCGGGCTACCGTTACCGAATGCCCTCGACACATCCCGAAAAACTTTTTACGGCAAAAGATGATGAAACTCCTCGCATAAAACGCTTCGGAGGTCTAAATCTCTAAGCAGTAAACTGCTAAGAGCTTTATGCCAACCGTCGCCACTATGCCGCCGACCCACGCAAACCCCGCGTGTGTGCCCGTCTGGCATGAGGGCGACAGAAATTAGCGAACCGCATTCGCGGAAAAAGTACTGAGATGTACCACTGCTTTCAGTCGAGTCTGCGGCTTTTGCCGCAGTAGATACTTGACTGAGAGGTGAGTTGTTCGCACTATTTTGGCGGCGCGTTTATGATAGCGCGAAAGCGCATTTGCGCCGCAAAGTTTTGATAAAACTTTTTTAAAAGTTTTTCGGGGATTGATAAGGGTCACGATTGACCCTTATCAAACAAAGACGGGCTTCGAAGCCCAAACAAAACCTGCGCCCGCAGGCGCAAAAAAGGTTTTAAGGGCATTTGCCCTAAAAAGGAGGAACTATCATGAAAGATTTAATCAGTCTACACGACATCACAACCGAGGAGTTCGAGCAAATTTTATCCCTGACCGAAAAGTTGAAAAAGGAAACGAAAGCGGGGATTCCTCACCACATATTGAAAGGCAAAACCCTCGCAATGGTGTTCGCCAAGTCGTCCACCCGCACAAGAGTGTCGTTTGAGGTTGGAATGACGCAACTCGGCGGATATCCTTTGGTTCTTTCGTCCAACGATTTGCAGCTTGGTCGTGGCGAGAGTATCTACGACACCGCAAAGGTTTTAGAACGCTTTGTCGACGGAATTATGATTCGAACGTTTGATCATTCTGACGTTGTCGAACTTGCCGAGCACGCCAACGTGCCGGTAATCAACGGTTTGACTGATCTTTTGCATCCGTGTCAGGCGCTTGCCGATTTGTTCACCGTTTACGAGCATAAGGGAACACTTGCAGGGCTAAAACTGGCTTATGTCGGCGATGGGAATAACGTTTGCCACTCTTTACTGTTCGCCTGTGCGAAAGCAGGCATGAATATGTCGGTTGCAACGCCGAAAGGATATGAATGCGACCAAAACATTTGGGAAATGGCGCAGTCGGACGCCGCTAAAAGCGGCGCGATTCTTACGCAGTCAGCAGATCCGATTGAGGCGATGTCGAACGCTGATGTTGTGTGTACCGACACATGGGTTAGCATGGGGCAGGAGGACGAAAAAGAGGCGCGCGTGAAGATATTTAAGGATTATCAAGTGAATAGCACGCTGTTCGGCAAAGCGAAATCCGACGCAATCTTTATTCACTGCCTGCCGGCGTATCGCGGGTATGAGGTTACAGAAGATATAATCGACGGACCCCGCTCGGTGATTTTCGACGAAGCGGAGAATCGTATGCACGTGCAGAAGGCGGTTATGGCGTTATTGATGGGATAGTTTTTTGCGCCCAACGGGCGCGGGTTTTTGGACTTTGCCCAAAAAACCCTTTTTGTCGCTGAGGCGACAGGCTTATGTCCTGCCGGACGGGCGACAAGGGCTCTGCCCTTGCCAATCCCGGTCGCCTATGGACGCAAACGCCAAAAATCGGCGATTTGCGCCAAAGCCGGCGACATTAAAAGCATTAGTTAGCGAACCGCATTCGCGGAAAGACTAGCAAGTGCAAACGCCGCGCTCGCAGGCGCATATGTTATAAGCCCGACTTTCAAAAAGGAATGATAGAATGGAAAAACTCTATGGATTTGAAGTTCGTCACGCGACCGAGGCGGAAATTCCCGCGATTATGAAGATAACGCAGGAGGCGTTCGCCAATTACTGCGCCCTTGCCGGAATTGACACCGCCAAAATCGCTGCAACGAGCGAAACCGAGGAAGATGTCGCGCGGGACATCGCAACCAAAGAAGTTTACGTCGCGTTTATCGACGATGTTCCTGTCGGATCGGTGCGGGTTGAAATTTTGGACGATAATCGCGCGCGGTTGAGCCGATTCGGAATTCGCACCGATCATCAAAATCACGGTATCGGCAAAATTTTGATGAACGTTGTGGATAACAGTATGCGGCAAAAGGGGATAAAGGTTTTAGAATTGTACACCGCGGCGAAGTTTCAATTGCTTGTCAGATTCTACTACGGACGCGGATTTTATATAGAAGAAGTGAGTAATGACAGGGGCTACTTACGCGCAAAATTGATAAAGGAATATTGAAAGGGGAAATAAACTGTGACTGTAATCAATGTTCGAAAGAACCCGGAATATAAGGAGCAGGCAATCGCTTATATTCAAAGCAAATGGGGAAATCGACGAAATAAAAAGGTTTATGAAGATTGTATTTCGCATAGTATTGGCGCGAAAAATCCGTTGCCTGTTTGGTATTTGCTTATGGATTCTGAAACGATTATCGGGTGCGCGGGGTTGATAACTAATGATTTTATCAGCCGTATGGACTTATGGCCATGGTTATGCGCGATTTTTGTTGATAAAAAATATCGCGGACAAGGCTTGGGCAATCTAATTATTTCGCAAGCAAAAAAAGACGTTGTGGAGATGGGATTTGACAAACTATATCTTTGCACGGATTTCGTCGGGTATTACGAAAAATATGATTTTGCCTATATTGCCGAGGGATATCACCCATGGGGAGAAAGCTCTCGCATTTATGAGTGCGATGTTTCGCAATAATGGGTATTGCACGTAGAAATGCAAACATTTCTACCGCAAAATCAAAGATTTTGCGTATTGAATTTGAAAAATTCAAGCAATGCCCATTGCAATGTGAGGCATGTAAAAATTTTCGTTAAAAATTTTGGCGGTGCTATGCGCCGCGTCGAAATAGCTTTGCTATTTCGACAACATGCTCTCATTATAAACGTTATCTAACTATCAAAAAGGAGTACGATTATGAAAATTAAACAGCTATACTTGGATTTTGAAAAATTAAACGGACAAGCAGTTGAAATCAACGGCTGGATTCGTAATATTCGGGTGTCTAAAAACTTTGGATTTATCGAACTTACCGACGGCTCGTATTTTAAAACGGTGCAGGTTGTGTTTGAGGACGGGCTTGCGAATTTTACTGAAATATCAAAGCTGAATATCGGCGCGGCGATTCGTGTAAACGGTGTTGTTGCCGTTACACCCGACGCGAAGCAGCCGTTTGAAATCAAGGCGGAAGCCGTTGTAATCGAGGGCGAAAGCACGCCTGATTATCCTATGCAGCCGAAGCGGCATACGATGGAATTTTTGCGAACTCTGCCGCACTTGCGTCCGAGAACCAACACGTTTTCGGCGGTATTTCGCGTGCGGTCGTTGATTGCTTACGCGATACACAAGTTCTTTAACGATCGCGGGTTCGTATACGTTCACACACCCATAATCACGGGCTCGGATTGCGAGGGAGCGGGCGAGATGTTCCGCGTTACCACCCTTGATATGCAAAATGTGCCGATGGTTGAAAGTAATTGCCCAAATGGGCATGAGGGTTCGGGAAACGTCCCGGGCGCCGGTTCGGCGGATCCTAATGACGGACTTCATAAAATTTATAAAGCGGTTGACTATGGAAAAGATTTTTTCGGCACAGAGTCGAGCCTTACGGTCAGCGGGCAGCTTGACGTTGAAAGTTTCGCGGCGACATTCGGCGATGTTTACACGTTCGGTCCGACGTTTCGCGCGGAGAATTCAAATACCACCCGTCACGCGGCGGAATTTTGGATGATCGAGCCGGAAATTTCGTTTGCCGATCTTAACGATGATATGAATTTGGCGGAAGACATGCTGAAATTCATAGTTTCATACGTTCTTAAACACGCGCCGAGCGAGATGGAATTTTTCAATAATTTCGTTGACAAAACTCTACTCGAGCGGCTGAATATGATTGTGGATAGCAAATTTGCGCGGGTTAGCTATACCGAGGCGGTTGAAATCTTGGAAAAATGCGGGAAAAAGTTCGAATATCCTGTAAAATGGGGCATGGATTTGCAAACCGAACATGAGCGGTATTTGACTGAGGAAGTTTTCAAAAAGCCGGTGTTTGTAACCGATTATCCGAAGGATATCAAGGCGTTTTATATGCGGCTTAACGACGATGGGAAGACCGTCGCGGCGATGGATTGCCTCGTTCCCGGCGTTGGCGAAATTATCGGCGGATCACAGCGGGAGGAACGGCTTGACGTTTTGCTTTCGCGTATCAAAGAGTGCGGGCTTGACGAAAATGATTATCAAAATTATATCGACCTGCGCCGTTTCGGGACGAACAAACATGCCGGTTTCGGCTTAGGTTTTGAGCGCGCGGTAATGTATTTAACCGGCATGGGCAATATCCGTGACGTGATTCCATATCCGCGTACAGTAGGGAATTTGGGGTGAGGCGCGTTGCGCCTTAGACTGTAAAGCTTTTTTCAAAAGTTTTGCAAAATTTGCGCCCTTTGCCGCTGCGGCGGCAGGCTTTTTCAGAGCGAGGCTCTGCGGGCATTGTGTCACTGATTCGGCAAAAATCGCCGAGGAAACGGCATAAGGTAATTGCCACGCGCTAAAGCGCGGGCTGCCGTTACCGGACGGGCGGTAAGGGCTCTGCCCTTACCAATCCCGGTCGCCTGGTGACCACAAACGCACGGTAGGTTTCAACCAATCAAACTTCGTCAAAGTGCGACTCGTTTTCTTGGGAAACCCTCAAGGACGAACCGTTAGCCAAAACAAGTTTTGGACGGTTCAGCCAAAGGCGCGATTTGTGCCGCGAGCGGCGACAATAAAAGCATTAGTTAGCGAACCGCTTTCGCGGAAAGATTAGTGTGTACGAATACAGTTTCAGTCGAAACTGCGGCTTTTGCCGCCGTAGATACTTAACTGATGCGTAGATGTTTGCACATCTTTTAGCGGCGCGTTTTTGATAGCGCGAAAGCGCGTGTGCGCCGCAAGTTTTACTAAATTTTTTGTGAAAAAATTTTCGGGGATCAATAAGGGTGTTCGATAACACCCTTATCGCTATGCGGCAGCAGCCGCGCATATGCGCTTATCAGCGCAAAAGGAGAATTCATATGGAAATCCCAATTTTACTCGCGCTACTCACATTAGTTTACCTTATCACAAAACTGCCTAACATCCTCGCGCGGGTCGCGCACGCGCAATATATGCGCGGGGACGTGCAAAAGGCGGTTCATACTTTCGCGCGCGCGAATAAGCTTGGAAAAATGAATCCGAACAATAAGATTGTATATGGATATTTGCTTCTGCGGCTAGGCGAAGTTGATAAAGCGGCAAAAGTGCTGAATTTGGTGAGTTTGAACGCGAAGAAGCCGGCGGTTAAGTATCGCGCGCGAGCTATGTTTGCGTTGGTCGAATGGAAGCGCGGCGATATTGACGAGGCGATAGATATATTGGAAGTGTTGATCGAGAAATACAAAACCACAAATATGTATCAAAATTTAGGGCTTTTGTATGTCCTAAAAGGCGAGCCGAAACGCGCACTTGCGTTTAATCTTGAAGCGTATGATTACAGCGCGTCTGACAAAATTATCGTAAGCAACCTCGCCGAGTCATATGTGCTAAATGGCGATTTCGAAAATGCGAAAGAAACTTACGAAAAACTAATGACGATGGATCCGCATTTCCCCGAAGCGTTCTACGGTTACGGCAAATTGCTGGTTAACTTGGGAGAAAAAGAGCGAGGAATCGAACTGATTCGGCAGTCGCTCGACAAGCCGTTTACGTTCCTAAGCGTGCGTCCTCGCGAGGACGTAGAGCTGGAACTGGAACGGATTGAGGGTGACGAAAAATGAGCGCGGACTTATTATCTAACTTAGATAAAATACACACAACTGAATTGGGCGTTAAGCGGATTAAGAAAAATTTAGAATTGGCTGACAATACCGACGTTGTCGCTTGGTGCAAGCGCGAAATTGAAAACGCGAACGATATTATCAGGCGCGGAAAAAACTGGTACGTGCATACGGATAACGCAATAATCACAGTAAACGCCTATAGTTTCACAATAATTACGGCGCATAAGAGCAAAAATTTATAAGATATCCAAATCGTCGTGCCGCGCGGCATTTTGTTTGCACATATTATAACGCGTGGATTGGCGCAGGCTTGCCTGCTAGTAAATATCTAAACTTTCCGCAGATGCTTCCGATTTTAGCGTCGCAACATATTTATTTATCATCGTAACAGGGTTATACGATCGCTTCGCGCGGCGCAAACCCTCTAATCCCATATCTTCTTCACGATTCACGAATTGATATTCAGACCATTCATTTTCCAAAAATTGCTGATTTATCATAGGAAACGCGCCCTGATAGTTTGTATCCGCAACCTCGAAATGGATTACAACCGTATGCGCGCAAAGCGGCTCGCCGAACGAGAACGCAACCAACTTTCCCTTATCCTCATTCTGAGCAAAAATCTCAACATCTTTGCGGTCTTTTTCCCATCCTACGGCGTTGTCGTCCTCGGAGGGCGCCAGCCCACCATCGTCCTCCGCCTTGTAGGACGGAAAACCCCCTCGCAAATCTTGTTGCGTTTTTCGCTCAGAATGAGGATACACATAAATCCCGCCGCCGCGCACATTTAACCGCTTAAAGTTCGCGGCAAACTCGTCAAATGCCTCTTTTCCCTCTGAAACGTCAATACCCTCGTCAGTTCTCGCGATATACCAATCGTTAAACAAATTAATACAGTCGATCAAATTTTCCTTGCCGATTTTTCGGTATTCGAAATCGTAAAGTGACTTAAATTTGTTGATATGATTCCGTTTTTGGTGAAATTTCTTGCCTGAAAGGGAGATAAGTTCCGAAATGCTGTAAACATAGTCGAACATGTTTTCATCTTCGGTTACCTTAAACTCATTCGGGAACAATTTATGCAAAAGCTCGACCGACTCCGCACTACACAGGCGAATTATGGCGGGTTGCTTTATTTCCTTAAAGTAATTTAAAATTTCCGAAATCGCGCCGCGAACGTCGTCCTCGCGGGAAACATCTCCGGCGGGGAATGTCGAACTGCGCGGCCCGCTTGTGTGCTGCGGAAAAAAGCACAGCAAATCGTTTATAACGGCATATTTTATATCATAACTGAGCCGCCACATAAAAAGATTCGTAAATGTGAACTCCGAACTTTCGATACAATGGAGTTTTAAATAGCGGTCGATTAAATCTTTATTATCAATGGTTATCTCTTGTAGTTCTATCATTATATAAACGTCCTCACTCTAAAATCTACTCCCAAATTTTTCGCAATTTTTCGGCAAGCTTCGATATCGCCGGCATTCATATCGTCAACCACCGTAAGAATTACCCGCGCATATTTTGACGCCAGCTTCGCGAAATCCAGCATTGCAGCGTAAGCCGCTTCGCTGTACTCGCTGCGGCAAACTTTATCATATTCGGCGGCATTTTTGGCATTGAGGCTGATAGAAACAACGTCAATTTTCCCCGCAAGCTCGGGTGTAATATCTCGTCCGGCGATTAGGTTTCCGTGTCCGTTGGTGTTTACGCGAATGATGGGCGGCGAATTGCTTGCTTTTAGCCGCGCGGCAATATTCAGCACATCGTCATACCGTATCATAGGCTCGCCGAACCCGCAAAATACGATTTCGTCGTATTTTGACAAATCTCGTTTGCTGATATCTTCCATGATTTCATCAACCGTCGGTTCGCGTTCTAACCAAAGGTTATCTTGCCCGTTTACGTCGTCCCGCAAATTGCGCACGCAAAATTCGCAGTCGTTGCTGCAACGATTTGTCATATTTATATAAAGTGAATTTCCAAGTTCGTAAGTGATTATCATATTAACACCTCGCCTTACATTTTACTCCTCGAAGCGGAAAATTGCAAGTGATTTTTCGAAATCTCAAATAAATTTTTGACAACTTTCGAAAAAAAGCTTGCAAAAAAGGAAAATATATGATATACTTTACTCCGCTATCGATATAATGATGTATTTGAAACTTTAGGAGGATATAAAATGATTCTTGCTTTAATTATAACTCAGGCGGTGGTTTCGCTTGCTTTGGTTTTGATTGTTCTTTTGCAGCAAGGGAAACAACAAGGTTTATCCGGCGCGATTGCCGGCGGCGCGGAAACATTTTTCGGGAAAAATAAAGCCCGCACAATTGACGCAAAGTTGAAAAAATTTACGACAGTTATGGCGGCGCTATTTATTATTAATTCTGTCGCTTTAGGATTTGCGATGGGCGGCGGAGACGGCACGGGACCTATTCAGATTCCTGATTGGGACGGCGACCATGATTGGGAAGATGCTACTCAACAACCGGGACCAACAGATTTAAGCATCGCTGATGACGGCGTTACTATTGTTGACAGTGAAGGCAATCCTACAGGAATGACAGCGGGTGAGGGCGGCACTGTAATAAGCGAGGATGGAACGACTAATCATTACCTATTCATTATGGAAGATGGTTCTATTTGGGACATGTCGGATTTTGGAAACATGATTGACAATATGATAGAACATAATGAACCGCCGCACGAAAACGGAGACGAAGATCCTAACGGGGACGAACCGCAGGAAGATTAATTTTGAAATTTTATAAAAAGGGCGAGCGAAAGCACGTCCTTTTTTCGTAAATAGAACTAAAAAATAAATCCAACAAATTTTACGTTTGCGCGAACTTGAGTGCAGTTTCGGCTTTGGATTAACCGCCGCGTACATTTGGTACGCAAGGGAGGGAAAAGTCGGAAATGTGCCAAGTTCGCGCAAACCCTTAAAGAGGAGCAGTACAATGAAGGTTTTGATGTGCTTAATGGGTCTCGACATCGGCGGCGCGGAAACGCATGTCGTCGAGCTTTGCCGCGCGCTTGTAAAACAGGGCATTGACATATCCGTCGCGTCGTCGGGCGGAGTTTATGTGGCTGAGCTTGAAAGTTGCGGAGTTACACATTTTACCGTACCGCTTCACAATAAAAACCCGAAAAATATTATAAAATCTTACTTTCTGCTTAAACGGATAATCAAAGACAATAAATTTGACGTTGTTCACGCGCACGCGCGAATTCCGGCGTACATTTGCTCGCTTTTGAAGCGGCGGCTGAAGTTTCCGTTCGTCACAACCGCGCATTGGGTTTTCGTTCCGTCATTTCCGTGGAATATTCTGACGCGATGGGGAGATAAAACTCTTTCGGTAAGCGAAGATATTCGCCAATATTTGATTGACAATTATCATTTGCCGAGTGACAATATTACGGTGACAATTAACGGGATTGACACCGAAAAATTTTCACGAGATGTGGATTATAGTGACATTGCGGCGGAATTCGGGTTTTCGGACGCGAAAAATCGAATTGTATACGTAAGTCGAATGGACGTTGACCGAAGTTTGGCGGCGCATAAATTAATCGAGTGCGTGCCGGCGTTGTGCCTAGACAATCCTGATTTGGAAGTTGTTATCGTTGGCGATGGAGATGATTTTGATAACGTAAAACGCAAAGCTGACGAAGTAAACGACAAACTTGGTCGCCGCGCGATTATTATAACCGGCGGACGAACCGATATTAACAAGTTTATCGCGTCTGCGACGGTGTTTGTCGGCGTATCCCGCGCGGCGCTGGAAGCTATGGCGGCGGAAGTTCCGACCATTATTGCCGGAAACGAGGGATATATCGGAATATTCGACAAGTCAACCCTTGCGGCGGCGATGGAAACCAACCTTTGTTGCCGCGGCTACGGCGATACCACCACCGAAAATTTGGAAAAGGACATTCGCGTGATTTTGGGGATGTCCGATGATAAATTAAAAGAAATATCCGAATTCGGGCAAGCGATTGTCGCGAACGATTACTCGGTCGAGCGCATGGCGAATGACGCGCTTGTCGTTTACCGCGAGGCGATTGCCGAGAACCGACCTAATGACGTGCTTATTTCCGGTTATTACGGTTATCGCAACAGTGGTGACGACGCGTTGCTAAAAGCGATGATAAGCAGTTTGCGGGAGTTGAAAGAGGATATTTCTATAACGGTTCTGTCGCAAAATCCGCAGGAAACCGCGAAGACGTACGGCGTAAATTCGATTTATCGTTTTGATTTCCCGAAAATCAGCCGCACTTTGAAGCAAACGAAACTTCTCATAAGCGGCGGCGGGAGCCTGATTCAAGATATTACAAGCAATAAATCACTTATGTATTATCTTTGGATCATTAAGCGCGCGGTAAAAAACAAAGCGAAAGTTATGCTTTACTCGAACGGAATCGGACCGATTGTTTATCCGAAGAACCGCAAACGTGTCGCCGAGGCTTTACGTCGCGTTGACTGTATCACTTTGCGTGACGAAAACTCGCGAACGGTGCTTGAAGATTTGGGGATTTCGACCGCGAATGTTACCGTTACCGCCGACCCCGCGTTTTACTTGGAATCGGCGGCGAATATCGAACCTGTTTTGGATGCTTGCGGCATTAAAGCCGGGCAAAAATATTGCGTGATTTCGGTGCGGCCGTGGAAGAATAACGACGCGGAGTTCGAGCGAAAAATCGCGCAGGCATGTTCGTATGCGCAAGAGAAACATGGGATTTTGCCGCTTTTTCTTCCGATGCAACAGTCGGTGGATTTCCCGATATGCGACAGTATTTTGAAGCAGGTCGGCGGCGGCAATGTTTTGACGGAAGATTTGCCGGTTGAGAAAATCTTGGGTGTCATATCAAAGGCGGAGTTTATTGTCGGAATGCGGCTTCATACTTTGATTTACGCGGCGAGCATGGGAGTTCCGGTTGTTGGGCTTGTGTACGATCCGAAGGTTGGCGCGTTTATGGACGACGTGCGGCAATCATATAAGGAAAACGTTGAAAACCTTGATGTCGCGGCGATTCAAGGATATATTGACGAAATTGTGGAAAAGAGAGACGAAATTTCGGAAAAGCTTGCAATTGTGAGCCGAAACGCGAAAGAAAAGGCGATGAAGACAGCGGAAATCGCAATTGAAATGTTATAGGTTTAACACAAATTTAATATAATTTTAATCAAAAAAGAGCCAAAAGGCTCTTTTTTTAATAAAATTTTCAAAAAAACTATTGCATTGTTGGAAAAAATATGGTAGTATTACACAAAGTGGTGTAAAGTGTCACGAAGTGGCGACTAAAAACCATCATAGGAGATTGGCAATGTTAATAGGCGAATATTATCATAATATTGACGTTAAAGGGCGCGTGATTATCCCTGCGAAGTTCCGCGAGAACTTGGGGGATAGTTTTGTCGCGTCCAAAGACAGCGATAACTGCATAAACATATATTCCAAAACCGAGTGGGAAGCGTTTAGCGCCGAGCTCTCGTCTAAAAGAGGCGCGATTGCGAAAGCTTTGAAGAGAAAAATATTCTCGGAAGCGGCGGAATGCGAACTTGACGTGCAGGGCAGAGCATTGCTCCCCGCGACTTTGCGTGAACACGCGGAACTTAAAAAGGAAGTTGTAATTATCGGCGTTAACACGCATGTTGAAATTTGGGACAAGGATAAATGGGCTGAATTTGCGAACGACGAGAAATTTAACTCAGAAGAACTTGCGAAAATGATGGAAGAGCTGGGTATGTAGCAGTTTGCCCGAATGGGCATCGCCGGCTCGGCGGACCCTAATGACGGACCTCACAGCGACCGAAGGGAGCCTTCTAAAATGGATTTTAAACATATATCGGTTCTGCTAAACGAGAGCATAGAATTATTGAATATAAACCCAGGCGGCATTTACGTTGACGGAACGCTTGGCGGTGGCGGACATGCGGAATTAGTGTGCCGAAAGCTTGATAACGGGCGGTTGATTGGGATTGACCAAGACGGCGAGGCAATTAACGCCGCGACAAAGCGGCTTGCGCCGTTTGGGGCAATGGTTACGATTGTTCGGGATAATTTTCGGAATATAAGAGAGGTTTTAAGCAATTTGGAAATTGATTCAATCGACGGCGCGATTTTGGACTTGGGCGTGTCGTCGCACCAGTTGGATAAAGGTGAGCGGGGATTTAGCTATAATACCGACGCGCCGCTTGATATGCGAATGAATACCGAGGCGTCAAAGTCGGCACACACGGTGGTAAATACTTACGACGAGGCTGAACTTTCGAAAGTTATATTCGACTACGGCGAAGAGCGGTTCGCCCGCAGGATTGCCCGGAAAATCGTGCAGTTGCGGGAAGCGAAACCGATTGAGACGACATTTGAGTTGGTGGATATTATAAGATCCGCCGTTCCCGGCGGAAAATATGCGGACAAGCACCCTGCGAAACGCACGTTTCAAGCGATTCGGATAGAGGTTAACGACGAAATTGCATTGCTGAAAAGTGCGGTTTATGATTTTTTTGAAGTGTTGAATCCCGGAGGAAGACTGTGTGTTATCAGCTTTCACTCCCTTGAAGATAGAATTGTTAAACAAGTTTTTGCTGACCTCTCTCGCGGCTGTACTTGCCCGGGGGATTTTCCCATTTGCGTTTGCGGAAAAGAGCCAAGAGGGAAAGCGATTACCCGCAAGCCGATTACGGCGAGCAATGACGAATTGGAGTTTAACAATCGCGCGCACAGCGCGAAGTTGCGAGTGATTGAAAAATTGTAAGGGCGGACCTTGATTGCCTGCAGAATCAATGCCCGAATGGGCATGAGGGTCCGGGAACGGTAGATTGCAACCAATCACATGTCGTCAAAATGCGACTCGTGTTCTTGGGCAATCCTCAAGTACGAGCTGTTTGCGAAATCAAGATTTCGACAGCTCAGCAA
>WRAG01000037.1 GCA_009780345.1 Oscillospiraceae bacterium
GGGTCCGGGAACGGTAGATTGCAACCAATCACATGTCGTCAAAATGCGACTCGTGTTCTTGGGCAATCCTCAAGTACGAGCTGTTTGCGAAATCAAGATTTCGACAGCTCAGCAACGTCCCGGTCGCCGGCTCGGCGGACCCTCTTAACGGACTTCAAGAAAAATTTATAAGAGGAGGTGAAACTATGGCAGTAAATAGAGCGTTGCGGCATGCGCACGAGCCAATCCCGCGATTGGAACATAATCCTTCTTTGGTGCCCGCGAAAAAACCGAAGAAAAAAGGTGCGTCAAGAGGAAAACTATTTTTGTACATAGTTATATCCTTTGCTATCGGATTTTTTCTTGTAAGCCGGCATGTCGAGATACAGGATACCGGCGCCGAACTGCGTGTAGCGCGAGAAGAACTCGCCAGAATCGAAAATATAAATCAGCAGTTGCAGCTTCAGATAGATAGAAGCATGGATCTTGCCGCCATAGAACAAATTGCAATCGAACAGTTCGGCATGAGACGAGTAGAGCGGCATCAGATGTTTTATATAGATATGAACACCACCAATTTCGGCGAAAGGATTTATCAAAGCAACAACAGAGTGCCTGTTGAAGAAGGAATTTTGCACGGAGTTCCGGGAATTTTGATTAGGGCGATAGAAACGTTGCATTAGATAGATGTCGATAGTTTTGGTTCTTAAATGAGGGGAAAGGCAATATTAATAGATTGTGCAGAAATTAAATTTGTGTCAAATTGCGTAAGATTTCGTCGAAAACGCACGGGAGCGTGTATAAATTATACCTGACCGTGCGTTTTCGACGGAAGATTGCGTGATTTCACACAAATCGGGGGGATCCGCTTGACGAGTAAGGCTAATAAATTAACAAGAAAACAACGTGCCAGGATAAATCTTATACTGGCTATTTTTTGGATTATTCTTTTAGCGTTGATTGTCAGAACCGGTTGGATACAAATCGTTCAGGGCGAGAACTTGCGTCGCGCCGCTGTTGAGCAGCAAACGCGCGACAGGATTATCGCGCCACGGCGAGGAACAATATACGACAGGAACGGCGTTCCGCTTGCCACAAGCAGAACGGTCGAGCAAATCACCGCCGACCCTGCCGACATTAATTCTAGCACGAATGAGGAGACAAACGCGGCAAGAAGAAACTTAATCGCGAACGGACTTTCGGAAATTTTGGAAATGGACAGGGACGTGATTTACAATCGGCTAAATCAAAGAGTCGCTAACGTTGTTATCCGTCGTCGAGTGGAGAAGGAGCAGGCGGACGCGGTTCGCGCGTTTGTTGAAGAGAATCGAATCAGAGGGATTAACATTGACGAAGACGTTATGCGTCATTATCAATACAACAATTTCGCCTCGCATGTAATTGGGTTTGTCGGAATGGACAATCAAGGGCTTAACGGACTTGAACTTGTGTTTGACAGATATTTGCGCGGTACGCCGGGGCGAGTGGTTTCCGCGAGAGACGCCGCCGGACGCGAAATGGCGCACAGATACGAGCGATATATAAGTCCCCAGGACGGGCTTAATTTAGTTTTAACCATAGATGAAGCGATACAGCATTTTACCGAAAAACATTTGGAAACCGCGTTGATTGAACATAACTTGGCAATGGGCGGGGCGGCGATTGTTATGGATGTTCAGACCGGAGAAGTTTTGGCAATGGCGACACAGCCGGATTTCGACTTGAACGCGCCCCTTGAACTATCAACCGACCCGAGAATGGTTGCGCGGTTTGACGCTTTTAACGAGAGTCATCTTTCAACCGCTGACAGTGAACGACTTGCCGAACTTGACGGTGAGGAGCGGGAACGTATACTAAATAGCATGATGCACCAAATACGGCTGAATTATATGTGGAGAAATAAGGCGGTTGTTGATTCTTACGAACCGGGTTCGACATTTAAAATCGCAACTTTGGCGATGGGACTGGAAGAGGGCGTTGTAAGCCTGAACGACCGATTTTATTGCAGCGGCGCGGTAAGGCGCGGGACTTATACAATCCGTTGCCACAACCGTAACGGTCACGGAATGCAAACCTTTACCGAGGCAGTACAAAATTCTTGCAACCCTATGGTTATTGAAATTGCCGAACGGATGGGACGCGATACGTTTTACAGATATATGCACGGAATGGGATTCACGCAAAGAACGGGACTTGAGCTTCCCGGCGAGACTTCGGGCATATTTTTTAATCGCAACAACTTTAACGAACTTGAACTTGTAACATCGTCGTTCGGACAAGGGTTTCAAGTGACACCGTTGCAGATGATCAGCATAACTTCGGCAATGGCGAACGGCGGGAATTTGTTCCGTCCAAGGCTGGTGCGGCAGATGACCGATTCGGACGGAAATGTTGTTCAAAGTTTTGAGCCTGAAATTATTCGGCAGATTATTTCACGTGAAACAAGTGATACGCTGAACGCTGTTTTAGAAACTACCGTAACAAGCGGAACAGGGCGGAACGCGTATATTCCCGGATTCCGCGTGGCGGGAAAAACGGGGACGAGCGAAAAAATTCCGCGCGGATTGCGGAATTATATCGCGTCGTTTGTAGGATTCGCGCCTGCCGACAATCCGCGGATTGCGGTTTTGGTTATACTTGACGAACCGCGGGGCGCATCTTATTTCGGCGGAGTTATCGCCGCGCCTGTGGTTCGAAATATTTTGGAAGAAAGTTTGCAATATCTCGGGATTGAGCCTGAATTTACGCAAGAAGAAATTGCGAATATGGAAGTTCCTGTTCCCGACGTAACGCAAATGACAAGGGAGCAAACGCAGAGGATACTCCGCGAGTCCGGGTTAAGCGCGCAATTCCAAGGCGAGGGAGATGTTGTGTTGTCTCAAATTCCACGTCCGCGCGAGCCGCTTGCGAGGAATTCTACTATTATTTTGCACACCGAGGGGGCGAATGCACGGCAGGTAACCGTTCCGAACGTAGTCGGCATGTCTGTCGCCGACGCGAACCGCGCGATTGTGAACGCGGGGTTGAATATTCGAATAAGAGGCGGCCCGGCGCACCAGCAAGGACGTGTAATCTGTACGGCGCAGTTCCCCGCGGCCGGGGCGGTGGTAGACGCCGGCAGCATTGTTACGATAGAGTTTAGGCATTTAGATATACAGTATTAATTTTGCCGCGATAGCGGCAGAATTTTGCGCCCTGCGGGCGCGGGCTGTCTTGCGCTGACAAGCGCATATGTGCGGCGGCTGCCGCAGAGCGACAAGGACTTGTCGAAGTCCTTGCGGTAGGTCTCAACCAATCAAACTTCGCCAAAAAACGGCTCGTTTTCTTGGGAAACCCTCAAGGACGAACCATTAGCGAAATCAAGATTTCGATGGTTCAGCCCCAATCCCGGTCGCCTGGCGGTCACAAACGCCACAAAACGGCGATTTGCGCCGCGAGCGGCGACGATAAAAGCATTGGTTAGCGAACTGTGTTCGCGGAAAGATTAGCGAGATATAACGCTGCGCTCGTTCGAGAGCGACCCGCGCCTAAAAGCGCGAGATATTGTTTGAATAGGGGCGAGTTGATTGCACTCATATTCGCCCGTGGTTCCGCCAGCGGGGTACCCGCGCGTTTTGTGCGTGGGTCGCGGCGGGGAGGGCGGCAGTTTTTGTCAAGTTTTTCCCGCGCAAAAACTTGCTGGATTGTCAAGGACTGGTCCTTGACGCGCCGCGCGCGCCCGCGCAATTGCCTGCGCTTCTCAGCGCGAGAAAGGAACAAAAGCCATGTTACTATCCGAAATTATCCAAGACCTGTTTGTCGAAAAAATGGTCGGAAGCTTAAATGTGAATATCACGGGAATATCTTACAACTCCAACGACGTCAAGCCGGGGAATGTTTTCGTATGCATTATCGGCGGCAAGGTTGACGGGCACGATTTTGCGGCGCAGGCAATCGAAAAAGGCGCGGCGGCGATAGTTGTGCAGCGCGAGGGATTCGATAACTTGGGGGTTGCTACGATTAAAGTTGATAATACACGGCGGTCGCTTGCGATAATGGCGGCGCGGTATTACGACTTTCCGCAGAAAAAGCTTAAACTTATCGGCGTTACCGGAACAAACGGGAAAACGACCACAACGTATCTGATTAAGTCAATTTTGGAGCACCAAGGCGCGACGGTCGGCTTAATTGGAACGAACCAAAACATTATTGGTCGCGCGGTGATTCCGTCGGTGCATACAACGCCTGACAGTCTTGAACTTATGCAACTTTTTACCCGCATGATTGAGGCGGGGGTTGAATATGTGGTTATGGAAGTTTCGTCACATTCGCTAGAGCTTGAACGCGTTGCCGCGTGCGAGTTTGACGTTGCGGGATTCACAAATTTGACGCAAGATCATCTCGACTTCCATGGAACGATGGAAAATTATATTAACGCAAAGGCGAAGTTGTTTACTAAAGCGAAAAAGTCAGTTATCAACCGAGATGACGGCGTTTCGCAAACGATGATTGATATCAGCGCGGGTGAGGTTATAACATACGGCATAAACTGCGAATCTGACGTGAAAGCTGACAATTTGAAGCTTGAAGAGCAGGGCGTCGAGTTCGATGTGACGTATAACGGCGAGACAAGCCATGTTTTCCTCGGAATTCCCGGCGAATTTTCGGCGTATAACGCTTTGGCCGCGGTTGCGATATGTGTCGCGGCAGGGTTTCCGCTAGACGCCGTAACCCATGCGCTTAAATTCGCGGGCGGCGTTAAAGGGCGGATTGAAGTTGTGGACACCGGACTTGATTTTACTGTGATTATTGATTACGCGCACACGCCGGATGGATTAGACAACGTATTGCGCACCATTCGGGGCTTTGCGCCGGGACGGATTGTAACTCTGTTCGGGTGCGGCGGCGGGCGCGACAAGACAAAGCGTCCGATTATGGGGCAAATTGCCGCCGAACTTTCGGACTTTTGCATTGTCACCTCCGATAATCCGCGGCACGAAGAGCCACGCTTGATAATCGACGATATTTTAGAGGGAATGACTGACAGCAATTGCGAATACACCGTAATTGAGAATCGGTTTGAAGCGATTGAATACGCGCTTGACAACGCGCAGGCGGGAGATATTATCCTTCTTGCCGGCAAGGGGCATGAGACATATCAGATTTTGAAAGACAGGACGATAGATTTTGACGAGCGGGAGATAGTGTTGAAGTTGTTAGCGGATTGATTGTAGGGGCGGTCATTGGCCGCCCGCATTATAAAAAGCAAACCACCGACGGGCGGCCAATGACCGCCCCTACGAGATTAAGAGGTGATAATATGGAACCGAAATTGAGTATATCACAGGTCGCGAAAGCGTGCGGCGGAATTTATTGGAACGTTGCGGAAGATGCTGTCGTTCAAGGCGTTACAACCGACAGCCGAAACGTCAATAAGGGCGATATATTTATCGCTTTAAGCGGCGATAATTTCGACGGTCATGATTTTGTTGCCGACACCATTAAAGCCGGCGCGCTTTGCGCGGTAGTTGATGGCGACGCAAAACGATTCTCGAATCTGCCTATTATAGCGGTGGAAGATTGCCGCGCGGCTTTGCGAGATATTGCGAAGCTTTATCGTCAGCAGTTCGACATTCCCGTGATTGGAATCACCGGAAGCGTCGGCAAAACCAGCACGAAAGATATGATCGCAAGCGTGTTTTCCACGGCATATAACACTCTTAAAACCCAAGGGAACTTCAACAACGAGGTCGGCTTGCCGCTTACAATATTTCAGCTGACGAACGACCACTCGGTGGTGGTTCTTGAAATGGGAATGAACAATTTCTACGAGATCTCACGTCTGTCGAACATCGCAATGCCTGATGTTGCTGTGATTACCAATATCGGCGTTTCGCATATCGAAAATCTGGGTTCGCAGGATAATATCTTAAAAGCGAAGCTTGAAATCCTTGACGGGCTTTCAAACGATGGGGCGGTGGTTCTAAACGGCGACGATAAGCGGCTTTACGCGCTTGACGGAACTTTGGGATACGAAACTTTGTACTACGGAATCGAGAATCCGAATTGCGACATTATCGCGAAAGATATCAAGAAAACCGGAAGCGGCTCGGAGTTTAGCGTAAGCTTTAATGGGGAAGAATATAAGATAGCCACGTCCGCGCCGGGCGAACATCATATTTACAACGCTTTAGCGGCGATTTTGGTTGGCGTGCGGTATAATATTCCCATGGAAAAAATTATTGAGGGGATTGCGAACTTTTCGCCGGGCGCAATGCGGCAAAACATTATTAAACTTGAAAATTACACCTTAATTGAGGATTGCTATAACGCAAGTCCCGACTCCATGAAAGCGGGGCTTGAAGTTCTAACTCGCTTGGCGGCAGATGATCAGGCAACCGAAAAACGAACTGTTGCGGTACTTGGCGATATGCTGGAACTTGGCGAATTTTCGGAATCACAACATACCGCGGTGGGCAAAATGGTATTCGACGCGGGAATTGATATGCTGATTACCGTTGGACATGAGGCAGAGTATATAGCGAAAGGCGCGCGGGAGTTAGGATTCGGCGGTGAAATATATTCGTTCAAGGATAACGTTCAGTTAAAGGATAGAGTTAACGAACTCATTAAACCGGGCGATTATATCTTGTTCAAAGGCTCGCGCGGCATGAAATTGGAAGAAATTTCTCAATATATCGCTGAAAACGGAGGCGAAACGGTTGAATAATTCACTAATGTTGAATCTGATGTCGTATAATCCACTAATGATGTTTGTAATCAGCCTTGCGGCGGCGATTTTGCTGGGATTCTTGATAATCCCCGCGCTTCGGGCGTTAAAAGCGGGGCAGTCGATTCGCCAAATCGGTCCGAATTGGCATAATTCGAAAGCGGGAACACCTACAATCGGCGGCATTATATTTATATTTGCGGTTTTAATCGCGACGGTGATTGTCGGGCTCCTAAGCGGCTTTGAAACTTTCGATAGTCGCTTCTGGGCGATTGTAATATGCAGTTTGCTGTTCGGAATTATCGGGTTTATCGACGATTTTATCAAAGTTGTGCTCAAACGAAACCTCGGATTGCGTGCGCGGCATAAATTTATATTGCAGTTTGTCGTTGCGCTTGGATTTGCGGTATGGATTGTGATGTCGGGGGTTATTGATACGGAGATATTGATTCCGTTTACATCAAGAACATTGGATTTAGGATTTATGTTTATCCCGATTACCGTATTCGTGATGATTGGCGGCACGAATTCGGTAAATCTTACAGACGGACTTGATGGCTTGGCGACAAGCGTGACTATATTGGTTTTGCTGTTTTTCGCGGCGGTTGCCCCGCCGGACGGGTTTTATTTAGGCGTTCGGACTTTTAGCGGGGCGCGAATGGTTTCGGCAGGTTTAATCGGTGGACTTTTGGGTTTTTTACTGTTCAACAAATATCCGGCGAAAGTGTTTATGGGGGATACAGGCTCATTGTTCCTCGGCGGCGCGGTGGCGAGCGTGGCGGTACTTATGCAAATGCCGTTATTCCTGATTATTGTGGGATTCGTTTATATGGCGGAAACTTTGTCGGTGATTATTCAAGTGTTCTCGTTCAAGCTGACAGGCAAGCGGGTGTTTAAGATGAGTCCGCTTCATCATCATTTCGAGATGTCGGGTTGGAGCGAGCGGCGGGTTGTAATAGTTTTTTCGTTGGTGACGATTATACTTTGTGTAATCGCGCTGTTGTGGGGAATTCCGGACAGGTTTTTGTGATAAAATTGGGAGGACATTTTTGTGGCTAAATTCAGGTTTGCGGGAAGAGTTATCAAAAAGAATAAGACGTATGTGGATTTTCCGTATCTGATAACTGTATGTATCATGATCGCGTTCGGGCTGATTATGGTGTTTAGCGCGTCAAGCGCGGTGTCGGTTCGGTTGCACGGCGACAGTTGGGCGATATTTCGCCAGCAGGCGGCGTGGGTTGCGGTCGGCGCGATCGGAATGTTTGTTGCGTCGAATTATGATTATAAAAAGTTGGGGAAATGGGCGAACATAGGGCTTGGAATTACAATTGTGATGCACATTGCCGTGCTTATTCCCGGACTTGGCATAAGTGTTGGCGGCGCGACACGCTGGCTCGGAACGCAGTCTGTAAGATTTCAGCCGTCGGAATTCGCGAAAATTGCGCTTATTTTGTTTTTCGCGCGTCATTTGTCAACAAACGCGAGTAAACTTAAAACTTTTAAAGGACTTTTGTTTCCTTACATGGTAGTAATCGGCATTATGGGCGGGCTTTTGATGTTTCAGCCGCACTTTAGCGCGACACTTTTGATAAGCGTTACCTTAATTGTTATGCTGTTTGTTGCCGGCGCGAAACTTTGGCATTTTGCTGTGATTTCTGCGCCCGCGGTTCCGCTTTTGATATGGTTGGTTATTTCTGCGCCTTATCGGCTAAGGCGTATTACGGCGTTCTTAGATCCATTTAATCCCGAATTCGTAAGAGAGGAAAGCTTCCAAATCGTGCAATCCCTTTACGCGATAGGTTCCGGCGGGATTTTCGGCGTCGGACTCGGGCGAAGCCGGCAAAAATTCTTATACCTTCCCGAGCCGCACAACGATTTTATATTCTCCGTTATCGCCGAAGAACTTGGCTGGATCGGCGTAATATTGGTAATTAGCTTGTTTATATTCCTTATAAAGCGCGGAATTAAAATTGCGGCAAACGCGCCCGACGCGTTCGGAACATTTTTGGCGGTGGGAATTACGACGCTAATCGGTTTTCAAGCGTTGGTTAATATCGCGGTTGTAACGTCAAGTATGCCGGTAACAGGTATGCAGCTTCCGTTTTTCAGTTATGGCGGCACGGCGATGGCGGTTATCATGACGGCTATGGGGGTTATGTTGAATATTTCGAGGCAAAGCTCGGCGACGCAGTTGTAGGGCGCACATGTTGCTTTCGAACGAGCGCAGTGTTGTATCTCGCTAATCTTTCCCGACTCCCGTTGGTCGTTGGATAATTCGACTACAGCTTACAAAATACGTAAGCTAAGTCTCATTTACCGCGAATGCGGTTCACTAACCCAGTTTTTCTGTCGCCGCTCGCGGCACAAATCGCGGTTTGTGCGTTTGTGACCGCCAGGCGACCGGGATTGATAAGGGCAGAGCCCTTATCGCCCGCCCGGCAGGGCACAATTCCTTCGGGACGGACCCGGAAAAAGCCTGCCGCCGCAGCGGAAAAAGAGGTTCAGGGCATCAGCCCTAAGGAAAGGAATGATGCCATATGAAAATCTTGCTTGCCGGCGGCGGAACGGCGGGGCATATAAACCCCGCAATCGCAATCGCGAATTATATTAAAGAGCAAAATCCGAACGCGCAATTCCTCTTCGTCGGAACGCGCGCGGGACTGGAGACGGCGTTGGTTCCGCGAAGCGGGTATGATATTCAATACATAGACATTCGAGGATTCGAGCGAAAAATTAATTTTCGCAACTTTAAAAATCTTTTTAAAATTGTCAAAAGTTGCTTCGAGGCGAAAAAGATTATTCGCGAATTCGCGCCCGATGTTATTATCGGAACCGGCGGATATGTGTCGGGACCCGTACTTTATATGGGCGCGAAGATGAAAATTTCGACAATTATTCACGAATCCAACGCGTTCGCCGGTTTGACATCTAAGATTCTAGCAAAACATGTGGATGTTGTCGCGCTTGCGTTTCCCGATTTGAACGCCGGATTCTCAAAAGCGAAGCGCGTGGAAGTTACAGGTAACCCGATTCGTCCGTCGATTCTGAAGAAGGACAAAAGTGCGGCGCGACGAGAGTTAAAACTTGACGAAAGACCGTTTATTGTCGCATTTGGAGGAAGTTTAGGCGCGGCGGCGATAAATTTTGCAATGGTGGACTTGATAAGTTCGCTAAACTCGGACAAAATCCCGTATCAGATATTGTTTGCCACGGGAAAGAATTACTACCAAAGAGTTTTGGGGCAATTCAGTTCGAGAGGGGTTAATATAGATGGGCTTAATGGTATTCGAGTGGTTGAATACATATACGACATGGATGTTGCGCTTGCCGCGGCGGATTTGGCAATATGTCGGTGCGGCGCGACGACCGTGAGCGAACTTTGCGCGTTGGGGGTTGCGGGCATACTTATTCCCTCGCCGAATGTAACCGATAATCATCAAGAGTATAACGGACGAGCTATGAGTGACCAGGGCGGCGGCGTTCTGATTTTGGAAAAAGAATTGACGGAAGACGCTCTTACGCGCGCGGTTATGGACATGACCGATAATCGCAAATTTGAGAATTACGGCGCGGCGGCGAAGAAGCTTGGCATAACCGACGCGACCGATAAGATATATAGATTGATTGAGGAATTAATCGCAAAAAAAGATTGATTGCAGTTTGCAATCAACCGAGTAGCCGATTCCATCTTTGGAATGGGCTAAAAGAAAGTTTAAAATGAGAAAAGTTCAGTTACAGCCATTTTAGTAGGGGGACTACTAAATATTCATGACTAACTTACTGTGCTTAGTATATCACAAAAATTGATGTTTATTCATAATATAGTCAATTTTACATGAAATCGTAACGAAACTTTGGACAAGCCGTAACAAAACTGTAACACACATATGCACTCGAACATAGTATGAGTTATTGCAGACTGTGCCAAAATTGGTTAGACCACAAAAAACGGGCAATTTTTAAAAATGTATTTTTGTGGATTTGCTTACGCAAATCATTGATTTTATTCGTTTTTTGTTTTTTGCGAAAATGTCGACTACCGTACTCTTATACGCCTACGCTCCATTTTCACAAAATCTAACCTAATTTTGACACAGCTCATAGGACTACTATGGCTGGAGGTGCGGATTGTGAAAAATATAGAAATTATCGGCGGGAAACGGCTTTCGGGCAAATTGCGTATTCACGGGGCGAAAAATTCGGTTCTGCCTATTATCGCCGGAGCAATGCTTAATTCCGGCAAGACGGTTATCAAAGACTGTCCAAATTTAAGCGATGTCCATTCGGCGTTTAATATACTGCGAAACTTGGGTTGCAAGGTTGCGCTTGCCGGTAACGTTGCGGAAATTGACGCGGAAGACGTGACGTGTTCGTCCATACCTGACGATCTTATGAAAGAAATGCGTTCGTCTGTTATGTTCTTGGGCGCGATCATTTCGCGTTGCGGCAACGCGTGCATATCTTGCCCCGGCGGTTGCGATTTAGGGCCGCGCCCGATAGACTTGCATATCAAAGCGTTTCGTGAACTCGGCGTTGAAATTGAGGAAACCGAAAAATACATATACTGCAAAAAAAACAGCGAACTTTTCGGCGGCAATATTTGCTTGGATTTTCCAAGCGTCGGCGCAACCGAAAACATCATGCTTCTTACCGCGAAGTCAGACGGCGTGACTATAATTGATAATCCCGCGAAAGAACCTGAAATTGTGGATTTACAGAACTTCTTAAACAGCATGGGCGCCGACATTAGCGGCGCGGGAACCGATAAAATCACCATACGCGGCGTTAGGACCTTGCGTGACACGATATATACAGTAATTCCCGATAGAATCGCCGCTTCTACATACCTATGCGCCGCTGCGGGGTGCGGCGGCGAAGTTACGCTTCTAAATGTCGTGCCGCAGCATATTGATAAGGTGATTTGGGTTTTGCGCAACGCGGGTTGCTATATTTTCGAGTCGGAAAACGCCGTAAAAATCATAAGCGACGGAAAACTCAAAGCGGTTTCGGGAATCGAAACCCATCCGCACCCGGGATTTCCGACCGACGTTCAAGCGCCTGTAATGGCAGCGTTATCAATGACGCAAGGCACAACGATATTTATCGAAAATTTGTTCAAAGGGCGGTTTCGGCACGTTGCCGAACTTCAAAAAATGGGCGCCGACATTACGCGTTTTAATCAAGTCGCGGCGGTTCGAGGCGTAGAACGTCTAAGCGGCGCGGAAGTTGTCGCCACCGACTTGCGCGGCGGCGCGGCACTTGTGATTGCCGGACTTATGGCGGAGGGTAAAACGATCATCAGCGATATACTGCATATTGACCGAGGATATGAACATATCGAGAAAGATTTAGCATTGTTAGGCGCGAATATAAGAAGAGTGTAGGAAATAGGGCTCCCAAAATGCCCCAACGCAGTGGACATTTTGGGATAAGAGGAGCAACCGACCGTGATGTGAGCTTTTTGAGCGGTTTTGGCTGAACCGTCAAAATCTTTGATTTTGCGAACGGTTCGTCCTCGAGGATTGTCCAAGAAAACGCGCCGATCTTTGGCGATGTTTGATTGGTTACAATCTACCGTGCTCAAAAATGAACGGGAAGGTCGTGTTGTGACGAATGAAATATACTGATCGACAAATCGAATTAAACAAATATCGCAAAGAGCGTAAGCGAAAAAAGGCAAGAACCATATTCACCATATTTGTTTGCCTGTTTTTGTCGGTAGGAATTGTGGTTACGCTGTTTTTCGCGCCGGCATTTAATTTGGTTGAAGTATACGTCGTCGGAAACGAGCGGCTTTCAGAGGGCGAAATCATTGCCGCGTCCGAGCTTCGCGCGCGCGCCGGCGAATTTCGGGGAGATAATATTTTTTCAACAGGCACGCAAAGAGTAATCTCGAATATTATGACGCTTCCGTATGTTCAAGAAGCCAACGTTCGCCGAGTTTTTCCGAATCGAATCCGAATTTGGGTGCGGGAAAAAGAGCCGCAAGCGATTATAGCGTACGGAGAAATGTTTGTTGTGATTGACCAAACGGGCTTGGTTTTGGAAGTTTTGCAAGAACAATACAATCTTCCGATTATTCGCGGATTAAATGTGGACAGGGCTATACCCGGCGAAATCCTGACGGCGGAAAATTCGACAAATATGTATGTCGGACTTTTGACGCTTAACGAAATTATCGCGAATCAAATGCAGACGAACATTATAAGTATAGATGTTACGAATTTAACGCAAATTACACTTAATTACGAAAACAGAATTAGGGTTATTATGGGTGACACCAACAATCTTGCGTATAGAATCATGTTTTTACAAAACATCGTGGAAACAATTCCGTCGCACGAACACGGAACTTTGGATATGTCGCTTGAAAACCCGCCATTTACCAATGATTAATTAAAAAGGAGTTGATATACAAATGGATATGAAAAAACTGAGATTTCAAATTCCGATTGCGATTGTGTGCTTGGCGCTTGCGTTCGCGTTGACATGGCAGATAAAAGGGCAGCCGCGAATCCGCGCGCTTGAAGCCCCTGCTCACATTTCAGTATTGGTGGAACAATACCGAACAGTTCGCGAACAAAACGACGGACTTAGAATACAAGTAGGGCAGCAGCAGGAAGACATCGATAGGTTGCGCCACGAAGTCGCGCAAAACAGCGAAGGTTCCGAAACGATGGTTCGGCAACTTGAGGTGGCTGAAATGCTTGCGGGACTCACTGACTTGGAAGGAGAGGGCGTGATTGTCACTCTCAACGACAGAAGCGGCAATTTCGACAGCGATTTCGCAATGCACCCCGAATGGGGACTTATACACGACGATATGATATTTATGGTTATCAATGAATTGCTGGTTGCGGGCGCGGAAGCGATAAGTATTAGCGACGACAGCCGCGAAGAGCGGATTCTCGCGACAAGTGAGATACGCTGCGTCGGTTCAACGGTAACTGTAAACGGAACGCGTCTGGCGACCCCTTTTGAGATTCGCGCCATAGGTCCCGCCGCGACAATGGATAGCGCGCTTCGAATGAGGGGCGGCGTTATGGACAACATTACACTTTTCGGCGCGAGCATTGATATAAGAATGTCGTCAAATATTGAAATCAGACGTTTCACGGGCGCGTTTAACCTGCATTATGCGCGTCCGGCAGGCACAGGAGGTGACGAATAATGTGGATAGCAATTGGAGCAGCCGTCGTCGGAATAATTCTAGGAATTTGGATGCCGTATAATTTGACGCCCGAAATGTCGCCTTACGTTGCGATTTCTATTATTGCCGCGCTTGACTCGGTATTTGGCGGTGTTGCGGCACATATGAAAAAAACGTTCAATATAACAGTATTCTTCACCGGGTTTTTCTCGAACGCGCTGCTTGCGGCGGGGCTTGCATATCTCGGAACTGTTCTCGGAATTAACCTGGCGTTGGCGGCGATTGTAATATTCGGAACAAGAATGTTCCAAAACTTCGCCACCATGAGACATATTCTTTTGGAGAAGCTCGGAAAACGCCAAAAAAAGGAAGTTTCGGCGTCCGAAGATAAAGAAAACGAAGAAAATTAAAACTTTTTTCAAAAACCTATTTACAAAACGAAAATTATAATGTAAAATACAATATATACTATAGAAAAGAAAGTTAAGGGGGAATATGTAGTGTTTGAATTCGATACCGAAGTCACTACACCGGCCCAGATAAAAGTTATTGGAGTTGGCGGCGGCGGAAACAACGCTGTTAACCGAATGATTGACGCGGGCTTGCGTGCGGTTGAGTTTATTGTGATAAATACGGACAAGCAGGATTTGGGGCTATCTCGCGCGGCGCAGAAAATACAAATTGGCGAAAAGCTTACCAAAGGTTTGGGCGCGGGCGCGAATCCCGAAATCGGCTTAAAAGCAGCAGAAGAAAGCCGCGAAGAACTTGTGCAAGCCATTAAAGGCGCCGATATGGTTTTCGTTACCGCCGGAATGGGCGGCGGAACCGGAACGGGCGCCGCGCCGGTTGTGGCATCTATCGCCAAAGAAATGGGCATTTTGACGGTTGGAATTGTTACCAAACCGTTTAATTTTGAGGGCAAAGTTCGCGCGCGAAACGCCGATTCAGGCATAAAAATGCTTAAAGAAGCGGTGGACACATTGGTTGTTATCCCGAACGAGCGGCTTATGCAGGTTGCGGAAAGCAAAACGACGGTAAAAGACGCGTTCATTATGGCTGATGACGTCTTGCGCAAAGGCGTGCAGGGCATATCCGACCTTATTTCGGTTGCGGGATTGATCTCACTTGATTTTGCCGACGTTAAAACCATTATGAAAGAAACCGGCTTCGCGCATATGGGAACAGGCAGAGCAAGCGGCGAAAACCGCGCGGTTGACGCAACCAAAAAGGCGATTCAATCGCCATTGCTTGAAACCACCATCGACGGCGCGAAGGGAGTCTTGCTTAACGTTACCGGCGGACTTGATTTGGGCATATTCGAGATTAACGCCGCGGCGCAACTGGTGCAAGAGGCTGCCGACCCCGAGGCGAATATTATATTCGGCGCGGTGATTGACGAATCGCTTGGAGACGAAGTACATATTACCGTTATCGCAACCGGATTTGAAGAGGACGAAGGATTTGCGGTCCGCGCGCCAAGCGCGATGTTTGGCGCCTCAATCGCCGACAACGCTCCGGCGGGCGATAACAATCCGAAGCAGTTAGAGGTGGACAAGCTGTTTAGTCAGTTTGACGACGATGATTTAGATGTTCCGCCGTTTTTGCGCAGATAATATTAAAAAAGAGCCGAAAGGCTCTTTTTTTTATACTGCTGCTTGGTCAACGTCATTCGCGCGCCTAACCTCGTTCATTAAAAGATCATATTTCGTTTGCGCCGACTTAATACGATAAATCCAATAGTCTATCACATCATTATCAATCGCCTGATTAAAATTTGCCATTGCAACCGAAAGTTCTTCCTTCGCCTCCGCAATTTCGTGCCAAATTTCGTTCATATTCGCATTTTCCCCCTCATATGTAATGTGTAATGTAAAATTCTTAGTTCTATTCTACCCTTGATATTGTAAATTTATACCAAGTTTTAGGAATTTATTGACAATCAAAAAATTTTGGTGTACAATATATTCATATGAGAAGGAGTGACGATTTGTGAAATATATAGTGATATTAAGTGACGGCATGTCAGACTTTCCGCTGGACGCATTGGGCGGCAAAACGCCGATGGAAGTCGCAAAAAAACCAAATATGGACAAACTTTGCCAAAATGGCGCGCTTGGACTTTTACAAACTGTGCCCGAGTCACTTCCGCCCGGAAGCGATGTGGCGAATTTGGCGGTGTTCGGATATGACCCGTTTGTGTATTACACAGGGCGTTCGCCGCTTGAGGCGGCGAGTATGGGAGTTCCGTTATCCGATACCGACATGACCTTCCGCGCGAACTTGGTGACGCTGTCTAACGACGAGAATTACGCCGACAAAACTATGGTTGATTATAGCGCGGGCGAAATTTCAACCGAGGAGGCGCGCGCGTTAATCGCGGACGTTAACGAGGCACTTAAAACCGATGATTACGAATTTTACGGCGGAATAAGCTATCGCCACCTAATGGTGTGGCATCATATGGACGATGAGTTCGCACTCACGCCGCCGCACGATATTTCGGATAAAAAAATCACCGAATATTTGCCGAAAAACTCGACAATACTTGAGTTGATGAAAAAAAGTTATGATATTCTAAAAGATCACCCGATAAATCGCGAGCGAATTGCGCAAGGCAAAAATCCCGCGAACTCAATATGGATTTGGGGCAACGGCAAAAAGCCGCAACTTAAACCTTTTGCCGAACTTTACGGTTTGAGCGGCGCGGTCATTTCGGCGGTAGACTTAATTCGCGGCATCGGCGTTTGCGCGGGACTGAAAGTGATTGAAGTTGAGGGAACTTGCGGAACCATCGATACCAACTTCGACGGCGAGGCGCAAGCGGCGATTGACGCACTTTTAAAAGATCATTTGGATTTTGTTTATCTTCATATTGAAGCGCCTGACGAAGCGGGGCATCAAGGGAAAGTTGACGATAAAATCCGCGCGATTGAACTGATTGATGAAAAAATGGTTGGACCGCTTGTTGCGGCGCTTGATAAAAGCGGCGAAGATTACCGCATACTGATTACGCCTGACCACGCGACGCCGCTTGCGCTTAAAACGCATACCCGCGACGCTGTTCCGTATGTTTTGTATGATAGCAGAAACACGGGCAACGGTAGCGGCAAAACTTATACCGAGCAAAACGCGAAAGACAGCGGGAATTATATAGCTGACGGATATAAAATTATGGGAAGATTGCTTGATAAGTAACATCACGAGGAGGGCGCGGCCATGCTAAACGAAAAAAATTATGGCAAATATATAAGATACGGACTTGTCGCGGCTGCGATTGTTGCGGCATATTTCGCCGTGCCGCAAGCAATGAGAGTGTTTTCGCCATTTATCGTCGCGTTTATTATCGCGATTCCCTGTCAAAAACTCGCGAAATTTTTAGAGCGTAAGTTAAAAATGCCGCGCGCACTTGCGTCGGTATTGATTGTCGTGCTGATTATTCTTTTGCTCGGCTCGCTTGTGGGGTATATTATATATCAGTTTGTACGCGAAATGCAGGCGATTATTTTAGATATTCCAAACACAATTGAGAATTTAAGGGTTCAGATTCTAAACTCTGACTTTGTGCTTGCGCTTCCTCCCGAAGTGGCGGGGTTTTTGTATGGGCTTTTAGAGGAAATTCAAGAAAATTTCGTAAGTATAATAACGCCCGATATGGACGGCGCGATCCCTGCCGCGTGGGGATTTTTCACAAGCTTAACGTCGGGGCTTATATATGCGATGGCACTGATTTTGTCAGCGTTCTTCTTTATCAAAGATTACGACCTCATCATGAAATGGATTAGCGGCAGTCTTCCGCAGTCTTGGTTGAAAAGTTTGCGGCATTTTCGAAAAACCGTGCTGTCCGGCTTTTGGATTTACATTAAGGCGCAGTTAATTATCATGTCTATCACGTTTGTTATCGTGACGGCGGGGCTTTTCGGATTAGGCACGCCCCACGCGCTGGTTATGGCGTTCTTCGTCGCGTTGGTTGATTTTATTCCGGTGCTTGGAACGGGGACGATTTTGGTTCCGTGGGCGGTAATAATGCTCATTACAGGCGATTTCTTTACGGGAATCGGATTATTGGTTTTGCAAGTTATTTGCTTTGTTACAAGAAACATAGTTCAGCCGAAAATTTTATCCGCGCAAATCGGCGTCCACCCGCTTTTAACGATTATTAGTATATTTGTCGGATTTACGCTTTTCGGTGTTCCCGGACTTATATTCGGACCGCTTATCGCGATTCTCGCGGCGGAAGCGTATAGGTCGTTTGTCGCGCAACGTGACGGGAATAAAAAGCAATTAGAATTAGAGGGAAATTTAAAAGAAGAATAAAAAAAGAGCGGCTGCATACGCAGCCGCTCTTACTTATTTGACTATATCGTCTAGTACCAAAAAATTCTTCTCGCGCCCGCGTATCTTGAAACGCGATTGGCACTGTTAATACTTGTGAATCGAACAACGTTTCCTGTCGATGGCGAGTGAATCATGTATCCGTTGCCAACATACAATCCAACGTGGCTAACTGTAGTCGCGCCGGCTCTCGGATAGAAAAATACCAAGTCGCCCGGTCTTACATAAGGTCTCGCAATCGGCGTGCCGTTTCTTCTTTGGTCATGCGCCACACGGTTAAGCGTTACGCCGAAATTACGGAAAATGTACCACATAAACCCGCTGCAATCGAATCCTGCCGGTGTTGTTCCGCCCCATCTGTACGGGGTTCCTAAATACCTTTTCGCAAATTCCACAACTTGCGCCGCAGTTCCATAGCTATGCGATGAACGTGCCGGCATAGGACCGGTTCTTACCATCACAAAATCTGTGGAAAGATATCCCGCGCCGTCGCCGTGAGCAATTCGAACCCACCCAGGCAAAACAGCTAAAACATTGACATATGTGCCTCTTCTAAGTTGCCCGCGAATCCCATAACCCGTTCCCGGACCGCTTCGAACGTTCAAAACGCTCGCCGTTGTAACTCCGTGCATTCCTTCCGGCGCTTCATTTCCCGGGTATGCGGAAACCCCCATAAAACCAAGCATCGAAACGAATAACACAACAACCAGAACTGCCGACGCGCCCCTTTTGGCGCATCTCTTAAAACTTATCATTGGTATAACCTCCTGTTTGCGCGAAACATAAGTAAATCTAACAATAAATGCAACATTGACGCGCAAAAAATTTTTAGAATATGTTTATAAAATATTTATAAAACACATTCTTCGCGTTATATTATACCAATATATGCAAAAGATGTCAAACTTTTTTTGCAAAAAGATGTCAGATTTGTTACGGCAATGTTACAGAAAGCCTTTGATATTAGGAATTTCGACAAATGAAAATTTTTTTGCTTTTTTCAATATTTTTTCAATAAATCATTGAATTCACACGGAAGTTGTGTTACAATGAATTTTAGTAGGGGGTAAATCCATGAGAATTATTTCGGGAAAATTTCGCGGAGCGAAACTTTTATCCCTTAAAGGACAAGCAACTCGCCCGACAAGCGATAATGTAAAAGAATCCGTTTTTAACGTTATACAATCCCATTTTCCCTGCGGCGCGGTTTTGGATTTGTTCGCCGGCTCGGGCGCTTTGGGGTTGGAAAGTTTAAGCCGCGGCGCCGATTACGCCGTATTTGTCGAGAACAGCAGCGCCGCAATGGATATTATCAGCAAAAACGCGGCGTATGTGAAGCTTGAACCCTCGAAATTTTCTGTTGTTCGCAGTGACTATTTGACTTATATCAAGTCGGCGAATAATAAGTTTGATATAATTTTTCTCGATCCGCCGTATAACCAAGGATGCTTGAGCAAAGCAGTTGAGGCTATACATAAGCATGAAATTTTGGCTGATAACGGAATTTTGGTGATTGAAAGCGAAGTTGGCGGCGAAGATGTTGAGTTTTTAGGCTTTGAAGCCATAACGACGAAGAAATACGGACGGATTCAGATTAGTATTTTGCAAATTGCGTCAAAATAAGTTTGCGTCAAATTGCGTAAGGTTTCGTCTCCAACGCCCGGAGCGTGTATAAAGATACCCGACGAAGCGCTTTCGACGAAAGATTGCGTGATTTCACGCAAACCCATAGGAAGTGATTTTACTTGAAAATTGCGGTTTATCCGGGTTCATTCGACCCCATTACTAACGGACATTTGGATATTCTAAAGCGAGCGAGCCAAATATTTGATAAGATTTACATCACTGTTTTGGAAAATAGCGCGAAAGTGAGTTCTGCTTTGTTTACGGTAAGCGAGCGGGTTGAAATGATAAAACTTGCGGCGCACGGGCTTGATAATGTGGAAGTTTGTTCGTTTTCCGGGCTTTTGGTGAATTTCGCCGAAGAAGTTGGGGCGCGCTACATAGTGAAAGGCATTCGCGCCGTTTCGGATTTTGATTACGAGTTTCAAATGGCGGTTACAAATCGGGACTTAAGCGACAAAGTGGAAACTCTGCTTTTGCCCGCCGGTAAGAAATATATGTTTTTAAGTTCAAGTATTGTTAAGGAAGTCGGAAGGTTGGGAGGCGAACTTTCAGAGTTCGTTCCCGAACAAATTATAGATACGGTCAAAGAGAAATTGAAAGGGGCGTAATGGAATGGAAGCTTTAGAAATTTTGGATGTTTTGGAAGACGCTGTATCCGGCGGGGTTTCTGTGCCGTTTTCGGGCAGATGTATGCTTGATAAGGAAGAACTTTTGGATCTTATCCAAGAGGTGCGGCTTAATCTTCCCAACGATTTGAAGCAAGCGAAATGGGTGAAAGAAGAGCGTCAGCGAATTTTGGACGAGGCGAAACAGGAAGCGGAAGATATTATTAAAGACGCGAAAGAAAAGATTATCTCGTTGATAGACGAAAATGAGATAACCCGTCAATCGACCGAACAAGCGAAGAAAATCATCGAAGACGCTAAGCAAAAGCAGGCGGAAGTTCGGCAATCGTCCTTTGTCTACACCGACGGACTTTTAGAGTATGTCGAAAATTCTATTGCAAAAGCGATGAGCGAGATTGAGGCATGCGCGAAAGAAGTAAGTAAAAATCGTAAGCAGTTGAGTAGTAATTAATTTTTTTGCACTTACAGTGCAGGGGCGTCTTGCGCTGGCAAGCGCATATGTGCGGCGGCTGCCGCAGAGCGACAAGGACCAGTCGTGGTCCTTGCGGTAGGTTTCAACCAATCAAACTTCGCCAAAAAACGGCTCGTTTTCTTGGGAAACCCTTCGTTTGAGACTTCGCTTGCGTGAATGTTCGCAAGCGGTAGCCGAAAAGTGCAGGGGCGTAAGATTCTTGCGTTTTTTGCAAGAATCCACAGCCATCTGCAAGGACGA
>WRAG01000038.1 GCA_009780345.1 Oscillospiraceae bacterium
CAAAATGGGGCATTGTGCAAATCCGCGTTCATCCCGCCGAGTTATCTCGAATTTTTAACACTTAAAACCCACTATTTCACAGTGTTTACAACGCTTTCTTGATAACTCGTTTTTCGTGATAACGATTTTTATCACGAATTCGTGATAAAAACGGCAAGCAATGCAAGTGTATATACACACTTGCGATTTTTATAAATTTTCCGTGCGGAAATTTTATAAAATGCTTGTTGGGGTTATCACCCCAAACCCGTCTAACTTCGGGACAAGTTGTCCCGAAGTTGGTTGCGGCGTTCCGCCTTGTTGGCAGATGGCTGTGGATTTTCTGCGAAAATCTTACGCCCCTGCATAATCCAACTATAATTCGGCACAAATCAACCGAATTAAGTTTCATTTACGGAATTGTTGCTAACGCTCCAATTCCTTATTGCGCCCCTTGTCGGCCAAGCCGAGCAAGTGGTCTATATTTGACTTGACCGCGACAACCTCGCGCATATTTTTTTGAGCGGCGCGATATTCTGTATATTGAGATTTTTTGTATGCGGCCAGCGTTTGCCATTCCGTTTTGAGCGCGTCCATCTTTGGGAGCTTCGCGCCGTTCAAAATTTCTTGCATAGCAGACCGCGCCGTCCTATGGATTTTAATTTCCGCTTCGTTTTCCGCGAGAAATTTATTATTATATTTTTTCCGCTTATACTCATCAAATACAGGGCGAGTCTTTGCGTAGTTCACAATCGCGCCTTTCAATTTCACGTTGCGCTTCATAGCCGCCTCGGTCTGTTTCAGCTTGCCGGATATATCGTGGAAATCATCTGTCGCGGCGTTTGCTTTCGCCTCAAGTTCGGAATATTCTAAAAGATTATGCTCCTGTAAATATTGTAACGCCGCCGCCATTTGCTTCAAGTTGTAGACCTTCGCCCACCGCTCGTAAGCCGCGCCCTTGCCCTCGGATATTTTCTTTTGAATATCTACAATCAAATTCACCTTTGGCGCAACGGGTCGGCGGCGAGTACGCCCCGCCGCAAGCGGAACGCTTCCCGCGATTATGTTTTGAATATCGTCCAGACCGTAACCCTCGCCAAGCGTGGTCGAGCGTAACCGCGTAAAATTTTTCTGTCCGTCTGTACGGAACGAAAGAACGCCGCCGCGCCCCCATTTATGCTCAAACCCTGCCGCCGCCATTGCCGACAAGAACTCGTCAAAATCTTTCGGCCCATCGGTCAGCACGGCATCAATCGCAATTTTGAGTTGCTCTTGAAATGTCGGCGGTTTATCGTTTCCGCGCCATTCGCCATAATGTTTGAATTTACCTTTACTTTTCAATTTCGGATTTTTAACAATAGACAATCCGTGTTCCAAACATACGCGGTCTGACAATCGACGGAGCGCGAATGACGAGCCTAAAAAATTATGGAACTTGCGGGAGCGGTCATACGCGGTAGAGTTGAAATAAATATGATTGTGAATATTTCCTGTGTCGGTATGGGTGCAAACAAAAAATTGATACTTCCCTTTCGTCCAACGCATCGCGGTCTCATATCCTATGCGTTGAGCTTCCTCAACCGATATTTCGCCTTGCGGGAACGCCTGTCGAATTTGAAAAAACAAAATTCCCTTTTCGGCGTTGCGCCCTGTTTCCGCTTCATACTGATTTTTTACCATTTGAAATTCAGCGTATGCGGTTTCGGATTCGCAAAGATAGGAACAGGCCGCCGCGCACTTTTTCGGATTCAATCCATAATCGAAACGCTCCGACATAGTTTCAACGGCGGTCATTCCCTGCGTTTTCATATAATTTTGTCCCATACTTCCCATCTCGCGGCTCGTCAAGGTTGCCATCGGTAACGGCGCAAGGCTCGTCAAAATGTAAATCTCAATCATTCGCCCGAACACGATAATGAAAACAACGATATTCAGAATCGGCACAATAATATTGATAATTCCCGATTGCATCCATAATCCGAACAACGCGCCCGTACTCATCGTATCCAAGTGCATCGCCAACGCGTCCATCATATCGTGTGTTATCTCGGCTCCCGTTGTAACAATTCCCGCCGCATCGTTTATGACCGACTGCGTAACCTCAAAAATGCCGTTCACGATATAAAATGTGTTAGACAATATCAGCACCGCGATAAATGTCTTAAACACCCACTTGAAAAATATCCAAGTGTCTATTTCGTGCAGATTATTTTTTTCCATAATCAACTGAATCAGTTCCCAAGTCATAACGAACGTCAGCAAAATCCCTGCAATCGGCAATACTACCGTTTCGGATATTTGCCGTATAAGGTTAAAGACCCCCGCATTAAATGTCGCAGGGGTCATTCCTACTTGATACGCCACGTTACCGACTTGCTCATTTACCGAAACAAACAAGTGTCCGAGGTTTCCCATAATTCCCTCCATTAAAATTTCTCGTAACCATTCGGTAAGAAATCCCATCGTCTACCGCCTCCTAAAACAATGTCGCAAGTATCGGTACAAGCGTTGTTCCAAGCAAAATTACGCCGCCGCCCGCCATTAACTGCTTAATGCCTTGCGATTTTGATGCCGCGTTATCCGAGCCGTAACCCTCTAAAAGATTGACAACTCCCCACACGCCAAGACCCGCACCAAGCGCGACTACAAGCGTTTGTAATGTTGTTATTGCTGTTGAAAAAAATGCCATATAGTACCTCCATAATCAAAAAATAAACTTCGGGACACTTGTCCCGAAGTCAGTTATGCGAGTACATCAAGGTCGTCCAAATCGTCATAGTTGAGAATGTCCTCGTCCTCGTATATGATATCGTCCGACACTTCCGCCTCGTAAACCATAAATAAATCATCGGGCGAAACTGTCAACTTTGTACTTATCAGCTTCGCCGTGTCAAAACTGTTTTTCTTGCTAAATTCTTCGGTAAACCTAAAATTCGGGTGTTTTCGCAAATCGTATTTAGGCGATAAAAAAGGGCGTAAGCCCCTCAACTGCAATATGCACTTGTTTCCGTCCATTGTTAAGAGTTCGTCAACTGTCATAAGTTCCCGACCCAACTTTTGCAAATTTTGTCCGTAACTTTCCTGTTGTCCGCGTGTGCGGCTCTCGGTATATGAGTAAATAGACGATTTCCCAAGTGCTTCGCTCAATTCTTTAACAGTTGTCTTTTCCCGCCCACCTAAAAATATAACGGAATCCATATTACCCATAATCGTTTCCGAATGGTCTTTGTAAAGTGCTTTTAACTGCGATTGTGCTTGCAGAAACAGGCACAAGCTAATCTCGCGGGAGCGAATAACGGCGCATAATTTTTCAAGTTGCGGAACTTGTCCCGTATTCGCCGCCTCGTCCCACAATATGCGAACGTGGTACGGCAATCTGCCGCCCCTCTTGTTGTCCGCGCGTTCGCATAAAAGATTGAACATTTGCGAAAACGCAAGCGCGACAATGAAATTAAACGTGCTATCCGTGTCCGAGATAATAAAAAAGGCGGCAGTTTTCCTGTCGCCAATTTTATCAAGTTCCATTTCGTCATAACTCATTATCTCGCGCAATTCCGCAATATCGAAAACCGCCAAACGTGCGCCGCAACTAATCAAAATGCTCTTCGCGGTTTTGCCGCTTGCAAGCTTATATTTCGCATATTGCCGCACGGCGAAACAATCCGCTTTACCCTCTTTCTTCGCCAAACCCATAAAAATATAGTCAACAGGATTTTTGAAATCCTCATCATCTTCCTTTGTTTCCATAGTGTTTATAAGGTCAACAAGGTTTATCAAGTTCCTATCTTCTTCGGGGCATTCAAACACGATATACGCAATCAACGCGCAATATAGAACTCATCCATTTCTCCTGCGGTATGGTTGATTTCAAATGGTGGACAAACAACCTCGCCATAAGGTTTCATAACGCAAACCATACTTTTTCCTTTCGACACATCAATTCCAACACTTATCATATGTAACTCCCTAAAATAAATTTTTGTAATTGTCACATCCGCACTTATTACAATCCATTTTAGTTCGTTACACGAAAGCGCCTCGGCGTTTCAACCTGCTTAAACGAATGCTTATAACAAGGGGTGATTGACGGTTTTAATGTCGGGCGTGTTAGCCCAAAAAAGCCAGCGCCAGACCAATTACTCCCTTATTATAATAAAATAAGTGCAAATGTTTAAGCTTTTTTTACTCAGCTCAAAACACTTACACTTTTATGATACTAAATCAGCCTTGCGTAAATCGCAAGGCTTCGGCTCGTTGGGATTGAATTCCCCTCCATTCTTGATATTGTAAGCACTTCGGGACAATGTGTCCCGAAGTTATATATCGGCAAAATGCGCCGATGAAACGGCATAATGTAATTGACACGCGCCTAAGGCGCGGTCTGCCGTTATAAAAGAACGCCATCTCGGAATTGTGTCCCAATCCCCGAAACGGCGTTGACTTTTCGTAAATAAATATTATACTAAAAATGTGCAAAAAATAAACGCTGATAAATTTTATCAGCGTTTATAACACACTATACTGTTTGCGATTACAAATAAATATTGATTTTATTAGCTTTTCGCAAACTTCTTTATCTCGCCCCGCCGAAAGGCGGTTTTTTATTGTTTCATAATATAGCTTGCGTCAAATTGTGTGCATAGTGGTGCAAACCGCTCAGGAGCGTATATAAGTATATCCGACTGAGTGGTTTGCGCCGCTAGGTGCATAATTTCATGTAAGCATAAATGCTTTGTAGCCCTTATACGCCATATATATATCCACTTTCCCGGCAACCTCGTACGGCGAGTGCATAGACAGCAACGGCACGCCGCAATCCAACGTATCAATATCCAAATTCGCGACATACTGCGCAATCGTCCCGCCGCCGCCAAGATCAACCTTTCCAAGTAGCCCAGTCTGCCACATAACGCCCGCGTCGTCCATAATTTTCCGAACTTTTCCGACATATTCCGCGCTTGCGTCGCTCGCGCCCGACTTCCCGCGCGCGCCGGTATACTTCGTAATCTGAAATCCGCAATTCATAATCGCCGAGTTGCGCTTCTCCTTAACTTCAGGGTAATTCGGATCCCACGCCGCGCAAACATCCGCCGATAGACACATCGAGTTGGACAAAGCGTCGCGCGTCAACAAATCATTGTAATTTTCGGTTTGCAAACTACACAATTTCGCAATAAAATTCTCGAAAAACCGCGATTTCATGCCGGTGTTGCCCATACTCCCAACTTCTTCCTTATCAACAAGCAGGCAAATCGCCGTCCGCTTCGGATTCTCAATCTCCATAACCGCGCGCAGCGCGGCGAACGAGCAAACTCTGTCGTCCTGCCCGAATCCTGCAAGCATACTTCGGTCAAACCCAATATCCCGCGGCATAAATGCCGGAACAATCTGAATCTCCGCGGAAATAAAATCGGTTTCGGTAATCCCATATTTCTCATGCAAAATCTTGAGCGTATAATACTTCACCCGCTCTTTCGCGTCCTTATCTTCATCCGGAATATTCCCAATCACAACATTCAATCCCTCGCCGGGAATGGCTTCGCTCATCTTTTTGCTCATCTGATCCTGCGCCAAATGCGGCAACAGATCGCTTATGCAAAACACCGGGTCGTCGGCGTCCTCGCCGATACTAATATCCACCGAACTTCCGTCCGCCTTGATAACCGTGCCGTGAATCGACAACGGAATCGCCGTCCATTGATACTTCTTAATCCCGCCGTAATAGTGCGTCTTAAACATCGCAAACCCACCGTCTTCGTACAACGGATTCGGCTTCAAATCAAGCCGCGGAACGTCAATATGTGCTCCGACAATATTAGTTCCCGCCGATACTCCGTCCTGCCCGATCACCGCCAAAATAATTCCTTTCCCGCGATTGATAGAATACACTTTATCTCCGGCGACAAGCGAAGTTTTACTCGAAAGTGGCACAAACCCCGCCGACTCAGCAAGTTTCAACGACAGATTGCAACACTGCCGCTCGGTTTTACCCTTGCCCAAATATTCCTTATAATCGTCGCAAAACGCGAACATTTCTGCTTTCTCGGCTTCGTTTATGCCGCAAAATCCGTTCTTAACCTCGTACTTTAGTTCATCATATGTTTTCATCGTTTTATCTCCTTTCGTAGGGCGAATGCCCTAAAACCTTTTTTGCCGCTACGGCGGCGGGTCTTTTGCGCCTGCGGGCGCGAGTTTTTCAGAGCGAGGCTCTGTGAGCATTGTGTCTTGACAGACGGTCGACAAGGGCTCTGCCCTTGCCAATCCCGGTCGCCTATGGACGCAAACGCCACAAACCGGCGATTTGCGCCAAAGCCGGCGACAGAAAAGCTGGGTTAGCGAACCGCATTCGCGGAAAGATTAGTGAGATAGAACACCGCGCCCGTTCGAGACCGTCCCGCGCCTAAAAGCGCGAGATCTAATTTGCCGAGAGTGCGTTGATTGCAGTAACTTTCGCCCGCGGTTCCGCCAAACGGGGCACCCGCGCGATTTGTGCGTGGGTCGTGGCGGGGAGGGCGACGGTTTTAGTCAAGTTTTTGACGCGCAAAAACTTGCTGGATTGACAAGGACTGGTCCTTGTCGCGCCGCGCGCGCCCGCGCAAACCCCCGCCGCCTCAGCGGCAAAATCGGTTTTTAGGGCAAAGCCCTAAAAACTCTGCGGCAGCCGCCGCACATATGCGCTTGTCAGCGCAAGACAACCCGCGCCCGTTGGGCGCATCAATAAAGCTCCCGATACATCTCAAGCGCCGCCTTCACCCGCTCAACATATCGCCGCGTCTCCCCAAACGGAATATAAATCAAACTTCCGTCGGCGCCGACGTTGGCAGGGTTACTCAACCATCGATCAACATTCCCCTGCCCCGCGTTATACGCCGCAAGCGCGTTCGTCAAATTTCCGTCATACAAATGAAGCAAATGGTTGATATACCAAACACCAATCCTAATATTGCTATCCGGATCAAATATATCGTCAATGGTAAACTCGTAAAACCCCATCTTCTCACTCGCCCAAACAGCAGTGTCTTCCATCAACTGCATAAGTCCCATCGCGCCGGCATGAGATACCGCGTTCGCCCGAAAATTGCTTTCCCGCTTAATAATAGCATACACCAAATTCGAATCCACATTCATCGATTCGCTATGTCTTTCCACAATTTCCTGATACCGAATCGGATATTGCCACCGCAAGAATATCAATCGCCCCGAACCGATGGCAAAAAAAGCGTATACAATCACGCTTAATATAAATAATCCCGCAAAAATCCCTACCGTCTTCTTCACTATATATTTCCACCTTTTATTTCACTATATATCTGCCGCGCCTTTTCGCGCAAACTCGAAATATCACCGTTATTTTCTATACAATAATCCGCAAACCCGCGGTATTCCTCGTTCGTCGGCTGCGACGCGATGATCGAATTTATCATCTCAATCGAAAGCCCGCTGCGCTTCATCACCCGCGAAATCCGCGCTTCATCGTCCACGACAACCGCAACCGCCGCGTCATACCGAAAATCCACCGCCCAAAACAGCGGAATCTCCACAACTATTATATCGCATTCGCCGATTTTGTCAACCCTATCGACAATCTCTTTCAAAATATGTTTATGCGTCGCCGCGTTCAATCGCGCAAGGTTTTCACCGCTCGAAAACGCGATCTCTGCCAACTTCCCGCGATTTATCGCGCCGTCTGCGCTCAAAATCCCCGCGCCAAACGCCGCAACCACTTCCGAATACGCGGCTCCGCCAACACGCAAGCAATCATGCCCAACTTTATCGGCCTCAATAACTCGCGCGCCAAGTTTCGCGAACTCCGCGCAAACCACACTCTTCCCCGAACCTATCCCACCTGTAACGATAATAATTTTCTTCATTAATTTTCACCCTTGTAGGGGCGGTCATTGGCCGCCCGCAAATAACTGATATACCAACAGGCGGCCAATGACCGCCCCTACATCTAAAAAAATGAAATTTGCTCATTTTCCTTAACTTCCGGCGGAGGATCCGTCTCTTTCGCCGCATCCAATCCAAATCTATCTAAAAACTGCTTAAAATTCAACCGCGTCAATATCTTCGCAAACGCCTCCGACTCAAAATCCGGCTTATAAACCGCTTGTTCAAACTCCAACGCAATCGGAACGTTCACATCAATCGTCGCAAGGGTTTGCGAGAGAAACGCCGACTCTCGCCCCGCCTCAAGCTTCGCCAAAACTCCCGCCGTTAACGACAGTTTCTGCAAATTCCCAAAGATATATTCGATACTTTTGTGCTGTGAAATCAGCGAAAACGCCGTTTTCTCGCCAATCCCGGCAACCCCCGGAATATTATCGCTCGAATCGCCCATAAGCGCCTTAACGTCAATAAACTCCGCCGGCGTAACGCCGTACTGCTCGTACACCTCCGCCGCGCCGTAATCCGTCGTCTCGGTCTTCCCGCCGCGTGTCACAACCAGCTTCACCGTAACCAAATCGCTCGCAAGCTGCAAATCATCCTTATCGCCGGTCAGAATATCGCAGCAAATGCCCGATTCCTCACACATTCGCGCAACAGTTCCGATAATATCGTCCGCCTCGTACCCCGCAAGCTCCAACGTTTTAATGTTCAAAGCCGCCAAAATCTCTTTCACCAACGGAAATTGCGGATGCAGCTCGGGCGGTGACGGCTTGCGGTGTGCCTTATAATCGCCGAACATCTTATGCCTAAACGTCGGCGCGTGCACGTCAAACGCCACACAAACGTAGTCCGGCTCGCACTCGTTCAGGTACTTGAGCATAATATTCAAAAACCCGTAAACCGCGTTGGTGTGCACCTCTTTACCGTCTGCGTCGCGCACAGAAAGAGGGCGCACTCCGTAGAACGCCCTGTTAACTATACTATTTCCATCTATGATCAATAATTTTTTCATCTATCGTCGAATATCCACTCTCTCGGCGCCCGTAATGGGCGTCATCGTTTCAAACGAATTCCAAAGAAACACTTTCGCGTAACTTGCGTTCGGCATATCGTCAAATACTGCATAAAAACTTCTAAGCGGTCTTGTTACAGGAATAATTATGTGGTTTAGCAATCTATCTGATTCATCGTATACCGCAACATGCAACGCCTCGCTCGTTATCTGCGTGCTTACCTGAACGTCTAACACGATATTTCCGTTCACCACTTGCGCGGTTGATGCAGTAGTGACAGGAATTATCGGCATATCGTCGGGCGGCGGGATTGTGACTTCAATAGGATTCCAGCCAATAGGGCAATGTATTCCCACGCTCGACAATATCATATTTTCCGGGATGTTGAACGCTACTTCCACATAAGTGCGTTCATTTGGATATACAAAAATATCAAGTCCGTGGATACCGGGAATGGTACCACCAAACATATTGCTTGTATCGGTTGTTGCCATACCAAAAAACTGCAACCACCCAAACCTTATATCAGTGGTTGGTACTGCCGTTGTAAATATTTCTGCACTTACGATAGCCCTATGCCGTCCCGGATCCCAAGTTACTTCTTCATAGCGCACGCCCAATATTCTGATTTCGGTATAATCCGACACTCTAATCAAATCGCCTACCGTATATTCCCCGCCCGCCGCCGTTCCGATAAACAAAACCAAGCTTAGGCATAAAATAACGCATAAAACCATCGCGAATATCTTTTTCATAAGTACCTCCTAATTATCTGATGAGCGCGGCGTTCGCACTCGCTAATCTTTCACGACTCCCGTTGGTCGCCGGATAATTCGACTAAATCTTGCAAAATACACAAGCTAAGTCTCATTTACCGCGAACGCGGATAATCAACAATCCCCCGCCCTATCGGGCACCCCCTTTGCCTCAGGGGGCTTTTGTGGCTCCTTTGGCAAAGGAGCTGTCACGAAGTGACTGAGGATTGTAGTTAATAAGAACACAACCTAAGTTTGCGTCAAACTACTTCGCGCGTGGGTGAGATTTTTTGTAAACGTCTTTCAGCTTGTTCTTCACCACCTGCGCGTACACCTGCGTTGACGAAATATCAGAATGTCCCAACATTTCCTGAATCGACTTCAAATCAGCCCCGTTTTCAAGCAAATGCGCCGCGAATGAGTGCCGAAGCGTATGCGGCGTAACTTCTTTACTAATATTCGCCTGCAATTTATAGGTTTTCACAATCTTCCAAAACCCTTGCCGCGTAAGCTTTGTGCCGTTACAATTCACAAACAGAGTGCGTTCCGACTTATCATGAACCATCATATCCCGCGCATTTCGAATATACTCCGAAACCGCCGCACTCGCCGCCGAATAAAGCGGAATCACACGCTCCCGCTTACCGTTATTGCAAGTAATATAGCCGATTTCCAAATTTACATCTTCCACTTTAAGTTCAATCAACTCGGACACCCGTATCCCCGTCGCGTAAAGCAGTTCAAGCATCGCCTTGTCGCGATACCCCTTTAAATCCACGCATTTCGGCTGATCAAGGAAAAGTTCAACCTCTTTGCTCGTCAAAATTTGCGGCAACTTCTTCTCCACATGAAACGCCTGCACGTCAACGGCAGGATTTCCGTCCACAACCTTAATCCCCTGCAAATATTGATAAAGCGAGCGAATAGACGCCAAATGACGCGAAATTGTCGCCGGCGCCGCGCCGCCCTCCTGCATGCTTAGCAAATAGTTCAGCACCGTGGTACGATTCACCCCCGCGACGTCTGAAATATTATTGGCTTGCAAATAATTGACATACTTATTGATGTCCCGCATATAAGAATCCAAGGTGTTATTCGACACCTTCTTCTCTTTCGTCAAAAAAACGGTATACTGCTCGATTAAAGCGTTCACCAAAACACTCCCTTATCAGAACTGTCAACAAAATTACAGTCCCCATTTTATGTATACTACTTATTTTACATAATTCCGCAAGAAATTGCAATAGTTTTTTGAAAATTTCTCAGATTTTTTTGCATTTGCGACAAATTGCGTGCATAGTGTTCGAACGGACGACGACGTGTATACAAATACTCTAGGAGCCCGTTCGGACTCTAGGTGCGTAATTTGTCGCAAATCACAGAAGCAATCCCGAAATCGGGCGCAAAATTACGGGAAGCACAAACGATTCAAGCCCGCTAATCAGCACCGCAAGGGCGGTGATAAAGAGGAATTCTTGAACTTGGTTTAGGTAAAGCTTCCGCGCCGCCGGTTTAGCGTAAACGCCCGATTTCAGTTTGCGTATGCGCAACGCAGAACGATTCGTCAGCATTGCGAAATGGAAAACACCGATCAAAAAGACCAAGTTAGGAAGCCACACCATAAGAGCGGCGAGCATTACGCCGCCAGCGCCGTAAGCGCTTATGAAAAACACTGTTGAAAACCCGAGCCGGAAGCCTAAAAACCCGATTCGCAGGAAGATCAGCGGCGTTGTAAGTACGAAAAACCCGCACAAGAATATAAAAAAGACGACTTGAATATTATTCAACGCCGACTGTGTAAAAATCGCCAATCCGTCTGCGCCGACCAAGCTGTACGCCGAAAAAAAGATGGTTACATCTTCGAGTAAACGCTCGGTCGTGTCGGTTGACATACGCGCGGCGATTCCGCCCGCCAAACTTCCGACCAGGTAAGCCGCAAACAATAGCGAATATAAAATTTTGTTGTCTTTAATGTGTTTTGAAACCTTTTGCTTGAGTAAAGAAATCATTACAACCTCCGCACGTCTTGATACTCAATGTATATGCGCGGAGGTTGCGGATAATTCCATATTATGTTATTTTATTTAGGAATTAAACTATAGCATTACAATAGCTTTTTACAATCCTCAGTCATCAGAGCTGACAGCTTCATTTGAGACTTGGCTTTCGTTTTTGGAAAGCCATAGCCGAAAAGTGCAGGGGTGTAAGATTTTGCAAAGCAAAATCCACAGCCATCTGCCTTTGCCAAAGGAGCCTTTAAAGCAAAGCCCCCTTAGGCAAAGGGGGTGTCCCAGAGGGACGGGGGATTGTCATATGTCAATACTATGTCAAATGATAATTCCGTTTTATTCAGACTGTCCGTCCATTTTGTTTCCCTTTTCAATACACGCGTCAATCGCGGAATTGATAGTCGCCGCAAACCCTTGATTCTCCAGCGTTTCCACCGCTTCGATAGTAGTTCCGCCCGGGGAGCAGACGTTAATTCTAAGTTGTTCGGGCGAAATTCCGGTGTCAAGCACCATCTTGCCGCTTCCCTCCACCGCCTTCGCGGCGAGCTTTTGCGCAATTCCAAGCGGAAGTCCGTGCTTCACGCCGGCGTCCGCCATCGCTTCAATCATCATATACACATACGCCGGCGAGGATGCCGCCATTGCCATTCCGACGTTGATATACCGCTCGTCAAGCCGCGCGACATCGCCCGCGGCGGCGAAAATTTCTTCAATCGCCGTAAGTTCGTCATCACCTACGTTATCGTTGCGGCACAGAATCGTCATCCCGCAACCGACCATCAGCGGCGTGTTCGGCATTGCGCGCACGATTTTCTTATCGCTCCCGAGCTTCGCCGCAATACGGGCAAGCGTTACTCCCGCCGCGATTGAAACATAAATTTTGCCGCAATCGCCCGCCAAATCGGAAAGTGCGGCGTCCATCACCTGCGGCTTTACCGCAAGGATTACAATGCCGCAGTTTTTCTCGACTTCACAATTTTCGATGGTGGTGTTAAGCCCCATTTTCTTATATTCGGCAAGCTTTTCGACACATTTGTCGGACACTAAAATATTTCCGCGGGCAAAACCCGCGGAAATCAGTCCGTTTATAATTGCGTTCGCCATATTTCCGCCGCCGATAAATCCTATTCTTCTATCAGACCTATTGGTTGACATATTTCTCCCGCCTTTTGTCATGCCGATATTATGTAGACTCAGTTTTTATAATTATGTAAACTGAATTGAATTTCTAACATTCGCCTTTGATATATTTTTCGATTCGATCTAAGCCGTTTTGGATATTTTCCATTGAAGTCGCGTATGACAAACGCGCGTAACCGTCGATTCCGAACCCTTCGCAGGAAACCAACGCAACGTTCGCCTTTTCCAAAATATTTTCGCAAAGCTCCTCCGCCGTGTTGATCATCTTGCCGTAATGCTCGCGCCCCAGCAGTTTGGACACGTTCATCATCACGTAAAACGCGCCGTTGGGCGTTATGCAACTTACTCCGTCGATTGAATTGATTTTTTCAACCATGTAGTTGCGGCGTTTGAGGTATTCGGCTTTCATCGTGTCGATGATGGTTTGGTCGCCGCCGAGCGCCTCTACGCTCGCCGCTTGCGCGATAGAATTCGGGTTGGATGTCGCGTGGGACTGTATATTCCCCATTGCGCTTGCAAGCGCCGCGGTTGACGCGGTGTAGCCGATTCGCCAGCCTGTCATCGCATAGGTCTTCGAAACTCCGTTCACCAAAATTGTCAACGCTTTGATTTCATCGCCAAGCGAGGCGATACTTACATGTTCGCCCTCGTATACAAGCTTTTCGTAGACTTCGTCCGAGATCACGTAGATGTTGTGCTTCACCGCAATTTGCGCGATTTGTTCAAGCTCGGCGCGGTTATAGATCATGCCCGTCGGGTTGCTTGGGCTATTCAAAACGATCGCGCGGGTGCGTTTCGTGATATACTTTTCGATATCGGCGGGCTTGAACTTAAATCCGTCTGCCTCGGTTGTGGGCATTATAACCGACTTGCCGCCCGCGAGCTTGACCATTTCGGGGTAGCTTACCCAGTACGGCGCGGGGATGATTACCTCGTCGCCCTCGTCGCAGATTGCCATGAAAATGTTGGTAAGACTGTGTTTCGCGCCGTTGCTTACCACGATTTGGTTCGGCGCGTAGTCGATGTTGTTATCTCTTTTCAGTTTCTCGCAAATCGCTTTCTTCAAAGCAAGCGTGCCGCTTGCGGGGGTGTATTTTGTGACGCCGGTGTGGAGCGCGTCGATTGCCGAAGCTATGATATTGTCAGGCGTGTTAAAGTCGGGTTCGCCTGTGCCGAAGCCGATTACCGGGATTCCTTGCGCCTGCATTTCTTTGAATTTCGCATCGATTGCCAGCGTCGGCGACGGTGAAATTTCTTTTGCCAATTTTGAGATATAGCTCATATTTATTAAACCTCCAAATTTTTGTCTAAACTATAGGATACTATATTTTTCAGCAAAAATCAAGGTTTTTCGCTAAAAAATTGTAGAAATTACAAAATGTGATATCGTCGGTCAGCGGGATTTTGGCGAGATCTTGCACGCCGTCGATTCCGGCGGGAAGTTTGTCAACGCCGTCAAGGTCGCAGCCGAGTCCAATTATGGAGCGAGCGCCGCGTTTTTCGAAGTGTTCGATATGCCGTGAAACGTCGTCGATTGCGGCGTTTGAGTCGCTTAGGAAGTCGGTGTAAAGGTTTATGCCTATACAGCCGCGCATATCAATGAGCGCAGCGGTTTGCTTGTCGGTTAAGTTGCGCGGGTGGGCGCATTGCGCACGGGCGTTTGAGTGGGAAGCGATTACCGGGGTTTGGCTGAGTTTGATAACATCCCAGAAGCCTGCCTCGTTTAGGTGGGAGACGTCGATAATCATTCCGAGAAGGTTCATCTCTCGGACGACGGCTTTGCCGAAGTCGGTTAAACCGCCTGTGCCGCCGAGGATTCCGCAGCCAAGCTCGTTGTCGTGGTTCCATGTTAAGGTTATGACCTTGACACCTAAGTCGTGAAACTTTTGCAGGTTATCCAAATCGCCGCCAAGTGCTTCGCCGCCTTCGATTGACAGCATTGCTGCGATTTTGTTATCAGTGAACGCTTGGTCTATGTCGGCAATGGTGGTGCAATGCGTGATATGCTCGCTATTTTGTTTAATTTCGCGGTGGTAGCAGTTGATTAAGTCGAGCGTCTGTTGCGTTGGCGTGACGTTCGGCGGAAGTTCTTCTTTGTCGACGAATGCCGCAAAGACTTGCGCGAAGTTTTCGTAATTTTTCATTCGTTCAATGTCGAGATGGTATGAGTTTTTTTGCAAATTTCCGCCGAATTGGTGGATTTTTTCGATAGTGTCACAATGCGCGTCGAAAATTTTGATATTTTCACTTCCTTATAATAATTTCAGACGGCAAAATGCCGCCCCTACGATATGATATTTTCGATATGGTTGATTTCGCTGACCAAAAACCGTCCGAGTTCCAGCGTTCCGTATACTTCTACTACATCGGCGCGGATGTCGCCGTTGTAGTCGGCGGTTGATAGATAATGTTCGATTACATGCCGAATTTTTTCGATTTTGCGGTAGTCAACCGCTTCGGCGGGAACGCCGAAGTCGGCGGTTTGCCGTGTTTTCACTTCGACAAACGTTAGGCAGTTGTTAGATTGCGCGATTATATCGATTTCGCCGCCGCGTATGGAGTAGTTGCGGGCGACGATAGTGTAGCCCTTGTTTTTCAGGTAGTTGCAGGCGGCGTCTTCGCCGAAGTTGCCTAGGATTTTGTTGTGTTTGTTTGTCATTGTTAACATCCCAATACTTTTGCGGTCATGAAGCTTCGCCTGTGCAGCGGACACAAACCGTGTTCGCGGATTGCGGCGATGTGATAGGCTGTTCCGTAGCCTTTGTGGCTTTCAAAGCCGTATTGCGGGTATTCTTGCGCCATTTCCAGCATATATCGGTCACGGCTGACTTTTGCGAGGATTGACGCCGCGGCGATACAGTCGCAAAGCGCGTCGCCTTTGATAATATATTCGTGCGGCATTTCATATGCCACATTATCATTCCCGTCGATTAGCAGGTATTCGCAGTGAGCGGCGACTTCGTTCGCGGCGGCGCGCATTGCGAGGTGGGTTGCGGGTTTTATGCCGATTTCGTCGATGATATCGGCGGTTACGAATTGCACCGAGTATATGCAATCGGAGTTTGTGATAGCTTCGTAAAGTGATTCGCGCTTTTTTTCGGTCAGCTTTTTTGAGTCGTCAAGTCCGGGGATTACTACATTTGGCGGCAGAATTGCCGCGGCGGCGACTACGGGGCCCGCAAGGGGGCCGCGACCTGCTTCGTCGATGCCTGCGATTGCTGTGATGCCTTTGTTGAATAGGTTTTGTTCTATAGACCTATCCGCTAGTATATCACGGCATATTTGCGGCGAATTTTTGTCGTTTTGCAATTTGTTCACCACCTTAAATACATAAAGTATTTGCGGGGTTCTCAAATTGCAAAACGCCTAAAAATTACCTCGCAAATCTGTTCGCGCTATACTAGCGGATAGGTCTTTCACGCATTATCGTTCCTCCGAATACTCATTCGGCGTTTCTAGGGTAATTTTGCCGATTTTCGCCGAACGGAAGTCGTCTAGAATCAGTGACGACGCGCGGAAGGTGTCGATTTCGCCGCCGGAGACGATACAGCCGCGCTTGCGGCCGATCAGTTCCAGTAATTCGTAGCCTTTTAAGGCTTTAGCGGCGGTTTCGTCCAGTTTATATCGCTCGCAAAGATTTGCGAGGTAATGATCACGCAGAAATTCAAGGAGATGACAGCATAACTCCTCGATATCTAAGATTTCGTCCTTGATTCCGCCGGTAAAGGCGATTCGCAAGGCGACGTCTTTGTCTTCAAATTTCGGCCACAGGACGCCGGGAGTGTCTAACAGTTCGTATTTGCCGGCGAGCTTTATCCACTGTTTCGTAGTCGTAATCCCGGGGCGATCGCCGGTTTTCGCCGCGTGCTTGCCGGCGAGTTTGTTGATAAACGACGATTTTCCAACGTTTGGAATTCCGACCACCATTGCGCGCGCGGCGCGGGGAAGCATTCCTTTTTCCCTATCACGCGCGCGTTTGTCGGCAAGGGATTTGTCGAGCAATGCTTGCAGGCGGGAAAAGCCCGCGCCCGTCGTGCTGTCCGCGGTCATGGCGTAAATGCCGAGCGAGGCGAAATATTCGATCCATTGTTGGTTCGCTTTATCGTCGGCGATGTCGGCTTTGTTGAGGATTACGATTCGCGGCTTACTTTCGGCGATTTTGTCGATGTCGGGATTGCGTGACGAAAGCGGCAGGCGCGCGTCAACAAGCTCGATTACAACGTCTACGAGCTTGATGTTTTCGGATATTAAACGCCGGGTTTTGGACATGTGACCGGGGAACCATTGAATGACCATTTTTATTGCTCCTGTGTTTAGTGTTTTTGCGCCCTGCGGGCGCGGGGGGTAAGGCGTGTTGCGCCTTAGACCGTAAACTTTTGAAAAAAGTTTTGCAAATTTTGCGCCTATGGCGCGGTTTTTAGGGCGAATGCCCTAAAAACCACTTTTGCCGCTGCGACGGCAGAGCGTTGCGCGGGCGCGCGCGGCGCGGCAAGGACCAGTCCTTGCCAATCCAGCAAGTTTTTGCGCGTCAAAAACTTGACTAAAACCGGTCGCCTTGCGTTGTCGCAAAACGCTTACGCTGCGCAACGAATCGGCGACGGCGAGTGCAATCAACTCGCCCCTATCCAAACAATATCTCGCGCTTTTAGGCGCGGTTCGCTCTCGAACGAGCGCAGTGTTTTATCTTGCTAGTCTTTCCCGACTCCCGTTGGTCGCTGGATAACTCGGCTACAGCTTGCACAATACGCAAACTAAGTCTCGTTTACCGCGAATGCGGTTCGCTGACTTTTGTCGCCCTCATGTCCAGCGGGGCACCCGCAAGTCGCTTTTTGACTTGTGGGTCGCGGAAATAGTGGCGACGGTTGGCATAAAGCTCTTAGCAGTTTACTGCTTAGAGATTTAGACCTCCGAAGCGTCTTGTGCGAGGAGTTTCAGCTTCTTTTGCCGTCAAAAGTTTTTCGGGGTGTGTCGAGAGTATTCGGTAATGGCGGTTGGCACCAAGTGCCAACAATTACCTTTCGCCATTCAAACGACGCTTTTTGTCGTTCCAATACCCTTGACGACCTTTAATGCCCTAGGGCATATCCTAAATAGGTTTTAAGCCCGCGCCGGCAGGCGTAAATACTAAAAATTTACTGCCTGTCGGGGGCTTGGCGTTCGAGTCTGCCGAAAAGGCGGAAGACCGCTCTGCCCATCACTTCGTCGAGGGGACGGGGGCCGAGGGCGCGGCTGTCTGTGCTGTTATTGCGATTGTCGCCCATTACGAACACGTAACCCTCTTCGATAAGAAGCGGGGTTTCACGGCTCCATTCGCCTGCGCGGGTAAGCTCTTCTATAAAGCTTCCGCCGGCGCGCGTTCTATCTTTAATAAACGGTTCGTCAACTACTTCGTCGTTTAGATAAACATTTCCGGTTGTAAAATCAATATAAATTGTGTCACCCACAACCGCGATTACACGCTTGATATAGACGTCACGGCTTGGGTTTCGGTCATGCTCGGGCGTGAAAATAACGATGTCGCCGCGGTTGTTCGCGCTGTCCGGCGAGTACATAAATTTATTTACAAAAAGCCAATCTCTGTTTTCAAGCGTGTATTCCATTGATTCGCCCGAAACGTGAACCAAAGTGAAAACGTGCGCGCGGATAAACAACGCAAGCGCAACGGCGATTCCGAGCCAAAGTATCCATTCAAGTATTTCGCCCGCGAGACCGCCGACAAGACCGAAGAATTTCTTCTGCGGCTTCGGTTTGGCTCCGGGATTATAGATATTTTCGTTGTTTTCGCTCATTATGAGCACCTCCTATATTAAATATGGGTTGCACAAAGTGCAACCCAATAAGGTATAACCATTATGTTGCAAACCTAAATTTGCGTCAAATTGCGTGTGCCGCAAACATAATTTGCGTTTTAAAACGCAAATCTTATAATCTTTCTTTAACTTTTGCCGCTTTACCTACGCGGTTTCTAAGATAGAACAATTTCGCGCGGCGAACTTTACCTTTTCTTGATACTTCCATTCGGTCAATGTTCGGTGAATTCACGTGGAAAGTTCTCTCAACTCCAACGCCATAAGATACGCGGCGCAAAGTGAAGGTTTGGCTGATTCCGCCATGCTGCTTCTGAATAATCGTTCCTTCGAACATCTGAAGCCGCTCGCGGTTCCCCTCTTTAACCTTAACGTAAACCTTAACGGTGTCTCCAATGTTAAGTTGCGGCAAATCGGTTCTGATTTGATCGCTTGTGATTTGTTTTAAAATATCCATTTTTGCTTACACTACCTTTCTTTTCAAACGTAACCTAGTGATTCTACCACATATTTCAAAATAATGCAAGCGTTTTTCGAAAATAATTTTAAAATTTTTAGTTTACCGCCAAATTACCTCAATTTGAAGTTTAAAACCGCCAACATTTCGCGCATATAATTCACCGGCCAGGCGTACCAATCGGTGTATGCGCCGATACGGTTTACCTCGATTCCCGCGCTTCGCGCGGTTCGGACGGCGCGGTAAATGTGGAAGTCGTTGGTTACCAAAGCCGCGCTGAAACCGTTGGGAAAATGTTCGTTTAGCAGGATTTCGCGGGCGAAAGCTAAATTTTCGTATGTTGAAGTTGAACTCTCTTCGAGGATAATTCGGTTTTCGGGGATTCCGCGGCGTATCAAGTAACGGGACATCGCTTCCGCTTCGGTGATTGTCGCCAAATTTCCCAAACCGCCGGTTACGACGATGTAAGCGTCGGGATTTCGGTTCCAATATTCAATCGCGGTGTCCAAACGGCTTGCGAGCGGGCGGGAGACTGTTTCGCCGCGAACGCCGGCGCCCAGGACGATTACGACATCTTCGGTGTAGGTGACGTTGCTTACGTTTCCGTAAATGAACAGAAAAAGTACGAAGGCGAGCGGTATTGCGCAGGCACTTGTGACGATTATGTGGATTTTGCGGGAGATTTTGTTGTAAAATATGCCGTAGAGTATAAGCGCGAGCGCGATTACGACCAGCAGGTGGAATGCGATGGTAGGGTTCGCGACGGTGTACATGAATCCGACGTTTATGAGGAGTAGCGCGCCGAGGGTGATTAGGATGAGTTTTTTTATGAGCATTATGAATGGTGCCTCCTTAAAACTTTTGAAAAAAGTTTTACAAAATTTGCGCCCTACGGGCGCGGGGTTTTAGGGCTTTGCCCTAAAAACCCATTGTTCAGAGCAGGGCTCCGAGAGCGCTCTGCTGCCGCAGGGGCGATAAGGGCTCTGCCCTTATCAATCCCGGTCGCCTATGGCGTCAAACGCAGCGGTCAACTGCAACCAATCGAGCGGCGGCACAAAACGCCTTGCCCTCTTGGGCAGTTTTCACAGGGGTGGCATTAGCCGAATCCAAAATACGGATTCGGAAGCCACTCCCAAAC
>WRAG01000039.1 GCA_009780345.1 Oscillospiraceae bacterium
ATTTGGCAATGCGCTGCTTCATTTTCACTCCACAGTCTGCATCACCGGTGTGTTGACAATATTCAGGGTATGAACATTGCCAACTGGTTGCTCTTCACACTATTTACTTTTCAATTATCACTTGCGACCTCATTCAATAATATTACTTATCCGAACGACGTCACGAATAGCAATTATATCACCATTGCAATCCTTTGTCAACACTTTTTTTAAAATTTATTCATTTTTTTTGAAATTATTTTTTGCGAAACCCGAAAACCTTAGCTAAATAGCATGTTTGCGTAATTATTATTTTCGCAAAAAAATTCATTTTTCCCGCAAATTCGCAAAAATTTCTCCTTATTTAACACTTTTGCCATCGCGAACGGGCAAATTTTCGAATAATCTAAATATCCGCCTGTTGAAATCAAATCATCGCAATAATACGTCGGCGATGTAACCTCAATTTCATGGCAATCAGCGAACATATCAAAAATTCCGGAAATTATAGGATATTTTCCGCCCGAACCTATGCACGCCATCTCATAAGCCGAAAATTTCTTGTTTTCAAGTCTGCCAAGCGCGTATCCCACATATTCCCCTTCCATATCATCTCGGCAAAGAACACAATGCCCATTTCCATTCGTTAGCACATCTTCCAAAATCAGCCGAAACTCGCGATCACTTCGCATAATCCACCCATTCAACGGCTCGCAAAACTTCTTATATATGTTCTGCAAAATTTCAATCGTTTCATCATTAATTTCGCGCAACTCTATTGTATGCCCATAATCATCCCCCGGTGACGACTGTTCTCTCTTAATAGTAGCCTTGACCAACTTATAACACATTTTATAGTCAAACTTCTCATAAAACCTATAGTTAAACGGAATAAGCAAGCTAACAACCTGCCCGCGCTCTTCCGCAACTCTAAAAGCCTGTATCATCAACGCCCATGCAATCCCTCGTCCACGATATTTAGGCAGCGTCGCGATACCGAAAATATAATTCCCCGGCATGGCATTGCCCCACAGGCTAATATTCTTTGATTGCATTTGAAGCGTCGCGACGATTTTTCTTTTCTCCACCCAAACCAGCGTGTCGTCGGGATTATAATTACGCGAAAAATTCCAACTTAGGAACGGGTCGCCGTCACCGAAGCATTTGTGCCATATATCTTTTACCGCCTCGGTGTCGGCAGGGGTTGCAAACCGTATTGACATATAAATCACCTCTTTAAACATTGTATCATAAATTTTTGTGTTGTCAAATATAAAAAATTGCTATATAATGTAGGGAACTATATATTAGAACATTTCAGAACGGAGGTTCTACTTAACCATGCCAAAACTAGCTGAACAAAAAAAGCTGACCAAAGCCGAAATCGCCGGGAAATTGCGGCGCCATTTCGCTAAAACCTTAGAAACCGCGACTCCGGCGCAAATATATCAAGCTTGCGCAATGACGGTGCGCGACCGAATGATGGAAAAATGGACGCAGTCGCAGGACGCGAAAAAGACCGATAAATCGAAGCAGTTATATTACTTATCCTTTGAATTTCTGATGGGGCGCGCGCTTGGGAATAACATGATTAACCTTAAAACCGACAAAATCTACGCTGAAATTTTTGACGAGCTTGGACTAAACATCGCTGACATTGAAGAACTCGAACCCGACGCGGGACTTGGTAATGGCGGGCTCGGTCGGCTTGCCGCTTGCTTTTTGGATAGCTTGACAACCTTAAATTTGCCCGCTTACGGGTGTGGAATACGATATGAATATGGATTGTTTAAACAAAAAATCATCGACGGATATCAAATCGAGATGCCCGATCCGTGGTTGGAAGACGGCAGCGTTTGGGAAATCCCCCGCCCCGAGGAGCAGGTGGAAGTTCACTACGGCGGGCGAATCGAGAGCTATATGGAAGGAAGTCGTTTGGCGTTTCGTCATGTGGATTATTCTACGGTAATCGGCGTTCCTTACGACATGCCCATTTGCGGATATGGTTCGGATATGGTAAATACATTGCGACTTTGGAGCGCGAAATCGCCGAAGCATATTGATATGGGCGCGTTTTCCAGCGGGAATTATACAAAATCGATGGAGGAAAAAGAACTTGCCGAGGTTGTGTCGAAAGTGTTGTACCCCGAGGACAACCACTATGAGGGGAAATTGCTGCGGTTGAAGCAACAATACTTCTTTGTCTCCGCCACGATACAATGGATTATCAATAAGCACAAGCAAAATAAGCTATCGTTGCATACTTTGCCGCAGTATGCGCAAATTCATATAAACGACACGCATCCGACGCTTGCCATCCCCGAAATGATGCGAATTTTGATAGATAACGAGGGATTTTCGTGGGACGACGCGTGGAATGTAGTGACGAAAACGTTTGCTTATACCAATCACACTATAATGAACGAGGCGTTGGAGCGGTGGCACGCGCCTATGTTTGAGCAGTTGCTTCCGCGGATTTGTCAAATCGTCGTTGAAATCGATCGCCGCTCGCGGGAGAAAATGACCGAATTTTTTGGAAACGACCACGGCAAAATCGAATATATGGCAGTAATTTCGAACGACGAGATAAGAATGGCGAATTTGTGCCTCACCGCTTGCCATTCGGTGAACGGCGTCGCCGCTTTGCACACCGACATAATAAAGAAAGAAACGTTCAGCGATTATTACCGAATGGTTCCGTATAAATTCCGCAACGCGACAAACGGAATCACGCAACGCCGCTGGCTTTACAAGGCGAATCCGCGGCTTGCGGGCTTGATTTGCGACACGATCGGCGAGAAATGGATTACCGACTACGAAGTGTTTGAAGATTTAATGCCGTACGCGGATGATAAGGCTTTTCGTAATGAATTCGCCCAAATTAAATTCGAAAATAAGGAAAAATTGGCGAAATACATCTTGGATAACAACGGAATTGCGGTCGATCCGAATTCGCTGTTCGATGTGCAAATTAAGCGACTGCACGAGTATAAGCGGCAGCTTTTGAAAGTTTTTCATATTATATATAGATATAAAATGCTGACCGAAGATCCGCAAAACGCGAGCAGGCTGCCCGAAACCTTTATTTTCGGCGCGAAAGCGTCGCCGGGATATCATACGGCGAAGCTGATTATCAAACTTATCAACTCGGTTGCAGATGTTGTGAACAACGATCCGAGGACGCGGGATATTTTAAAGGTTGTGTTTATCGAAAATTACGGCGTATCCATTGCCGAAAAAATCGTCGCCGCGGCGGAGCTGTCCGAGCAAATTTCCACCGCGAGTAAGGAGGCGTCGGGAACGGGGAACATGAAACTTATGATGAACGGCGCGCTTACGGTTGGAACCATGGACGGCGCGAATGTTGAAATTGCCGAGAGAGTTGGGGCGGATAATATATTTATATTCGGTCTTTCCGCTGACGAAGTTTTGGCGATATATTCTCATGGGGAATCACCATCAAATAAGATTTATACTGAAAATATGGTGATTAAATCGGTGGTTGACACCTTGATTGACGGCACTTTTTCCGAGGATCGACCGAACTTGTTTCAAGATCTTTACGCGGGATTGGTATTCGGCAATGGATTCGCCGACCCGTATTTGTTGCTTGCTGATTTTGAGAGTTATTTGGATATGAATCATACCATTGCGAAGCAGTATGTCGACAAAGATTTATGGTGGCGTAAAGCGGTGATTAATACGGCGCAGTCCGGATTTTTCTCGAGCGATAGAACGATTGAGGAGTATAACAGGAATATTTGGAAACTGAAATAGTATAAAATTTTAAGAACAGAAAACACTACTTTCAAGGGGGTAGTGTTTTTTGATGGGCATAATTTTTAGTATTATCGCCGGTGCGGCAATGAGCTTTCAAGGTGTGATAAACACGCGGCTAAGCGAGCGAATGGGACTTTTTGAGGCGAACGTGTTTGTGCAAGGTTCGGCGTTCTTGCTATCCTTACTTGCTGTATGGATATTTGGGAGCGGGAGCTTTAAGGCGTTGCTTGAAGTTAACAAAATTTACTGGATCGCGGGGGCGCTTGGACTGATTATCACCGTTACCGTTATGCTTGGAATTCGAGATTTAAGCCCCACGGTGGCGATTTCAACCATACTTATATCGCAATTGCTGGTTGCCGCGCTTATTGACGCGTTCGGGATTTTGGGGAGCGAAAAAGTGGCATTTCACTGGACAAAATTTGCAGGGATCGCGCTTATGATAGGCGGAGTTTTGGTTTTCAAGATAAAATCGTAGAAAAGCGAGTGTTTAAGCACTTGCTTTTTTAATGCACGAACTTATTGCGGCAATCATATTCTGATAAATAGAATTAGAACTATGATGGAGGGATTTTTATGTGCGGAATTGCGGGTTTTTCAAGTTTTAGGCAAGATTTTACGAATTGCGAAAATTTAAGTTGGATGAACATCGCTAAAAAAATGGGGGAAACTTTATTGCCGCGCGGGCCGGACGGCATCGGAGTATTTGTCAACAAAAATGCGGCATTCGCGCATACTCGACTTGCGGTGCGCGATATCTCCCGCGGGTTGCAGCCTATGACGCGAGTTCACGACGGATTCAAGTATACAATCTGCTATAACGGCGAGATTTACAACACCGACGAGATGCGCGCCGACCTTGAGGGGCGCGGATATAAGTTTAGCACAACGTCGGACACCGAAGTTGTGCTTTACGCTTACATACACTACGGAAATGCCTGTGCCGAACGACTGAACGGCATTTTCGCGTTCGCAATTTGGAATGATCGGGATAAATGTTGCTATCTTTGCCGCGATAGATTCGGTGTAAAGCCGTTATTTTATGCGATTGTTGACGATACGCTTGTGTTTGGCTCGGAAATTAAAGCGTTACTGCAATTCCCCGCTGTCAAGCCAACGGTTAACCGTCTCGGATTTGCGGAAATCTTCGCTATCGGTCCCGCGCGGACGCCGGGTTACAGCGTTTTCAAGGACATATCCGAAATACTGCCCGGCGATTTTGCGATTTTCGACCAATACGGATTCCGCAAATATCCTTATTGGCGATTAGAAAGCAAGCCGCATACAGACAGCTTTGACGAAACGGTGGAAAGGGTAAAATTCCTCACTAACGACGCGATACGGCGGCAACTGGTATCAGACGTGCCGATTTGCACATTCCTCTCGGGCGGGCTTGACAGCTCGGTGATTACCGCGATTGCGACGAATTATCAAAAGGAGCGTGGCGAGCGGCTCAACACATTCTCTTTCGATTACGCAGATAACGACAAATATTTCGCGTCAAGCGATTATCAGCCTGAGATTGACCTCCCGTGGGTTGAGAAGGTGTCGAAATTGCTAAACACGCGCCATCATTTTTTAGAGTGCGATATTAAAACGTTGTTTGACAATCTTTACGCCGCGGTGCGGGCAAAGGATTTGCCGGGAATGGCTGATGTTGATTCGTCGTTGATTTATTTCGGCAAGGAGGTTGCGGATAGAGGCTTTAAAGTTGCGCTTTCCGGCGAGTGCGCGGATGAAATTTTCGGCGGTTATCCGTGGTTTCACGACAAAGAGGCATTTGATGCCGCAACTTTCCCATGGTCAAGAAATATCCAAACCCGCAAACTATTGCTAAAACCCGAAGTTCTGTTCGAACTTAATATCGATAATCATATCGATATGCGATACTTTGACTCTCTCGCGGCTCTTCCGAAGCTTGCGAAAGAATCGATGACCGACGCGCGCCGGCGTGAGATAGCTTACCTTAATATTAAATGGTTTATGGCGACGCTGCTCGAACGACAAGATCGAATGGCAATGAGTTGCGGCTTGGAAGTTCGCGCGCCGTATGCCGACCACCGCTTGGCGGAATATGTGTTTAACACGCCGTGGAATTTCAAATGCCGCAACGAAGTTCGCAAAGCATTGCTTCGTGAAGCGTCGAGGGATTTACTGCCCGACGAAATATTATACCGTAAGAAAAGCCCGTTTCCCAAGACGTATCATCCTTATTATGAAAAATTGGTTTCGGACAGATTGTTGGAAATTATAAACGACCAATCGTCTCCTATCTTAAATTTCGTGGATAAATCTATGGCAGAGAAGTTTATCGAGGCGCCGTCCGACTATGGAAAGCCATGGTTCGGGCAACTTATGGCAGGGCCGCAACTTATGGGATACTTAATCCAAATCGATTATTGGATGAGGGAGTATAAGATTGAGGTTGCGTAAAATTTCCTAAAAATTCCTCTTGCAATATATGGAAATCAGTGGTATGATATAAGCGGTGATAGAGTTGAAAAGAATTATTGGAGTTGATTTTGGCGACGCGCGTTGCGGGATAGCGGTGTCTGACTTGCTTGGAATTACGGCGCAAGGGCTTGACACTTTAAACGAAAAAAATATGGAACGAGTGGTTGATTACTTGTGCAACCTGGCGAAAGAGCTTGACGCGGCGGAGTTTGTGGTCGGATTTCCGAAAAACATGAACGGAACAATCGGCGAGCGCGGCAAACGAACGCAAGAGTTCGCGAAATTGTTGGAAGAACGCTCGAAACTTCCGGTAAAACTGTGGGACGAGCGGCTTACAAGTACTGCGGCACACAATGTTTTAGCCGAAGCCAACGTAAGCGGAAAAAATCGTAAAAACGCGGTTGATAGAATTGCGGCGACAATGATACTTCAAGGATACCTTGCAAGTTTAAATAATGGAGGGATATAGTATGGAAAACAACGAAAACATTATAATTTTTACTGACGATGACGGAAACGATTTGGAGCTTGAGCATCTTGACACGATTGAGTTGGACGCAAAGGTTTATATTGTGTGCGTTCCCGCGCCGACCGAAGAAGAGGAAGAAATCGAAGAAGTGATTATTTTCGAAGCCATGAAAGACGCCGCCGGCGAAGATGGGTTTGTGCAGGTAGACGATGACGGTGTTTTGGAAAATGTGTATCAAGAATTCAAAAATCGCAACGAGGACATGTTTGATTTTGAAGATTAAATTTTGTAATTAACATAAGCTTTAGGCAGAGGGCGTGTAAACGCTCTCTGCCTTTTTGTTTGCAGGCTTAAGCCGGTTTTACATAAACTTTAAAAATTTTTTAAAAAAAGTTCTTGCTTGTGACGTAAGGTAATATGTTATACTATACTCAAGGAGGCGAAAACATGGAAAAACATCGAGCTATACCGGCGGGATATATGACGGTCGGCGAAATAGCCAAAAAAATGAATGTCACGGTTCGGACATTACAATATTATGATAAAGAAGGCGTATTATCTCCGTCAGCTGAGAGTGAAGGCGGACGAAGGTTGTATACGCAAAAGGATATCGTTAAACTTCATCAAATTCAATCGATGAAATATTTAGGATTTTCGCTAGAAGACATTAAAACGCGGATTCCCTCGATTGAAACGCCGGAAGAAGTGTCCGCCTTGCTTGCCGAGCAGGCGAAAGGGATTCGCGAGAAAATAAAATCCTTAAAAGATGTGCTTGTATCCATCGAAAAACTAAACGCGGAAGTTTCGCAAATGAAAACGGTGGCTTGGGACAAATACGCGAATATTATTGTGCTTTTGCAGGCGAAGAATGATTCGTATTGGGTGGTTAAACATTTCGACGACAAAATGTCTGATCATTTCTACAGTTTTGATGAAGAAAGAGCCTATGCCTTGATGAACGCCCAACAAAATATGTATAAGAAAATAGATGTTTTTCAAAAAAAAGGAATTTTGCCTAAAAGCGAACAGGGGCAAGCTTTTGCCAAAGAATTTTGGGACGTGACAATGGAAATTACTAACGGCGATAAAGAAATGCTGTTTAAACTTATAGAAATAGCCGACAAAGAAAAAAATTCTGAATGGAAAAGCAGAGAAGATTTTATAGGCGATGCGCTTACGGCGTATTTTGAAAAGCAAGGAATTAACCCGTTTGAGGAGTGATCAATGGATATGATTAAAGTGCAAAATGTAGAGAAACATTTCGGAGAACAAACCGTTTTGCGTGATGTTAGCTTTGAAGTGAAAGAAAAAGAGATTTTCGGGTTGCTTGGCCCTTCCGGGTCGGGGAAAACTACGCTTATAAATATTCTTACCAACCAATTCGAGCCGGACGGCGGCACGGCAACATTGGAAGCGAGTTCGTTTGAAACGGGGCTTATGCTTGATGAGGACGGATTATATCCGCGGCTGAATTGCCTGGAAAATTTAGATGTGTTTTGCCGAATTTACGGAATTCCGACGAACAGTTCGATGGAAGCGTTGGTTGACGTCGGTTTGGAAGACGCGGCGAAAAAGGCGGTGACGTCGCTTTCGAAAGGTATGCGGCAGAGGCTCGCGCTTGCGCGGGCGATTTTACATAGACCGAAGATATTGTTTCTCGACGAGCCGACTTCCGCGCTTGACCCGACAACCGCCGACGGAATGCGCGAATTGATTGAAGAGCTGCGGCAAAAAGGGGCGACGATATTTCTAACCACGCATAATATGGACGAGGCGGTGCAACTATGCGACACTGTCGCCATGCTGCACAAAGGCGAGATTGTGGAATACGGCGACCCGCTTGAGATTTGCAATCGTCACAATTCTATGCGAACCGTTCCGGATTTGGGCGCGGTGTTTGTGAAGATGACAGGAGAGGAACTAAAATGAGCAACGCCACAAAGGCTATATTTATCAAGCAGTTCCAGGATATTTTGAAAAATTCGGGCGTTATGATTCAATTTCTCATATTCCCGCTTATTGCGTTTTTGATGACCAGCGTTTTTGACATTGGAATGCCCGGAATGCCTGATTCGTTTTTTATCACAATGCAAGCGGGGATGTTTGTCGGAATGGCGGTTATAAGCGCCGCCGCATCCGCCATCGCCGAGGATCGGGAGAAAAATTCGCTAAGATTTCTTCTTATGGCAGGCGTGAAATCGCACCAATATTTAACGGGAGTCGGCGGTGTGGTTTTGGCGTTTTCGTTTGTTGTATGTGGGTTGTTTGCAATAATGATGCCTGACGCGGCGATGATTCAGATATTGCTTATGATGGCGTCTTTGATGCTCGGCGCGGTTGCGTCGGTTCTTATCGGCGCGATTATCGGAATGACGTCGAAAAGCGAGCAGTCGGCGTCGGCTATGGCCGCTGCGGCGGGAATGGTTTTAGGCTTCGGTTCGATGATTGCGAACATTAGCGGGAGTGAAACATTGCAAAATATATTCGGCATATTTTACACTATGAATTTTGTTGATTGCGAAGTTCGCGCGGGCGAAGTTTTGCAAAATTTCGGGATTATATTGGCGAATGTCATTGTATTCGCGTTTATATTTATGTGGGTATACGGAAAACAGGAATCGGCGAAAAGAGGAGGCGTTGTTTTGAATAAGAAAGTGGTTTCGTTTTTGCTTGTGATAGCGATTGTAGGCGGCGGTGGCATTGGATTTTCTATGTGGCGAAACGCGGGATTTGTCGCTACTGACGACGCGTTGGTCAGTACGAATTTAATACAAATTATACCGCATGCGCCCGGCAGGCTTGACAGATTCGACATTTTCACGGGAGCTTACGTCGTGGAAAACGAAATGATCGGACGGGTTGAGGGCGGCGGCTTTCTTCGTTCGCCGGTTGACGGAGTTGTGATTGCGACAAACGCCGTGCTGAACCAGATTGTGTCGCCGCACGAAGCTGTCGCGGTTATCGCCGACATTAATAACGTACATATTCAGGCGAATATCGAGGAAACCGATGTTTCAAGATTGCGCATTGGACAAAGAGCGTATGTTACCATTGACGCGTTAGGACGTCAGCGGTTCGTGGGATATATTTCCGAAATCGGGCGCGCAACCGACGGAACACTTTCGGGGAATGTTCCCAACTTTGCAATGGGCGGAACATCGTCGAGGAGAACGCAGCTGATTTCTGTGCAAATCAGGATTACCGATGATGTTTATTTGAATCACCTTATCGGCGCGAACGCCGCGGTGCGGATTCCGCTGAGGTAATAACGTCAAAAAATAAAAGGATGCCATCCGATTTGGATGGCATCCTTATTTATTTATCATTAGCCGAAAGGCTTTTTAGTACATTCCGCCGCCGCCCATTGCAGCTGCCGCCGCTGCGGCATTAGCCGCCGCGTTTTCGTCCGGCTTGTCAGACACCAAACTTTCGGTCGTAAGAACCATTGCCGCAACGCTTGCCGCGTTCTCAAGCGCCGAACGTGTAACCTTAGTTGGGTCAACAATTCCCATTTTAATCATGTCCGCATACTCTTCGGTAAGCGCGTTAAATCCAACGCCCGCTTTTTCAGATTTGATTTTATCGACAACAACACTTCCCTCAAGTCCTGCGTTGTAAGCGATTTGACGAATCGGCTCTTCAAGCGCGCGAAGAACGATTTTCACGCCCGTTCGCTCGTCGCCCTCGGTTTTGTCAATCAATGCCGCAACCGCTGCGCTCGCGTTGATATACGCCGTTCCGCCGCCGGCAACAATTCCCTCTTCAACCGCCGCTCTTGTTGCGGAAAGCGCGTCTTCAATACGCAACTTTTTCTCTTTCATCTCAATTTCGGTCGCCGCTCCGACTTTGATAACCGCAACGCCGCCCGACAATTTCGCCAAACGCTCTTGCAACTTCTCTTTGTCGAATTCAGACGTAGTTTCTTCGATTTGCAATCTGATTTGCGACACGCGGTTCGCAATGTCACCTGAATTGCCCGCGCCGCCGACGATTATCGTGTTTTCCTTTTGAACTTTCACCTGTCCCGCGCGTCCAAGCTGCTCAAGCGTAGTTTCTTTCAAATCAAGCCCAAGTTCGTCAGAGATAACCGTTCCGCCCGTCAAAATAGCGATATCTTCAAGCATTGCTTTGCGTCGATCGCCGAATCCGGGAGCTTTTACGCCGACGCAGGTAAATGTTCCGCGCAATTTGTTTACTACAAGCGTTGTAAGTGCCTCGCCCTCAATATCTTCAGCAACAATTACAAGCTTTTTGCCCTGCTGAACAATTTGTTCTAAAAGTGGCAAAATATCTTGGATATTAGTCAACTTTTTGTCGGTAATCAAAAGGTAAGCGTCGTCGATCACCGCTTCCATTTTGTCGGTGTCGGTAACCATGTAATGCGAGATATATCCGCGGTCGAACTGCATACCCTCCACAACTTCGGTCAAAGTTTCGGAAGTTTTGTTTTCCTCAACGGTGATCACGCCGTCGCTTGTAACTTTATCCATCGCTTCCGCGATAAGTTGACCGACATAATCGTCCGCCGCGGAAATTGCGGCAACGCGGGCGATATCTTCTTTGCCGTTCACTTTTTTGCTGTTTTTCACGATTGCTTCAACCGCGCTCGTCACTGCCGCCGCGATTCCGCGCTTAACAATCATCGGATTCGCGCCCGCCGCGACGTTTTTAAGACCCTCGCGGATAATTGCTTGCGCAAGCAAAGTCGCGGTAGTTGTTCCGTCGCCCGCGACGTCATTGGTTTTGGTCGCGACTTCTTTTACAAGTTGCGCGCCCATATTTTCGAACGCGTCTTCAAGTTCGATTTCTTTCGCGATTGTCACGCCGTCGTTTGTGATAAGCGGCGCGCCGTATTTTTTGTCAAGAACCACATTTCTGCCTTTCGGCCCTAATGTTACTTTAACGGTGTCGGCAAGCTGATTAACGCCTGATTCCAGCGCGCGTCTCGCCTCTTCGCCGAATAAGATTTGTTTAGCCATGATTGATTTCCTCCTTATTTCTTTAAAATATCAGATTTTGTTAGGATTGCGCCCAACGGGCGCATAGTTTTTAGGACTTTGCCCTAAAAACCCATTTTCAGAGCGAGGCTCTGTGGGCGTTCTGCTGCCGCAGGGGCGATAAGGGCTCTGCCCTTACCAATCCCGGTCGCCTGGCGATCACAAACGCAAAAAGCGCGATTTGTGCCGCGAGCGGCGACGAAAAAGCTGGGTTAGCGAGCCGCGTTCGCGGCAAATGAGACTTAGCTTGTGTATTTTGCAAGCTGTAGTCGAATTATCCAGCGACCAACGGGAGTCGGGAAAGATTAGCAAGTGCGAACGCCGCGTTTTATACTACTTTCGCCAAAATATCACTCTGCCTTAAAATCGTATACTCCTCGCCGTCGAGCTTGATTTCCGTTCCGGCGTATTTGCTCATGATAACTTTATCGCCGACTTTAAGTTCCATTTTAACTTCCTTGCCGTCTACAACTCCGCCCGGTCCAACTGCGACAACTTCCGCAACCTGCGGCTTTTCTTTCGCGGAGTCAGGCAAAACTATGCCGCTTTTGGTGGTTTCTTCGGTTTCAATCATTTTGACGACCACTCTGTCCGCCAATGGTTTAATGTTCATATATTTTCCTCCTTTAAATTATAATTTCATTGTCTTAAACAGACATAGCCAATTTTATTATATTTTTCCAACTTTGTCAAGTATTATTTAACAAACATACGGCATACGCCGAAATCCCCTCGCCGCGTCCGATAAGTCCAAGCCCCTCGGTGGTTGTAGCCTTAACACTTACGCAATTTACGTCGATTTTCAAATCGTCCGCGATGTTTTGCCGCATTTGCGCGATATACGGCGCGAGTTTCGGCGCCTCGGCGCAGATTGTGCAATCTATATTGCCGACCGAATATCCCGCGTTTGCGATAATTTTGGCGGTCGAACGCAAAAGTTTGCGGCTTTCGATGTTTTTGAGTTCTTCATAGTTATCGGGAAAGTGTTTTCCGATATCTCCCACCGCCGCCGCGCCGAGTAGCGCGTCCATCACCGCGTGAATCAGCACATCGGCGTCAGAATGTCCCAAAAGTCCCGTTGTATGCGGAATTTCCACACCGCCAAGTATCAATTTCCGCCCATTGACTAACGAATGAACATCATATCCGAATCCTATTCGCATATATTACACCCTTTCGGAAATAGTTTTGGTTAAGTATATTTTATCTTTTATTTGAATTCCTGTTTATTAACTATAACAACTTTCAACTACAACAACCCCTCCGCGATAATTAGATCTTCCGCCGTGGTAATTTTGATATTTTTATAATCTCCCTCAATTATATGCACGGCAACCCCTAAATCTTCAACTAATCCGCAATCGTCGGTGTAGTCTAAACCTCTGTTTATCGCAGTTTCATACGCTTTAAAAATTATATCCGTGCGAAAAACCTGCGGCGTTTGGATGTGGTACAAACTATCCCGCTCCAACGTTTCGGCGATAACGCCGTTAGCGCCGACCCGCTTGATGGTATCCTTCACTTTGACGCCCAACGTTACCGCGTTTTTGCGAGCCGCCTCAGCGATTGCAAAATCGATTAACTTCGGTTTTATCAACGGTCTCGCGCCGTCATGGATTGCGACTAATTTCGTATCGTCTGACACTTCACGAAGCGCCGCATACACCGATTCGGTGCGGTTTGCGCCGCCGTTGATAATTTTGCTCACTTTTGGGATTTGGAATTCCGAAACCATATCCCAAATCAGCAAAATATCTTCCTCGCGTGCGGCGATAATGATTTCGTCCACGTTTTCGGCGCGCTCAAACGCGCGCAACGTATGCGCCAGTACAGGCATATCGCCGAGCATTAAGAATAATTTTGATTCGGTTCGCCCCATTCGTGTGCCGTTCCCTGCGGCGGGGATAATTGCGGTGGTTTTTATATTTTTCATTCCTTTCAGGAAAATTATTTATTAGGGCAAGACTCCGTAGCCTTTTTTGCGCCTGCGGGCGCGAGCTTATGTCCTGCCGGACGGGCGGCAAGGGCTCTGCCCTTACCAATCCCGGTCGCCTATGGACGCAAACGCAAAAAGCGCGATTTGCACCAAAGCCGGCGACAGAAAAACACAGATAGCCGCATTCGCGGAAAGACTAGCGAGATTTATCACTGCTATCGTTCGAGAGCGACCCGCGCCTAAAAGCGCGAGATGTTTTTTGGTTAGGGTGCGTTGATTGTAGTGACTTTCGCCCGTGGTTCCGCCAGCGGGCACCCGCGCGTTTTTTGCGTGGGTCGCGGCGGGGAGGGCGACGGTTTTGATTAAACTTTTGTCGCGCAAAAGTTTGCTGGATTGACAAGGACTGGTCCTTGTCGCGCCGCGCGCGCTCGCGCAATTGATCTAAGGCACATCGTGCCTTGAGCTCGTGCCTGCAAGGCGCATTACAAAACCTTCTCTATCGCCTCTCTAACGTTCCAAACAGGAACGACCTCAATCTTTTTCGATGGTTTAAGCTTCTTCGCGCTACTTGCCGGCAAAATAATCTTTTCAAACCCTAATTTTTCCGCCTCGGCGATTCTTCCCTCTAAAAACGAGCAAGCGCGAAGCTCACCGGTCAAGCCAACTTCTCCAACCGCGACAACATTGCCCGGAATCGGAATATTTCGAAATCCCGACGCGATGGCAAGCATAACCCCCAAATCAATCGCAGGCTCGGTGATTCTAAGCCCGCCGACAACGTTTATGTAAGCGTCAAACGACGATAATTGCAACCCGACACGCCGTTCAAGCACTGCCATAAGTAGTACTGCGCGGTTGTTATCAAGTCCCGTCGACATTCTGCGCGGATTTCCGAAGTTTGTGGGCGCGAGAAGTGCCTGAATTTCCGCCATAATCGGGCGGGTTCCCTCCATTGTGCAAATTACGCAAGACCCCGAAACGTTAGCGGGCCGACCGGACAGCAACATTTCGGACGGATTTTTCACTTCAATCAATCCCCGCTCGGACATCTCAAACATTCCGATTTCGTTGGTCGAGCCGAAACGATTCTTCACCGCGCGGATAATGCGGTACGCAAGCTGCTTCTCTCCCTCGAAATACAGCACGCAGTCAACGATATGCTCTAACACTTTCGGACCTGCAAGCGCGCCCTCTTTGGTTACGTGCCCGACCAGGAACACCGAAATGCCGCGCTCTTTAGCAATTTTCATAAGTGTCACGGTAACTTCCCGAATTTGAGTGACGTTCCCGGGAAGAGATGAAACGTTCGGGTTAAACATCGTTTGAACCGAGTCAACAATAAGTATATCAGGCGATTCGCGGTCAACCGTCTGCACAATCGCGTCCATATTTGTCTCGGATAGCAATTTTAAATTTTCGGTGGTAATGGAAAGTCGCTCCGCGCGCATTTTTATCTGCTTTTGCGATTCCTCGCCCGATACGTAAAGCACAGACTTATTTTTGCCCAAATATTCGCTGATTTGAAGAAGTATGGTGGATTTTCCGATTCCCGGGTCGCCGCCGACCAAAACAAGCGAGCCGCGAACGATTCCGCCGCCTAAGACGCGGTCAAGTTCTCCCATTCCTGTCATAATTCGCTCTTCTTCGGTTGCGTCAATTTCGGATAATTTTTTAGGCGAGGACGAAAAATTCGCTCCGGCGTTACCCGCGCTAATTCCGCGGGAAGTAGAGGCGGCTGACTGGATGACCTCTTCGACCATAGTGTTCCACGCGCTGCAACCCGGGCATTTTCCCATCCATTTTATTGATTCGGTTCCGCACTCGTTGCAGACGAATACTGATTTTGTTTTCATAAAAAATATACTCCAATATACATGATAATATATCCATTATCACATATATTGAAGTATTTGTCTACTAAAAATTAAATAAAATCATCGTGCTTCGAATTATTATTAAGCGGGCGAACCTATTAAAATTCGTTTCTTATATTTTAACAATTTTAGCAATAAAACAATTAGTCCTATAACCAATATAAGAACAAAAAGCGTGAACAATAGTCCGCCAAGAGCCAAAGGCGTGGATTCATCTTCCGTTAAGGTTATAAGCGGGGTCAAGTTGCTGATTGCTTGTTGTAATAAGAAATAAGCCTCCTCAATTTCTTCTAATGTGGAATTCGGGTTGCTTATAATTGCTTGCACATATTCAATAGTAGACTGCAATTTTGCCCAAGATGCGTCATCGTACAAGTTTCCATGGTTTGAAAATCTATCTATGTTATGCAATATAGCGCTTATGAAAAAATTCACCTTATTTGCTTCGCCGGATGTAATATCCCAATGGCTTACAATGTTATTTTCATTTAAGACTATAAATCTATATACAATTGTATTGCCCATTCTAAATCCGGCAGGAATCATATCAAACTCAATAATTATTTCTGTAACAATCTCACCGTTCATTAACTGCGGCGGCAAGAGTGAAAACGGTCTGTCTGCAGGCACGTTGCTTGCCATAATGCGAGGTGAATTATTCAAATTAGTCAGGTATCTGACGGTATAGAAAATTCCGTTGCCGTTCGTAAACGCCGGAATTGTGCCGGATAAGAATTGCAACCCGGGCGACGAAGTGTTAATTATTTTGAAACGCCTTACGTTTCCGGCAACCGGATTGCCGACATCGGTTAAAGTAAATTCAACAATAGGCTGAGTTGCTTCCACATCTTCTTCGCTCGCCGTCGGTTCTTCAATAATTTGTGGAAGTTCTGTTACTATATACTCTTCTTCGGTTTCCGGTTCGATTGTAGGAACTTCCTCTGCCGGCTCGTATGGTTCATAAGGCGGATATTCATCTTCGGGTAATTCCTCAATAGGAGGATCTTCTTGAGGAGGCAGTTCTTCAATAGCCGGAACTTCTTCGGGGATAAATTCTTCTATCGGTGCTTCTTCTATTGGAATCTCTTCCGGCAATTTTGGTTCTGCTTCCTGCAATCCCGGTTCTACTTCCGGTTCTTCGGGAATTGGAGGTGAAATTGGAATCCAACCGCCGCCCCCGGTGTTTAATCGCCGCCATGAAGCTATAAATGTTCGGGATTGGTCAACAGTTAGCGTTGTAACATAATCCGTGCTTAATATCGGACCTTCACCGTTTTCCTGCCAACCGTTAAATCTATGATTTGTTCGAACAGGCGCGGGAACTGCGGCGCCTATTGCTGCGTTTTCTATAATTGAAACGACGATTGCGTTTGTGTCACCCGCAACATTTCCGCCGTTTAGGTTAAATGTTATATCATGCGTCAAAGGGAAAGTGATATCAAACATCCAAACCGCATATACAGTCACATTTTCGTTTAATATTACTGTTACATATGTTACCAACTGAGGTAGTTCATCGTCTGCTGTTAATATATCACTTGGTTCGGTCAAGCTCCAACCGATAAAAATTACATCTGCCATTTCGCCGTTCAAATCAACGGGGTCATGTGTCGGTTCTGTATCGCTTAACGGTCTGTCGAAGCCTACCAATGCAAACTCGGGGTTTGGAATAGGACCGCCGATTCCGCCTGTTAGGTTGTATGTGATGGTTCCGCGATTAAAAAAGTCGCCGGGACCGTCTAAAGCGTCAATATCTTCATAGTTGTTTGTTTCATTCAGTTTATCGTTGCTATTATTCAATTCGCTTGTTTTGTTTTCTGAAACATCAGGTTCGTTGTTCGAATTATTAGTGTCAATGACTTTGTTATTGTTGATATTTTCGTTTGTGTCGAAGTTTGACTCTGATTGAATGGTGATTGAGTCTTCCGTAGCTATAATAGAATCGTTGCCGCCGGTTTCCGCGCTCACGCTTATAGTTGACATAGGCAACAATAATAAAGCTGTTATCACAACCAACGATAGTATGTTTTTGAGTTTAACCATCGTCAAGCCTCCTTTCCTAAATTCGCATTATAACACGATTTTTATCTATTTTCAACAAAAAATTTCAAATCCCAAAAATTATATGTTTTCCCAACATTTTTACACTATAAATATGCCGAAAAATATAGTATAATTCGAAAGGTTACTTCGCGTTTTCTAATAAAGTATCAATCATGTTCATTATACCGTTTTGCGCGTTATTGTTTAATTTTCTATATTTTTCAATCAATGCGGCTTCGGTTTTGTTTAAGGCGAACCCTTCTGTGTGTTCAATCCTTTGCTTAATATCGATGTGGCCTACAATATAGTCGATAGAAGTTTGGAAAAAATTCGCGAATTCTTTAAGCATTGCAATTTCCGGCTCGTATGCGCCGGTTTCGTACCCGTGTATCTGTGGTTGTGCCAAACCGAGATTGTCTGCTAATTTTTTTTGACTTATTTTTTGTTCTTCTCGAAGTTTACGCAAATTTTTCATATAACCCCTCCTTTGGACTATTATAACAAAGAAAACTTATTACGTCAATAATTATTTATTATTGACAATAAAATGTTATTATGATATTATATAAGAAGAATTTATAAATAATTGAAAAAGGATGTGGAACAAGTGTTTTTCAGCGTTTTAATTAGATGTGTACAATAAGACAAAATATAACTAAAAAATTAAAATTAAAAATTTTTTAAAATTTAGCTATGCTTTTTAGATTTTGCGACACTTGTATTATGTGAGCAAAAACACTATGAAGAAAATTTAAGTGTGAGGTGCTTATGAAAAACACAGAAATGGCAGCATTGGTAAGCAAGGTTCAAGGAGACAAAAAAAGTTATTTTGAAGAGCTGTACAATGCAACTTGGCGTACAGTTTATTATCGTTGCTATAAAATGCTTGAAAATGAACAGGACACGCATGACGCAACACAAATGGTTTTTATTGAACTGCATAAAATAATTGATACTTTGCGTGCGCCGAACGCATTCAATAAATTTATGCATACGACCATTAACTATGTTTGCTTGAACTTTCGCAGGAAGAAGTCGCGCGACGAAGCGGACGAACTTGACGATTACGAATCTATGGAGGAAGAAAAAGTGGAGTTCCTACCGAGTGAGGCGTATGAAAGAGAAGATATAAGGTCTGAAATAGCTAAAATAATAGGAGAATTGCCTGAAAAACAGCGTGAGGCGATATTGCTTTTTTATTTTGAGAATTTGTCGATGAAGGAAATCGCGGAAATTACGGATAGCGGAGTTGGCGCCGTGCAAAATCGCTTGGTTAAAGCGCGGAAATCTTTGCGAGAGCGCGCCGAAACCCTTATTGAGAAGGGAGCGTTGGATAAAACTATGGCAATCTTGCCAATCCCCATTATTACGAGAATTTTGTTGGAAGAAGCCAACGCCGTTGCCCCCGCGGAAGCCGGCGCGCTTATCTGGCAGGGAGTTTGCGGAGCGGTCGAAACGGTCGCAGCCGCTACCACAACAGTCGCCGCAACGGAAAGCGCGGCAACCACCGCAACCACAACCGCCACAACATCAAGCACAGTCGTAAATGTAGCAATCGGCATAACTTGCGCGGCGATTATAGCGGGAACCGTATATCTCGGGCTTTATGTGAATGATAATTTTATTAATCCGCCGCCGATTGTTGCGGAATACGAAGAATCGGACGCTTTTGACATTGCGGCGCTTATACCGACAATCACTAACAGGTCTGAGTTTATCGATTTTACTTACGAGTTTGGATTTACGCTTGTGAGCAGTTCGCGGTCAACCGAGCGAGGAAATCGAATGCTTTTCTATCTCGAAGAGCCTGAGCGATTCATCTATCTCGGCTATACCGAAAGTTTGGACGGTGAATTTCGGGTTTTATACGAGATAACCGAGGAAAGACTGCAAAAATCGGACGAAGATATAGCCGCTTGGTTCGCGCGGTTGTAAAAAGGAAACTTCTTTCACGGCAAGGGACTGTGAAAGTTCAAATATATAACAAATTTATTAGAAAAAGGAAAGGTGTATGATATGCAGATGGAGAAGGGGAAAAGGTTAGGAGAAAGGATAAGGAAGCAGAGGAAAAGAATAACGATGCTGCTGCTGGTAGTTGCGATGTTAGTTAGTGCGCTACCGGTATTTGGGTTGCCTGTATACGAAGAACCTAACGCAGACGGCTACGAAACCGTCG
>WRAG01000040.1 GCA_009780345.1 Oscillospiraceae bacterium
AAATAATATTTTTTTCATTTTAATTCACGCTCCTTATATGATAAAGCCTCACAAACATTTTATCATGTTTGTGAGGCTTCGTCAATACTAATCAGTACTTATCAACACCGTTTGAGTATCTTCGTCCCACTCAACGTCCGCGCCGGTCGCTTCGGCGATAAATCGAAGCGGAACCATCGTCCGTTCATTATGCAACATTGCCGGAACATCAAGCGTTACAGCTTCGCCGTTGACGTAAGCCGTCGCGCTATCAATAGGAAGTTCGATTCTAACTTCTTCGCTCTCGCCTATCGCCGTTCGCGTGTCACTATCCCACTCAATTGCCATATCCAACGCCTCGAATATCGCACGGAATGGTACAAGTGTTCTATCGTTGGTGATCGTCGGCAGAACATAAAACTTCAATCTTTCACCATCGATAAAAACGCGGATTCCCTGATAATCATCCGATAAATCTTCCTCGTCAGCCTGAGGCGAAATTGTTTCGTCCACATTACTGTCTTGCGGTGAATTAGGCTGTTGAGGCGGCACATTTACAGGCGGCTGTGGTTCGGGTTGTGGCTGTGTCCCCACAGGCGGGGCGGGTCTACCAGGAAGGCTATCTACCCTCTCGCCGTTTCGCGAAACCCATTCTTCTGCTATATTTCCATCCCTGTCAAAACGTGTTATTTCTGCATATATCGTTAGTGAAAATTCTCTATCCAAAAAAGTTCTTGGTATTTCAAAACTCATATCAGGAACGGGGTGCGAAACAGTAGGGGATACAGAGCCAATCTGTGAAAAGATGCTGTACGTGCCAAACATTTCAAAATCCACGATATTACCAAAATCACGAATTGAATTGATTTCCCAATTTCCTACACTCACTAAAACAAGCAAAAAGTTATCTTCAAAGAAAGTTTCATCGTATGGGAAAGGAGATTGCCGCCCTCGTCCCATGTCTTGAAAATGACTTTCCGCATCAGAGACGGATGTAATTTTCAATCCGGAACCACCGTTAATAAGCCTCACTATGTTCAAAGTGTCCAATTCCCAATAATGTCTTGAAGTATTTAGTCGCCAGTTGCCAAAAGACTGAATTTCATTCACAAGGTGAGTTATATCCGCTTCCTCGCTAGTGTTGATTGCGCTCGTCATGATGCCAAACATAGGCAATAACGCTATCATCAGTATCATACATAATATTTTTTTATATTCATAACAATACATCCCTTTTTAAATTATTATATACTAATGTTTGGAAAAATCAACACTTTTTTTAATTAAAATGTAAATGCGGAAGGTCTAATAACAGTTCTCACAAGATTGCCAAATGTACCATTTGGCAATTGTGTAAACATATAAACCACTACATATTCGTCCGGTCTAAATGATATTGAAGTATTTAATATGGGAGTGCTTGAACGAGACATCGATTCGTGTATAGGATCTCCCATTATTACACCGGAAGGGGTGTATATGTCTATAAATAAGAGCACGTTCACTCTTTCAAAATGCATTGCTCTCTTTGTAAATTCAACCGTGCCAAGATGAAAATATTCTCCGTCAAATGATAAATGAGGTGTATTTACAATTATTTCTGGGGCAAATTCAATATACCGCCTTAAATTAAGCACGCCTGTGCCGAAATGCATATCTAAGTAACCTACCCCGGGGATTCGGTTTGCCGGGTCTGATATCCTACTATTACAAAAAGTATTCCAGCCGTTAGGAACATCAACAGAGGCTCGTATAATTCGCCTTGCTTGTTGCGGCGTAATTCCTGGATTATCCAATTTAATCATGGCAACCGCCGCCGAAACATGAGGAGCCGCCATAGATGTGCCTGCCCAAATTTCCGTTAATCCCGTCATAGTTGGAGTTGGAATGAGAAAATTAAATCGATTATTCCAAGACCAAGTTCCGGCCGTTGCAGTTGTGCTTAAAATATTTTCTCCCGGAGCAGAAACGTCAACTCTAGACCACCAAAAGTTAGGACTGTCACCAAAATTAGTTCCTATTCTAAGCACACTTCCATCATCAGGGTCAATTTCATTCTGTTTCCACGGGTCATCTAAACTGCCTCCAATAAATCTTTGCATATTGCTACTTGCGGCAACTGTAATTACATCATATAAAGTTGCGGGAATAAATTGTAGCCATTCTCCGCCGTCTCCCAAATTAGGTTCATCAATATTTATTCTATCGTTGCCGGCACCTGCAACAACAGTTATACCTTGAGCGGTTGCTCGGTAAACGGCTTCTTGCATTGTATTTATACAGCCAAATCCTGCAAAACCACCAAGACTCATGTTAATTACTCGAACATTGAGATTATGTAATCCACCTCTAAAACTTATAGCTGAGTCAATACCCATAGCAACAGTAGCATGCGTACCAGTAGGCGTAGCGCCATGATTACCAATTACTCTTACTGAAATGATACCAACATTTTCAGGTGTATTATCAACAACAGTTCCGGCAACGTGCGTTCCGTGACTATGACCGTTTGACCCGGGCGCACCATCTGTTAATTGATGGTTGTCATCAAAAGATGTTCCTATGTGATGAATCCTGTTTTGTGGTCTGTATATGTGAAAAAAATTATGATTTCTGTTAATACCGGTATCCAGCACCGCAACATACACACGATTACTAGGTGTTAACCGACCACGGCTATCCAAAAACCTTATAAAATCATCCGAACCGATACGATTTGAACCCCACGCTCTCCTTCCATCTAATTCTCTAAAAGCGGGTCTGTATACAGCCCCTATATTACTGTTAGCAGGAGCAATCAAGTTTTCGTCTGTTTCCTCATCCGTATCAACGATTATATTCAATGCAGGAGTGGGCAAAGTGACTACGCCATTTGACTCGGCATATCTAACGTTTGGATTTTCGTTCAATAATTGTATTGCCAAGCGAGTGTCGATTTCGGTTTCGTATTGCAAAAAGTAAAACCCATTTCCGTTATTTGCAATCGCAATTGCACCATATGTTTCGGTAAGTTCATATTCAATGTACATTTGTAAAAGAACTTGTCTTGTTTGATAGGGTCTTATAATAAGGATTCTGCCGTCATTTAGATTGAGCGTTCTCAACAGTGTGTCATCCATTTCACGTAATGACATCCTATTAGAGCGCCCCGCAATCATATTGTTTGAAATAAATTCCTCATCACCAATAATTTTTGCCATTTCCTCTATTGGTAAAATAATTTCGCCATCTATAATTTCCGGCGCGGCATCCATTATTATTTCTCTACCGTCGATTACAGCGCGATTATCGTCGATAGTCATTATTATTGATGAAAAATAGTTGCCTCGGCTATGTTCTATTGTAATTTCATTTATTTCGGCAGAAAACTCTGGTGTGAATACAGGCACAAATTCAGGGATTTCTAAGTATTCGTATTCGGCTATCAAATCCAGACGAGCATAATTTGCATATACCGAAAAACCACTAAATAAAACAAATATTGCTATTGAGAATGTTAAAATTCTTTTCATATCTTATACTCCTTTTAATTTATTTTTTTCTACACGTCTGTTAAGACTTTTAGCGTTCAACTATCATTTGTACATTTAAGCGACCGCTTCTTATTGCTCTAAGTCGTACTGTATTAACAGTTCCCGACCAAGTTTGCCCTGCTGAGATAGTTCTTCTGCTTTGGAAAATTACCCTATCGTTATGTATTCTTACATTTTGTACATCTTCGGCATTTTTGTGGGCATCAACAAGTTCAAAGTCGTTAGGGTCAAAGACTACAGAGAAATCAACATTTCTTAAATTTCGTGCATTTCTTACAAGAATCGGAACATTTACAATATCATCTGCACTCACGCCAATATATTTATACCATGTATCTACAAAATTTTGATTTGACTCATTCACCGGCACCGTCAACCTCGGGCTATAAGGATTATTCCTAGGTCTCGTGGACCTCGCGCCGATAAGATTGTTTCCGCCTTGCGCGGGCGCTAAAACGAATCCGAAACCATTCACACCGGGGTTGTTTTCAAAATAATCCCGCAACACATCGGTTAAATCAAATTCAACAAACCTGTTCACCGCTGTATTAGCGTGTCCGACAGACCCCGGAGTAGTTCCAAGGTAATCCATATATATTATTTCAGACAGCACAATCGGAATGTTGTTATTGTTTCGCAAAGAATTTCGTACGCAAATTTGTGCGTCAAAGGCATCAAGAAAACTCATCCAATAATCACGTGAACTTGTCGTTCGCTCAAAACTCCAATTTGAAGCATTCGGATTTTGAATTTGCCACGGAGCATAGTTTGTATTTATGCTTTCAAACTTATCAGGCGGCAACAAATAGAGCGCAATTTGCCGTGTTCGCAATGCTTGGCCGCCACGGAATATATAGTCTACATACAACCCAAACACAGCTCGGTCATTTCCTTCGCCGTTTGCATTAATGATTGCGTCTATTTGTTTGTCAGTCAAATTATCAAAACGCACAAGTGTCTCACGATATGCACCGTTAACTTCGCCCATTTGCAACTGTGAATTTTCAAAACCATGCCATCGATAACCGCCGTCCCATCTAAAATTAGGTCTTGTTTGCTGCCAAGAACCCCTGTCATGACGCACAAACAAATCATAATCAGGGAAAATATCTTCAGTCGGAACTATACGCTGTTGCCCATTTGCAGGAATGATAATGTGTGGTGGATTATCGCCCCTTGACGAATGCGCGACAACAAGTCCATTTCCGCGTAAAATCGACAGTACAAACCCGAAACTTTCCGCGTTAGGATTTTCTCTAAAATATTCCTGCAGGGCACTAGTTAGGTCAAAACTTACATATCTATTAAAATTTACATTTGGGAATGGTCCAAACTCAATAATTCTTTGAGAAACCGCGGTCGGTTGGGTTTCATAATATCTGAAATCACGCCGCGCAGTAATCCTAGCATTATGCGCATCATAAAAGCTCATCCAAGTGCCTGGGGCCGACATTCGGCTCGTATAATTAGTATGTATGCGCCCAACCCTATATGCAGGCAACAAATGTAAGTCAATCTCGCGTGTTGGCGCAATTCCTTGTAGTTGCGCTACAAACAGATTAAAAATTACTCTATTGTCGTCTCTACCGGTAGCATTCATTATTGAGGTGATAATCGCATCTCGTTCTACTGGGTCTTCGGGCAAATCAAATCGTATATATGATTCGTGATATGCTCCGTCTACGACAACTGCATGAGCAACTTGACCGATTGCTAACTGCCAATTATTTTGACCGAACCAATTTAGTCCGTTTCTGCCGGGGACTATTTGTTGATCATTTTGAATTCCTATATCATCACGCACGAATAGGTCGTATGAAGGCTCTAAACTAAAGTCTTCAATCAATACCGTCACCGTACCGCTGAACCGATTTGACGGATGTCCAAAATCATAACTCCAAGAATATGTAATATTGTGCGTGTTCGGCGGCACATTCCAAGTTATTCTACCTGTTGCCTGATTGTAATGATGTGGATGTGAACTTCTATAAGGTTCAATAAAGCTTCCATTAATATTACGAACAATATTTTGAGCTGCAAAGTTGTTTGAAAAGTATACCCTTTGAGTGACTTCTTGATTAGCTGCGGCAAAAGAATCTAATATTAAATAATTTGATAATGATGAAATGTCATTAATTTGATTATAGCATAAAAGCAACATCTGCCAAGGAACGTTCGGCAATACAGATATATCGCTTATTCTATTATTTCTTAAATCCAATTCCCGCAAATTCGTCAACCCTGACAACGCTTCAACATTACTAATCCCGCTGTTAGACAAACCTAATCGTTCTAAATTTGTGAAGTTAGATAGCCAATCGAAACCGCTAATCATATTATTTGATATATCCAAATGTTCCAACCACGAGAACTGAAACAATGGAAAACTATTGCTGATTCTATTGCCGTTCAGAGAGAGAGATTTAAGGTGAGTCAAACGCGGCAATAAGTGAAGATTTAGGGGACTAATAATATTTACGATATTATTGTTACTTAAATCTAATTTTTCCAATCTTGGTGACACCAATAAAGCGTCCATACCGGCAATTCGATTGCCACTTAGATTTATCGATATCAACGGCAGTCTTAGCAACGGCGTAATAGAGCTGATGTTTTGGTTGGTCGCAGTAAAACTAGCTATATTTTCAAGTCGTTGCATACCTTCCAAACTATTAATTAATGGCGAGCCGCCTACTATATAAAGTGACTCTATCTCATTTAACTGCGATTGCGTTACCTCACGAGTATAATCATTCGGATTTCCACCAAATATCCGCGCTATTTCTCTCGCTATTTCTTGCGCTAATCTTCTATCTGGGAAAAGAGTCGGAAAAAGTCTTCCTATATATGACGAGTATGCATTTATCTCAATATATTCCATATCCGATTCTATTTCAATTAAGCTCGGACTTTCCGTGAGTCCGCTATCAGTTGCTACATCTTCATCAATCATAATCTCATCAACAACATAATTTTCTTCAATTATTCCGTCAATTTCTTCAACTCCTGTTGCCAAAATAATCGTTGACAGTGTAAATACCATTACAATTGCTAATACCAAACTTAAAATTTTCTTATTTCTCATACTTTTCACCTTCTCCTCTCAAATTTTTCGTGATTGTTTTGTTTTTCCTCCACATATACTACTTCTATCTACCGCACCGGAATCGCCTCCTGTCTAATTGTTCTTATATATTTTTCCTAAAATTTATAAATACAAAAAAGCATCAAAACGTAGTGGCTAACCACATTTTGATGCTTTCGCGAAATATTCTTTATAATACCATCCTTTTGAGGATACAATAATAAAGTCACAGCAGATGGTAGTGCATCTAAGTGGGTCTACCGTTTGTGGAGTTAACGATGTTCCAGCGTCGTCAGCTCTAGTGACATTTTTATGATAATATACATAATTATACATAACTCCACAAAAATCGTCAATAAGTTTTGGGGGAATTACACAATTTTCACATATTTCACATAATAAAATTTTTTTGTAAAAACCTCTTGCAAAAATAAAAATGCAAGCAAATGTTTAAAACATATTTTATCGCTTGCAAATCACTTAGTGTTACACAAAGTTACTCATAATAGCAGTTGTGATTTTCGCGCGCACTTATTGTCGCTTGTTATGTAACAACCAAAAAATCGTCTGTACAATTCATAGTAAGTATCACGGCAGCGTGGAATATCAAACCTAATTTTCAAACGCTCATAAGAAATCCCTTTGTTTTTCTCACTTTCGTACGCACAATTCTTTTAACGCTGTCGTAATGTATTAATCTGCCATCGCAATGCTGGCAAACCGATTTGTCGTTAGTAATCATGTAGACCTCCCAAATATAAATGTATTTTTACATTTTTTTACATTGCAATCTATGTTTTGACATAATTCAACAAAAAATATGAGAAAGAGTGATAAATATTAATCTTTGGTGTAGATCACAAGTGAAAATGAGAAATAGAAAAAATGATATAAAATGTTAAAGTTTAGAAATCTGCTAAGAAAATAAAGTGATTTTATTGCAACTGAAATTTTATTGATTTTTTTTGTTCTGTGTTGGGGGAGATGTCCCGAAGTTTATTATGAACTTTAAATTTTTAAGATGTCTATGCTTTGTCTATGCTTTTCGGTTTGAAATTCGATATTTGATTTTATTGGGTTTGCGAGTTTTTGTGTTGAAAAAACTCTAAAAAGGGTATAGTAGTAGTACCTTGCATTAACTTGTACTAATCCGGGTGGTGCATCCAAGTTAAAACCCGCTAACTTCAATAGTTAGCGGGTTTTGTTTGTTTTCTCAAGTTTAATTTTCTGTCGGCTTTGCCGGTTTTCGATAAATAAGTCCGAAAACGCATAAAGCGATGACGGCTATGCTGATAATTTGAGAAGTTGATAATCCGCCCCAGATTCCGCGTGCCAAATCGCCACGCAAGAATTCCAGCCAAAACCGCGCAACGGCGTACATCAAACCGTACAAACACGCGATGGATTTCCAATCTCTTTCTTTTTTCGAAAATAGCCAAATCACGGCGAAGATAATCAAATTCACAACCGTTTCATACAGCTGAACCGGTAATCGTATGCCGTTTGGATTACCAAGCAACCATGCGGGAATCCCGAATGGCGGCGCGTGTTCCATTCCGAAGCAGCAACCCGCCATATAACAGCCGACTCGCATAATCGCGTGACCCAACGGAAATACGGGAATGGTAAGCGCCAAAATGTTTTGAATAGGCACTTTCATGCGCTTTGCGTACATATACACGGCTATAAAAGCGCCGAACAAACCGCCGTAAAACACCAAACCGCCGAAATGTTGCGTAACAAACCCTAGAAAATCGGTGCTTATCATTTCTCGGTTTGCCCACATGTTCGGAATTTGCGTAATCGCGAACAAAATCATCGAGCCGATAAGCAATCCGACCGAAGCGAATGCGGCGATGTAAACCGTATCGCTGCGCGTTAAATCATATCGTTTTGCTCGGAATCCGGCGACGTATGTCGCAACCACGATTCCTAAAATCCCTAAAAGCGCGTAAACCGAAAGCGGGCGGGGAAGAAAAGGTATATTTATAAATGGAAACATAATTTACCGCCTACCACATTGGAATGGTTCGCAACCCTTGGTCTATCGCACACAATACACACATACAAGCAATAAACATAATTGCGGAACAAGCAATACCGATGATCGAGCAAACCAATCCGGCAATCGCCAATCCACCTGTCGCGCCTTGACCTTTAGCGATGATTGCCATAACAAGTCCTACTCCGCCTGCTATTAATCCTACAACCGGAAGAAACCATGCGAACACTAAAGCCACAATCCCTAATACTAAAGCCGCGATAGCCGCGCTTCTGCCGGGCATTGAGCCTGACGGCGGTTGCTGATACGGCTGTTGCGGCGGTTGTTGTTGATCCGGTTGATACTGTTGTTGATCCATGTTTGAAATTCTCCTTAATTTTGCATTTGTTTTGTATTTGCCAAATTATTATTGACTTGCGAATTTTACCAGAAGAACGGTGATGTTGTCGCCGCCGTACATGCCACGCACATGATTGGTATGCAAATAACAAAGTACAAGCCTGACAAGATCATCCCGATAATAGAGCATATAAAACCTGCGTTTGCCCTGCTGTCAAGAGGACCAAGTTGCTTTTGTTTGTTCGCTAAAACAAGTCCGACTATCCCTGCCGCCAACCCCAAAATTCCGTAAATCCAAAAAAGTCCGATCGAAACAATTCCAAGCACCAAGATAGCAGTCGAATAATTCCCCGGTTGTGCCGGTGATTGCGGCTGGTACGGTGGTTGATATTGTTGATTAGACTGATATTGCTGAGGTTGATACTCCGGCTGATATTCCGCTTGCGGTTGTTCGTACTGAACTTCCGGAGCTTGCTCAACCACGTTGTCAGGCGTTTGCTCGAACGTATTCTCGGGAGTGGGTTCAATCGTTTCGCCGGAATTTTGCTCGTTGTTGTAATTCATGTTATCATCCATGCTAATTTCCCTCCAAATAATAGTATTTTTAATAGCATTTTCAGTAAGTATATCACATCGAATTACAAAAAGCAAGCTTTTTTTGCGCCGTAACGAGCGGACATTTTTGCCGCAGTGGCTGCAGGCGTTGCGCGGGCGCGCGCGGCGCGGCAAGGACCGGTCCTTGCCAATCCAGCAAACTTTTGCGTGTCAAAAGTTTGATCAAAACCATCGCCCTCCCCGCCGCGACCCTCCCCGACAAAAAGCGTCGGGCGGGTACCACGCTAGCGGAACCACGGGCGAAAGTTAGTGCAATCATAGCACCCTAGGCAAATAATATCTCGCGCTTTTAGGCGCGGGTCGGTCTTGAACGAGCTCAGTACTACATCTCGCTATTCTTTCCGCGAACGCGGCTCGCTAACCAATGCTTTTATCGTCGCCGGCTTTGGCGCAAATCGTCGCTTTTTGGCGTTTGCGACCATAGGCGACAGGGATTGGTAAGGGCAGAGCCCTTACCGCCCGTCCGGCAGGACACGCGCTCTCGGGATGGATCCGAATAATGGGTTTTTAGGGCAAAGCCCTAAAAACCATGCGCCGTAGGCGCAATTTAAAGCAAATTCACAAACGCCAGCCCGATCAAAATCACGCCGCTAAGCCATGATACGTTGATTTTGCCGGCGATTTTGTTGCCAAGGCGGCAGCCGAGCATAACCGCGCCGACGCCGACGGTGAACGTGCATAAAATCACCGCTAATATATTCGCGCTTCCCATTGCGACGCCAAGCCCGACCGCAAGTCCGTCTAAGGATAAAGCGACCGAGAGGGACACGGCTTCCGCCGCCGAAATTACTTTGGAATTATCTTTATCATGATTTTTAGGATTAGTATTTCCGTCAAACAGCTTGAAAATCCCTAAAATAAACAAAATCGCGAAAGAAATTCCGGTTGTCAGCGTTTCGGACATATACGGTCTGATAATTTCTCCCGCGAGAAGCGATATTCCTAACATTTTACTGCATACTAAGTTGATAATCAAAACCGAGCGGAATGGTATTTTGATTCCTTTTCCGCCATACGCGAAACTTGCCGCGAACGCGTCCGTTGATATTGCCAGCGCGATTAAAAGCGCGCCCCAAATGCTTAAAAAAAATCCCATTTAACCGACACCTTTCGTTGAAATTCGTACTTTCAACATACTATGTCGATTAAATGGGAATGGTGAGAGAATTACATCATAACGAATTCAGGTCTGTTTTCAATCACAACTTGCCCTTCAAACACATAAACTTGCAAAACATCCAGCTCGTCGCGAATGAAAGTGAGCGGAACAAATGTGTAACCGTCTTGCACAACCGCCTCTGTGGGCAGCGGAACCGAAACGCCGATTCCAAGTTCTGCAACAATCGGCTCAAGCGGAACCATTACCATTGAAAGTCCGTAGTTGTTTACCGCTTCTAAGAAGTTTTCATCGTTCTCCGCCGTAATATACGGAGCGGGCGCGTCGATTATCACGCCGTTTACGACGATTTCATCGCCCTGCATAAGTTGGTATGCCACTTCCGCGTCGGTCCAAAAATGAATTGTCGCAACCGCGCCTCCGACGACTAATATAACAGCGGCAACGATTGCGGCGATTGCTCTTCCTGTAAATCTTCGTGTTTTTTTCATGGATAAATTTCCTCCTTGTTCAAGTATGTTATTTAGCATTTTTCGTTTTTGAATATCTGTTGGAACAACGTTGTCAAAACAATCAATTATATTTTTCTCTGTCATAATCGACGCCCTCCTCTTCGATAATAAGTTTCAATTTGGCTTTCGCCGTTCTTAACCGCGTTCGAATGGTCGCGTGGTTTTCATTCAGCATTTTCGCGATTTCCTCGGTTTTGTATCCCTCGTAATAGTGAAGATAAATGGGCACTTTGTATTTTTCATCCAAATCGGCAATTCTATTCCAAATATCTTTCAAAGAATCGTCGGGGAAATATATTTGCTCAGCAACGTTTTCGTAATCGTCCCTTGAGGAGTGCCATCGGCTTTTAAGCACGTCTTTGCAAGTGTTTTGCGTTGTCACTATAAGCCAGGCTTTCATATGCTCCTCGCTTTTGTGCTGCGTTTCAGCCGTCATTAGTTTTATAAACACCGTTTGGGTCGCGTCTTCCGCGTCGGACGGAGATTTTAACATCATTAACGCGATTCGGTAAACGGTTTCAACATATTTATTGTAGATTTCGGTTATTGCCTCGTTCGATCGTAACGATTTCACCTGCGTCACCTCCTGTAATTTACGCTTTCATAAGTAATACGATTTAAACTGCTAAAATGTTTTGTAATTTTATAAAAATTATAAAAAAGGATATGCGCCGCCGGGCTGTGCCAAAAGTAGGTTAGATTTTGTGAAAACGGAGCGTAGGCGTACAAAAGTACGGTAGTCGACGTTTTCGCAAAAAACAAAAAACAAATAAAATCAAAGGCTTGCGTAAGCAAGCCAACAAAAAAATCATTTTAAAAATTCGTCGTTTTTTGTGGTCTAACCACTTTTGGCACAGTCCTTATTCAATCAAGCCATACTTTAGCTTAATTCTATTCAGTTTTTCAAGCATCGGGCGGGAGATAAGCAACAGAAACGTCATGGTTGCAAGCGCATGGATAATATCAAAGGGCGCACCGTAAAAATATGACATAATAAACATTTCGATTGTGGGGTGCGGCTGAAACATCAGCACGGTTGAAGAATTCATAATTCCGCCGTATATAATGAACGTCGCGAATGCGCCGAATATGCAAAGCGGTATGGTTTTACGACTTAGAATGCCCTTGTGGAACAGCGCGCCTGCGAGAAAGCCGATCATTCCCATTGCGAACATTTGCCACGGCGTATGCGGACCTTGCCCGAAGTACATATTGCTAACAAACATTGTCATTGCGCCAACCAAGAATCCTGCCTCGCCGCCGAACGCGACGCCGGCGATGATGACAATCGCGATTACCGGCTTGAATTGCGGCAACATAAAGAATGCCGCGCGTCCTGCGACCGCAAGCGCGCACAGTACGGCAATAATCACGAGTTCGCGCGCCTCCGGCTTTCGCCCTTCAAACACAAGCGCGAACGGCAGCATGGTTTGCAGCATAATTAGCATCGAAATAAAGTAAAATCGGCGGTCGCCGAAAAAGTGAATTCCGACGAAAATCGTAAGCGGAATTGTGAGAAGAATCATTATCGCCGCGATGATTGTGCGTTTTGAAAGGTTGCGCGGTTGGATTTTGTTGTGACAATCCTCAGTCAGCTTCGCTGACAGCTCCTTTGCCAAAGGAGCCTTAAAGTCCCCCTTGTCAAAGGGGATGTCGCCGTTAGGCGCCGGAGGATTGTAGTCTCCAATCTCTAACACGGGCAGAAGTTTGCCGCCGAGCGTGAGGATAATATCGTTCGCCGTTACCGCGTCGGGCAGGACGCTTCGCGCCATGCGGTTTGCGGCGGTTGTATAGAACGAGTTTCCGCCAAAGAATTCGCGCGGTGTGTTTTCGGTGACGATATTTCCGTCGAAAAAGAGGGCACACCGGTCGGCGTATTCGGCGCAGAATTCGACGTCGTGGCTGACCATTATCACCGCAACGCCTGCGGTTGTCAGCTTGCGCAGGATCGCGGCGAATATTTGCTTGAATTCGGCGTCAAGTCCTTTTGTCGGCTCGTCGAGGAGCAGGATTTTAGGCTGCAACAGCAACACTTTCGCAAGCGCGGCGCGTTGCTGCTCGCCACCCGAGAGATCGTACGGATGCCGGTCAAGTAATCCGTCGAGGCGGCAAAGTTTTACCATAGCCGCAAGTCGTTGCATTTTTTCGTCTTTCGGAAATTTTTGCTCGGATAATATCTCTAACAAGTCTTCGCGCACTGTTTTCGCGACGAAAAGTGACTGCGGATTTTGCGGAAGCGTGTAAACTTGCGCGGCGGTGTGGATTTTGCCGCGATATGGTTTGTGCAGTCCGCCGATGAGCGATAGTGTTGTGGTTTTACCCGTTCCGTTGCCGCCGAGGATTGCGGTAATTTTACCGTAGTTTGCGGTTAGCGATAAGCCTTTCACCACGTCGGGCAGATTTTTTTCGTATTTGAAGTATATGTCGTCAATGGTTATTGCAGGTTTTAAAGGCTCCTTTGGCAAAGGAGCTGTCGGCTCTGCCGACTGAGGATTGACGATTTTGACAATCCCCCGCCCCTGCGGGGCACCCCCTTTGCCTAAGGGGGCTTTTTGCTTCAACCATGCCGCCCCGTCTCGGACGGTAACAGGGCAAGCGCCGTCGCCGTTGCAAGCCGCCCAAACCCGCATTGGCGTAGGCATTGCCAGGAACATTCCGTGGTTTTGTCCTTTAAGCGAATTTCCGACTTCAAGCGGCGAGCCGTCGGCGATAATTTGTCCGTTATCCATTACAATCGCGCGGGTTGAAAGCGGGAATGCTTCCTCTAATCGATGTTCGGTGAGAATGACGGTTACGCCTAACTCTCGATTTATTTTACCGACAATCGCCAAAAATTCGCCTGCCGCGATTGGGTCAAGCTGACTTGTCGGCTCATCAAGGATGAGCGCGGTTGGATTAAGCGCCATAATTGACGCGAGCGCGAGCAGTTGCTTCTGCCCGCCCGAAAGTTCGGTGACAGGTTTGTGAAACCACGTTTGCATACCGAAAAAGCTTGCCATTTCGGCGACGCGTAAGCGGATTTCCGCCTGTTTCACGCCCAAACTTTCAAGCCCGAACGCAAGCTCGTGCCACACTTTGTCGGTTACGATTTGGTTTTCGGGCGATTGCAACACGAATCCGATTTTCGCCGCCGCGTCGCGCGCGGATAGTTCGCCCAACAAAGTGTCAGCGAAGAAAATCTCGCCCGACTTTACGCCGTGGGGTGCGGTTGACGGCTTCAAATGCCGCAACAACGTCGTTTTGCCGCAACCCGACGGGCCGCAAAGCGTAACAAATTCGCCTTGTGGAATGGTCAGATTGACATCGTTAAGCGCGGCTCTCTCGCCGTTCGGGTATGTGAATGTTAGGTTTTCGATTCGATACGAGCCCAAGTCAAATCCTCCTTGATGTTTACGATGAGCGGAAACGCCGCGAGAGCGAAATATGCGGCGAATACTACGATTGCACCGCATGTCCATTCGCCTCGGATGGTTGGGAAGTAGCGGAAATGATATGCGCCAATTGCAGCTCCGGTGATTACGATTGCAACGCAGGCGAGAATATATATGAGCGCCCACAAATCGCGCTTGTCGAAACGGAAAATCGAGAACGCCGTCCGCCCGGGAAGTCCATAGCCGCGGGCTTTCATGCTGTCCGCTGTTTCGATGGAGTTTTCAAGCGCCCATGTCGTCATTATTGACAGAATTTTCAGCCCGTGCCGAATTTTGCGGAATATGTTGCCATTTGATACATCTCGACCGATACATTTTTGTGCATTTGAAACAATTTTAATTTGTTCTCGGAATCGCGGAACAAATCGCAGCGCCATCGACAAAATCAACGACAACGCGGGAATTATTCGCCCGAATAAATATACAAATTTGTCTGATGTCATAACTTTGTTGAAACACGCGAACCACGAAATTACGGTGATAAGCATTATCGCCGTTGCGACGCCGAACATAATGGATTCGAGGGTCAGCGGATTTCCGTTCGGAAAGTAAGCTAAAATCGTTGCACCGCGGTGGTTAAACAGCGGATTGAGAATTGCGGTAATAATTAGCATCGGAAGCATAAACAACAGGCCTGTGCGCACCATTTTTTTGCCGTTTAGGCAGAAAGAGTATGTGAACGCGCAGAAGAGCGATACCGCAAGCGTTATCGGATGCATAAAGAACATAGAAAATCCGATAATTGCAGTGAAGTAGAGCATATTTACCGCCGGGTGAAATCCCGAAAATGTGTCTTTGTTCATAATTATTCGTCCCTTTGCCAACCGCCGAAATAGTTGCCAACATCGCGCCCTAAATCAACGGTATAAACCCACTCGATCACGTCGCCGGGCTCAAGCAGATACCGCGACGCGCCAAAGTTCGGGAAATTGCCGTTCACCCTGTACATCCAGCCGCTAAGCGGCCCTGCGTCAAGGTGAAAAATATTGCCGATCGCCTCGACGTATGCCGAATTGAAAACCGGCGTGAAACGAGACGACATATGGATGCCCACACGCCGCATTTCGCGTTGAAGCACGTTAAACACGCTTTCACCCTCGTGAACGGTGACGACGGTTGCCGGAAAAATTACGCCATTTGCGGGTACCAATTCATGAGAATCGCTGTTCAGGCGATTCATGTTGTTAAGCAGCGTGTCAACCCGAACTGATAAAGTAACGGTAAACGAGCTGTCGCCGATTGTCATATTCTCCGGTTCGACAGGCTCGCGAACGTAGGGTTGCGTAATAGGAGCTTGCTCCGTTGGCGCTGTTGCGTCGGCGGCCTCGATGGGGTTTTCGTCATGTTCGATTATTTCGTTGTAATAGTCATTTTCTTCGTAATAATCCGCATATTCGTCGTACGGCACATATATTTCCGCCTCAGCAAGCGACGGCGTGCTTGGGTTTAACATTCCGTCGTAAGCCCAAGCAACTGCGAGAACTGCCGCTATAGCCACAGCAACGATAATTTTGATTTTATGTTTTTTTATGATTTCTATCATAATAAATTCGACCTTTCAAGCAATCGATATAATATTTCGGCGATTTCGCCGCGCAAAATCGGGATTTCGGGTTGGATATAGAACTCGGAATCGTCCAAAATTCCTTCGCGGAACGCGAACGCGAGCGAAGCTTGCGCCCAATCCGCCGCGGCGCGGGAATCGCCGAACTTCGCGAGGATATTCAAAATCTCGCCATCGCTCATATCCGTATCCATACCGCACAACCGCGCGGCGCGGGCGACCATAACGGCGGCTTCCTGCCGTGTGATTGTGCCGTGCGGATTGAATTCGACTTCAGAAACGCCGGTGACGATTCGGTAGTGAAACGCTGTTTGAACGGCACTTGTAAACCATAGATTATCCGGAACATCGTCAAAAATAGATATGGCTCCTAAAATTGGGTGTACTCTCTCCGGCAAGCCAAGCCCTCGCGTGATAATCGCCGCGAATTCAGCGCGGGTCATCGTTTCATCGGGCGTGAATTCGATTTCGGTTCGTCCGTTGATTATCCCGCGCGCGGCGAGCGCCTCAATCGCTTGACGGTTCGGGTGGTTTGCGATATCGTCGAAAGTTCTGCCGGGCGACGTGATTTCAACTCGCGTAACGTCGCGGTGTTTGTTCGGCAAGCCAATGGTTTCAGCCGCAGGAATTTCGTTGCGTTGAGAAGCGTCCGACATTCGGTATAAACTATTCTGCCCATCACGTAAGCGTTGTGCCGCGACGAGGGCGTAAAACGCCTGCTCGGTTGTCATTAAATTACTGTTCTCACCGCCGCGCCAAAAACCGCCGTCGGGACTTTGGAAGCTTAAAAGACTGTCAAGCAGCGTGTTGCCGTTCTTCACAAACCGCTCATCGTCAAGTGGGATTCCAAGCTCGACAAGCGCGACGATAACTTGCGCAACGCTTTCTGCGGCCATGCCGCCCGAGAACAAAAATCCGCCGCAATCAAGTTGAATACTTGACAAAAAAGCCAAAGCCCTGTTTGTTGCCGCCGCGACGTTGGGGTTATCTTGATATTTCGCCAACGCTTGCAACGCCATTGCGGTTAAATCCGCCTCACTAACTTCGTTTTGCCAATTTTCGATGAAGCCGGCAATTAAGTTCCAGCCGCCGTCGTTAAGTTGTAGGCGCAAAATTTCGTCGACAAGCAGTTTGCGGGTTACTTGCGTTTGCGCGTCTTCAATTGTCGGAATTGAATAATTTAAACTGTCAAACGCGAGAAGCGCGAATATTACACTGTTAATGCCTTGGCTTGCTACCCGATCGAAATCGGCAATTTCCATAAGCAAATTCCGGTTCTCAACATCTTGCGGGTCAAACCCTGCCGCGGTTAGGGCGAGGATTATCCGCGAATATTCGGTTATCGGCAACCTTGGCCATTGCATGGTACCGCCGCCTACTACACCGCCGCGGACAAGTCGGGTATGAATTTCTGCGGCGGCGAAATAATTCTCGAAAAACGAATCGGGCACGTTAATCCCGCTTCGCGCTAGCCCGAGCACCGTCCAGCAACCGCCGACAGAGCCGACTTCGGGATTTTGCACCGTTTGAAGCAGAAATTCCGCCGCAGATTCAATCGCTCTGTCAAGTTCGTCGGTCGAAACCGCGCTAACAGTTGCCACACCGCCGAATAACAGCGCGAAAACTATCAAAATTGAGATAAATTTTTTCATTTTTCATTCCTCCATTTTAGACTTAGATTGCGTAGTTTGTCGCAATCTATAACAGCAAAAATCGCTGTTGCAACGGCACAAGGCAATTGCCATGCGCAAAGTTCGCGCAGGCTGCCGTTTAATGCCGAATTATGCAGGGGCGTAAGATTTTGCTTTACAAAATCCACAGCCATCTGACATGAAGCTTTTGTGGTTTTCAAAAGCTTGGCTGTGGCATCAAAATTTCACACTAAAGGTATCCTTCGGTTTAGCCAAATCGAAGATTTGGAACCTCAGTATAATTTTGCTAATGCCACGTCC
>WRAG01000041.1 GCA_009780345.1 Oscillospiraceae bacterium
GCGTCAAAACGGCGTAATGTAATTGCTACGCGCAAGCGCGAGCCGCCGTTACCGACTACCGCTTGTGAAAAATCACACAAGCGAAGTCTCAAATGCTGGATTGGGGCAGAACCGTCCAAAACTTGTTTTGGCGAACGGTTCGTCCTTGAGGGTTTCCCAAGAACACGAGTCGTCCTTTGACGAAGTGTGATTGGTTGAAACCTACCGCAAGGACTGGTCCTTGCCGCGCCGCGTGCGCCCTAAAAACCCTGCCGCCGCAGGCGGCATATTGGTCTAAGGCGCAACGCGCCTTGACCCCGCGCCCGTAGGGCGCAAGAATTTTGATAAAACTTTTTCCAAAAGTTTTAAGGAGGAATAACAATGAATTTCACAGGAAAAACTGTTATAATTACCGGCAGTACGCGGGGAATCGGGCGTTCGCTTGCGCTGAAATTCGCAAGTTTGGGCGCGAACCTTGTCATCAACGGAATTCCGCAGGAAGAGGCGCAAGGTCTTGAGGTTGTTAAGGAAATCCAAAGTATGGGCGCAAAGGCGATTTTGTGTTTGGGAAGCGTTGCCGACATGAGCGCGGCGCAAAAAATCGTTGATGACGCGAAAGTCGAATTCGGCACGGTTGACGTTGTGGTAAACAACGCCGGAATCACGCGGGACGGCTTGGTTATGCGAATGAGCGAGGAAGATTTCGACGCGGTTATCGCGGTGAACCTTAAAGGCGCGTTTAATATGGTGAAAACCGCGTCCGCTGTAATGCTGAAGCAGCGCAGCGGCGTGTTTGTAAATATCGCTTCGGTTGTCGGAGTTATGGGCAACGCGGGGCAAGCGAATTACGCGGCAAGCAAGGCGGGACTTATCGGATTGACGAAATCTATCGCGAAAGAGTTCGCGCCGCGCGGAGTGCGTGCGAACGCAGTCGCGCCGGGCTTTATCGCAACCGATATGACCGATAAATTAAGCGACGATGTTAAAAATAACTATATGGCGGCAATTCCGCTGAAAAAATTCGGCGAAGTTGAAGATGTCGCGAACGTTGTCGCATTTTTAGCAAGCGATGAGGCGAAATACGTTACGGGACAGGCGTTAAACGTCGATGGCGGCTTATTAATGTAATTTGCGTGAAATCACGCAATCTTTCGCCGAATCTGCGAGCCGAAAAATCCTCAACGTACTTGATGTACGCCTGCGGTTTTTCATCTCTTGTTTCGACGAAATCTTACGCAATTTGACGCAAATTCAACACAAATTAGAAAAAAATTAAAATTAATATAAAAACTTAGAACTAAAAAATAGGAGGATTGTACAATGGATACTTTGGAAAAAGTAAAAGAAATCGTAGTTGAGCAATTAGGAGTAGAGGCTGACACTGTAACGCCGGAATCAGCGTTTATCGCTGATTTGGAAGCGGATTCGTTAGACATCGTTGAGTTTATGATGGCTTTAGAAGAGGAATTCGATATCGAAATTCCTGACGAAGACGCTGAAAAAATCGTTACTGTTGGCGACGCGGTAAATTACATTAGCTCTGCTGTTTAGTAGAGTAAATTAGGCTTATTATGGGCGGACAACTCAGTCCGCCCTATATGTGTTTGGAGGTTTTCAAATGAGAAGAATAGTTGTTACAGGTGTTGGAATGGTTACGCCGGTTGGAATCGGCAAAGAAGAATTTTGGACGAATATCAAATCCGGAAAATGCGGAATTGATAGGCTTACGCGCTTTGATCCCGAACCGTTTACCACAAAAGTCGCGGCGGAGGTTAAAGATTTCGAGGTAGAAAAGTATATCGACAAAAAGGAAGCAAAGCGTATGGACTTGTTTGTCCAATACGCGGTTACGTCTGCCAAAATAGCGTTAGAGGATTCGAAGCTTGACTTAGAAAAAGAAGACAAAAACCGTATAGGTGTTTACATAGGCTCGGGAATCGGCGGCATGACAACGCTTGAGGATCAGCATAGCAAACTTGTTGATAAAGGTCCCGGACGGGTAAGTCCGTTCTTTATCCCGATGATGATTTCAAATATGGCGGTGGGACAAGTCGCGATTATGACAGGCGCGAAAGGCATAAATTCCACCACAGTATCCGCCTGCGCGTCGTCTACAAACGCAATTGGCGAAGCACTTTGGGCGATTCAGCGCGACGCGGCGGACGTAATTATCGCCGGCGGCGCGGAGGCGACCATTACGCCGCTTGCATTCGCGGGATTTTGCTCGATGAAAGCAATGACCACCCGAAATGACGACCCGAAAGGTTGCTGCACTCCGTTTGACGCGACGCGGGACGGATTTGTAATGGGCGAGGGTTCGGGGATTATGATACTTGAAGAGCTTGAACACGCAAAAGCGCGCGGCGCCAACATAATTTGCGAACTTGTCGGGTATGGCTGCACAAACGACGCGTATGACATCGTCGCTCCCGCCGAGGACGGCGAGGGCGGCGCGAGATGTATGCAAATGGCGCTTGACACAGGCAATATCAACCCGAACGACGTTCAATATATTAACGCGCACGGCACATCAACGCCGTACAACGATAAATTCGAGACGGCGGCGATTAAAACCGTGTTCGGCGAACACGCTTATAAGCTAAAAGCTAGCTCTACCAAGTCGATGACGGGGCATCTTTTGGGCGCGGCGGGCGCGATTGAGGGAATTATCACCGCGCTTGCGATTCAGGACGGATTCGCTCCGCCGACGATTGGGTATAAAACGCCCGATCCCGATTGCGACCTTGATTATGTGGTAAACAAGGGCGTTGATTGCGATATTGACTACGCGTTGTCAAACTCGCTCGGCTTCGGCGGGCATAATGCGACGATAGCTATGGCGAAGTATCGGTAATTTATGTAACAAACGGAGGATAAGAAAATGTACAGAGCGTTTATGGAAGCGATTGTCAAAAATAGTGCCGAGGCCGTTACGTTTTATCAAAAAGCATTCGATGCGAAACTTGTCGCTGACCACAGAAATGAGGACGGTAGTTGCGCTCATGTCGAACTTGATATTTATGGACAAATATTGGCGTTGATGGAATTACAGGAAGATGTCGCTATTGGTAACACCATGATGTTTGGCTTACATTTCGGCGAGGGCAAAGAGGATGTTGTAAAAAAGATATATGATGTCCTCAAAGACGGAGCAGAAATCATTCACGAATTAGGTCCGTGCATATATAGTCCGTTGGAAGCGGATTTGATTGATAAATTCGGAGTTCGTTGGTGTATATTTGTATAAACGCAACTTCTGCGTATTACGCGAAAGGGAATAATTAAAAATATGGGAATAGATTATAATTTTAAAAATAAATCGCTGAAAACACTTGCTTTAACACATGTTTCGTACGCAAACGAGCATAACACCGAGAGCAATCAGCGGCTCGAATTCCTCGGGGACAGCATACTGTCCTTTATTGTGGCAACCTACCTTTACAACGAGAAGCCGAACATGAACGAGGGCGAGCTTACCGAGTACCGCGCGCTGGTTGTGTGCGAAAAATCACTTGCGCAGGCGGCGAAAGCGATGGATTTGGGCGAAGAATTGATCATGGGCAACTCGGAAAAACTGACCGGCGGAAAGGACAAGCCATCAATTTTGGCGGACGCGTTTGAGGCGATTTTGGGCGCGATTTACCTTGACGGCGGAATTGACGCCGCGCGTGAATGGGCACAAAATCACCTTAAAGAGGCGCTTCTGGATCCTTCAAGCGTTAAAGTTGTGAATTATAAATCGGAATTGCAGACTTTAATCCAACAAACGGCGCGCGACCGCAGTTTTGTGGAGTATAATTTGATCGACCGCTCGGGTCCCGATCACGAGCCGATATTTAAGGTTGAAGCCGTATATGGCGGCAAAGTAATAGGCCACGGCAGCGGAACCTGCCGCAAAGCCGCGGAGCAACTTGCCGCAAAAGAAGCGTATGAGGCGAGGATTTTAGGGCGCAACGCGCCTTAGACTGTTTGCGGCGTTGCCGCATAGGTTTGCGCCCGACGGGCGCGGGCTTTTGCCGCTACGGCGGCAGGCTTTTTTCGGGTCAGTCCCGAGGGCGTGTGTCCTGCCGGACGGGCGGTAAGGGCTCTGCCCTTACCAATCCCGGTCGCCTATGGACACAAACGCCCGACTCGCTTCGCTCACTGGATAATTCGACTACAATTTTGCAAAAAACAGCAAAATTAAGTCTGATTTACAAAAAGCGCGATTTGTGCCAAAGTCGGCGACAGAAAAGCGGGGTTAGCGAACCGCATTCGCGGAAAGATTGGCGAGCGACAACACCGCGCCTATTCGAGAGCGACCCGCGAGCCGTCAATCGTACCCAATCAAACTTCGCCAACAGACGGCTCGTTTTCTTGGACGATTTTGGCAGGGGTGGCATTAGCCGGATTAAAAAACCAATCCGGATGCCACTCCCTAAAAGCGCGATATGTTTTGTGGTAGGGGCGAGTTGTTTGTACTTGCTTCCGCGCCATGTGCGCTCGGTTTTTGAGCGTGTGAGTCCGCAAGGCGGTTTGGCATAAAGCTCTTAGCAGTTTACTGCTTAGAGATTTAGCCCTCCGAAGCGTTTTATGCGAGGAGTTTCATCATCTTTTGGTGCGCAAAAGTTTGGCAGATGGCTGTGAATTTTGCAAGCAAAATTTTACGCCCCTGCACTTTTCGGCTACCGCTTGCGAAAAACCACGCAAGCGAAGTCTCAAACGCTGGATTGGCAAGGACTGGTCCTTGCCGCGCCGCGCGCGCCCGCGCAAAACGCCTGCCGGCAGCAGCCGCAAATGGTTTTCAGGGCATCGCCCTAAAACCACGCCCCCGCAGGGCGCACATTGCGCTTGTCAGCGCAAAACAAGGAGGCAAAGGATTTGCAACTGAAAAACATCGAACTGCAAGGATTCAAATCCTTTGCGGACAAAATATCACTTGATTTTAATAGCGGAATCACCGCAATCGTCGGCCCGAACGGAAGCGGGAAAAGTAACATATCCGACGCGGTTCGTTGGGTTATGGGCGAGCAAAGCGTGAAAACCCTTCGCGGTCGAAAAATGGAGGACGTTATTTTTGCGGGCACCGAAACCCGTAAACCTGTTGGCTTCGCGGAAGTAAGCTTGACAATCGACAATGAAACCAAGCTATTCCCCCTTGATTTCCCGGAAATAATCGTAACCCGCCGCGTTTATCGAAGCGGCGAGAGTGAGTATTATATCAACAAAACTTCCTGCCGTCTGAAAGATATTCACGAGCTGTTTATGGACACCGGACTCGGGCGGGACGGCTATTCCATGATCGGGCAGGGCAAAATTGACGAAATTTTAAGCACAAAATCGGAAGATAGGCGGCAACTTTTTGAAGAAGCCGCGGGGATTACCAAATATAAATACAGAAAAACCGAAGCGGAACGGAAACTTTCTTCCACCGAGGATAATTTGACGCGCCTGCGTGATATTATCGCCGAAATCGAGTCCAACCTCGCGCCGCTTGAAGCCCAGTCGGCAAAAGCGCGGAAATTCTTGGATTTGCGGGAAGAGTTGAAAGTTTTAGAACTCAACGTGTCGGTGGATACCATTGATAAGCTGAAAAAATTGCTGTCTGAAATCGACGAAACATTCGACATCGCAACCGATCAGCTTGAATCCACGAAGGCTTCCATCACCCAAATCGAAATGGAAATCCAAGAAATGCTTACCGCGTTGCAAGACAACGACACGGCGGCGGAAGTCTGCCGCGCGCGGGAAAAGGAAATCGAGGGCAATATCAACGTCTGCGCCAACGATATCAACCTTTTCGAGGCAAGCATTATTCATAATAAGGAAAATATCGACCGAATCACGGCGGAAATCGCCGCAGCACGGGAAGAGATAACGTTCGCGGACAACGATTACGCCGAAAATGAGAGAATTTTGCAGCAACACACCGCCGCTCTAAGCGAGTCAGAGCAAATTTCCACGAAATTTCAAACACAACTTGACGAGATTACACAGTTGTCAGGTGACAAAAACACCGAAATCGAAAATCGCCGTAGCGACATTATCGAAAAGCGTTCGGAAGTAAATTCCGCGCGCGCGGCGATTGCGAATTTGAATATTTTGCTGAATAACTACACCGATCGAAATGAAACGTTAGAGGACGACATTACCGCGAAGTCGATCGGCTACGGCGAGATTGAAGATAAGATTGCCGAACTTGAGAAGTTGCAAAGCGCGCAGGAGATCGAACTTGCGGCGAAGAAACAAGAGTTTGACAAACTCAAGTCAGACGAAACGACTGCCAGAACTGAATTTGACAAACTTATGTCGGCGAAAAACGCCTTTGCCGCCGAACTTTCGAGCAAAAAATCGAAGAAGAACATGCTTGAAGATATGGAAAAGAACTTCGAAGGCTACACAAAGAGCGTCAAAGGTCTGATGCAAGCCCATTCGCGCAACCGAATCAGCGGCGTAAATATCCACGCGCCGATTTCGCAACTACTCAATGTTGACGGCAAATACGCCGCGGCGATTGAGGTTGCGCTTGGTGCGACGGCGCAAAACATCGTGGTTGAAACCGAAAACGACGGGAAACGCGCGATTGAATATCTTAAAAAGAACAACCTCGGACGCGCGACGTTTCTGCCGCTTAGCGCCGTTAAAGGCTCGGAAATAAACGATAACGAAATCGCTCGCAATTCAGGCTACTTAGGGCTTGCGAGCAGTTTGGCAACCTGCGACGCCAAATATAACGGAATTTTAAAACACTTACTCGGACGAATCGCCGTGTTCGAAGACATTGACACCGCAATCGCCGCCGCGAAAAAGAGCGGATACAAATACCGAATCGTCACGCTTACCGGCGAGAGTTTAAGCGCCGGCGGAGCGATGACCGGCGGAAGCGTGGGACGCGGAAGCGGATTTATTTCCCGGGCAAACGAGATTACGAAATTATCTGACGAGATTGAAAATTTGAACCGTCAAATACAAGAAAACGACGAAAAAACCGCCCAAACCGGCGCGCTTGTCAATGAAATTGTTAGCCAAACTTCCTATACGGCGACGAAAATTAACTCACTCGAACAGCAAAGTATCAAAAACACCGCCGATTTGGAGCATTTGCGCGAGAATTTGGGAAACATTACGCAAACAATCGAAAATTTGAAAAACGAAAAGGAAACAATCACCGCGCAAACCACCAAAATCAACAAGGACATTGACCTGAAAGCGGCGGACATCGCGAATTGGGAGGATATGATTTCCGCGATTGAGGAACTCGTGACGCAAGAGGCAGACGAATTTGCCAAAATTTCGGCGCAAAAGGACGAAATCAACTACAAACTTGTGCAACAGAACATCAAGCACAACAGCATTTTAAAGGACATTGAAATGCAAAACGAACGTTTGTCCGCCATCAACGCGAATAAGCGGGAAAGCCTTTCGGATATCGAACGTAAAAACGAGGCGATAGCTGAATTTGCAGACAAAAATGAGGGCTTGACCGATGATATCGAGTTCAAAAAACAGCAAATCGAGCAGCTTAACGAGGATAAAGTCGCGTTAACCGCGAAAATGACTGAACTTGCCGCGAAAAAGACGCAAACCGACGAGGAAATCCGCAAGCACCAAGAAAATTCCAAAGATATGCGAGAAGAATTGTTCAAAGCGCAAAACGAGCACAGCCGTATCGAAAATCGCAAAACCCGCGCCGAACTGGAGCTTGAAGCGGTTATTAATCGAATGTGGGAAGAATACGAACTGACCTATTCCGACGCGCTTGAATATAAGCGCGACGTTGGTTCGCTAACCGCTGCGAACAAACGAATTGAAACGTTGCGCGAGGAAATTCGCGGGCTTGGAAATATTAATATCGACGCGATTGAGGAATACAAAACCACACTCGAACGATTCGAGTTTTTGACCACGCAAACCGACGATTTATCCAACGCCAAAGCGGATTTGGAGAAAATTATTCACGAAATGGTGCTGATTATGCAGGAGCAGTTCGGCAAACAGTTCAAAATTATCAACGAAAACTTCAAGCAGGTGTTCGCCGAACTGTTCGGCGGCGGCGTTGCGGGAATTACGCTTACCGATCCGAACGACATTTTGGAAAGCGGCATTGAAATCGAGGCGCAACCGCCCGGGAAGAAGCTACAAAACCTAAGCCTTCTATCCGGCGGCGAGCGAGCGTTTACAGCGATTGCGTTACTTTTCGCAATACTGAAAACTCGCCCGACACCGTTTTGCATACTTGACGAAATCGAGGCGGCGCTGGACGACGTAAACGTCTATCGTTTCGCCGATTATTTAAAAAAATTCAGCCGCGACACGCAATTTATCGTGGTAACGCACCGCCGCGGAACAATGGAGGCGGCAAGCGGCCTCTATGGCGTAACCATGCAGGAAAAAGGCGTGTCGAAACTGCTGGCACTAGATATGAACGAGGTAGCGATTTAAAAGGGCGTTGCCCTAACCAAAAAAGGAGAAAATCACATGGGATTATTCGATAAACTTAAAAAAAGCTTAAGCAAAACCCGCGACTCGATCGGCGGCGCGGTGGACAACGTAATCCGTGCATTTACAGGGATTGACGACGACCTGTTCGATGAACTTGAGGAAGCGTTGATTTTGGCGGATGTCGGCGTAAACACGTCAACCGAAGTCGTTGAGAAGCTTCGCTCGGCGGCGAAAGAGAAGAAAATCGCCGACAAAGACGCATTACGCGCCGAACTGCGCGAAATATTGATGGAAACGATGAAAAAATGTGGTGACACGGCAATTTCTAACACATCGCCGACTGTAATTCTAATGATCGGCGTAAACGGCGTCGGAAAAACCACAACCGTCGGCAAACTCGCGAACTATTTTACGAAACAAAACAAAAGCGTGCTTATCGCGGCGGCGGACACATTCCGCGCGGCGGCGGTTGAGCAGCTCGCAACGTGGGCAGAGCGCGCCGACGTCGGAATTATCAAACAACAAGAGGGTTCCGACCCTGCGGCGGTTGTATTTGATGCGGCAAATGCCGCGCGCGCGCGCGGAACCGACGTTTTAATATGCGATACCGCAGGAAGGTTGCACAACAAAAAAAACCTAATGGACGAGCTTGCGAAAATCAAGAAAATCGTCGAACGCGAATTACCGAACGCGGCGAAAGAAGTGCTTCTCGTGCTTGACGCAACAACCGGACAAAACGCGGTAATCCAAGCGCAAGAGTTCGCCAAAGCGACCGACATTACTGGAATTGTTCTTACCAAACTTGACGGAACCGCCAAAGGCGGAATCGTAATCGCCATAGCGAACGAGCATAATATTCCGGTGAAGCTGGTCGGCGTCGGCGAAGGAATCGACGATTTATGCGAATTCGACGCGGAAACGTTTGTGGATGGGATTTTAGGGTGATTTCCCCTAGAAAATTTTGCGAAAATATTATAAAATATAGTGTAAAGTTAAAAGCTTTACACTTGTTTTTTAATAGGGCTCCCGAAACGTCCCAACGAAGTGGACGTTTTGGGAAATAGTAGCAACCGCCCGCAAGGCGAGCTTTTGCACGGTTTTCGCTGAACTGTCAAAATCTTTGATTTTGCGAACAGTTCGTGCTTGAGGACTTCCCAAGAATTCAAGGCAGTTTTTGCGCAGAATGATTGGTTGAAGTCTACCGTGTGACAAAACAAGCAAAGAGGGCGGGTTGTGACGATAGGGGTGACTGTTTAGTGGAAAAAAACGTGAAAATCGCATTGCTGTATGACTTTTACGGCGATATCCTGACCGCGAAGCAGTCGGACGCCATTGATCTTTACTATAATGAAGATCTAAGCTTGGCGGAAATCAGCCGGCACCTAAACATCACGCGGCAAGGCGTTCTGGATAATATCAAACGCGGTGAGGCGACGTTGCTTAAAATGGAAGAAAAGCTGGGCTTAGTCGAAAAATTCGCCGGAATCAACGCGAAACTTGAAGAAATCAACAGAATCATACAGAAAATCGAAAGCTCACCGTCGGTTGAGTTGCTCAGCGACGATATAAAACTTCATATCAATGAAATCATACTGAAAGTAAGGGAAATAGCACAGAATTGAGGTGGCACATATGGCATTTGAATCTTTAGCTGATAAGCTGTCGCAAACGTTTAAAAAACTTCGCGGCAAAGGGAAATTAAATCAAAATGACGTAAAAGAAGCTATGCGCGAGGTAAAGCTCGCGCTTTTAGAGGCGGACGTAAACTTTAAAGTGGTAAAACAGTTTGTAAACACGGTTACCGACCGTTGTATCGGCGAGGAAGTTATGGAAAGCCTGACGCCCGGTCAGATGGTTGTAAAAATCGTTAACGAAGAAATGTGCAAACTGATGGGCGAGTCTGAAAGTAAGCTCGCGATTTCGCCCAAACCGCCGACGGTCATTATGATGGTCGGTTTGCAGGGCGCGGGGAAAACCACAACCTCCGCGAAGCTTGGCGGACTTCTTAGAAAGCAGGGCAAACGCCCGTTGCTGTGCGCGTGCGACATTTATCGTCCTGCTGCGATTAAGCAGCTGCACGTTGTAGGCGAGCAGCTGAACATCCCCGTATTTTCGATAGAGGGCAACAATAACCCCGCGCAAATCGCGCAATCCGCGGTTGCGCAAGCGCTTAAAAACGGAAACGACGTCGTAATCGTCGATACGGCGGGACGATTGCATATTGACGAAGAACTTATGGCGGAGTTGGAGCGAATTAAGGAAGTCGTGACGCCCACCGAGATATTGCTTGTGGTTGACGCGATGACGGGGCAAGACGCCGTCAACGTTGCCGAAAGTTTTAACAAAGAACTTGACATCACCGGCGTTGTGCTTACCAAGCTGGACGGCGATACCCGCGGCGGAGCCGCACTATCAGTCCGTTCGGTCACAGGAAAGCCGATAAAGTTCTGCGGAATGGGCGAAAAACTGTCTGATTTAGAGGTTTTTCATCCCGACAGAATGGCGTCGCGAATCCTTGGAATGGGCGACGTTTTAACGCTTATCGAGAAAGCTGAAACCGCGATTGACGAGAAAAAGGCGGCGGAACTTGAGAAAAAACTGCGTAACGCAACATTCACGTTCGAAGATTTCCTCGATCAAATGGAGCAAATGAAGAATATGGGACCGATTTCGTCCATTGTCGGCATGATTCCAGGAGTTGACGCGAAAGCCCTCGCGGGCGCGCAAATTGACGAGAAAAAGATGGCGCGAACCGAGGCGATTATCAAATCCATGACGAAAGCCGAGCGCGAAAACCGGGAAAAGCTTACGCCAAGCCGGAAAGATCGCATCGCTAAAGGAAGCGGCACAACCCTTTCCGACGTAAACGGACTTATCAAGCAGTTCGAGCAGATGCAAAAAATGATGAAGCAATTCTCGGGCATGAGTAAAGCCGGCAAGAAGAAAATGGGCATGAAATTCGGGTTTTAGAGAGCGAAAGGAGTTTCCAAATATGGAATTTGTAAATGTGTATAATTTAAAATTACAAATTGACAAAAAATGCGAAATTTATGACTCAACTGTCAAATCTTCTGAAAAAGCGGCGGAAATTATAAATTTGGTGCTTGAACTTAACAGCGAAGCTGTCGAAAAAGTTGGTGTTATAACATTGACGAACCACGATAAAGTTGCGGGAATCCATATTATAGCAGTTGGAAGTCAAAATTGGGCTCATATAAAAGTCAGAGATGTGTTTGTTCCGGCACTATTAAATAATTCTGATGTGATAATTTTGTTTCATAATCATCCTAGCGGCAGTGAGAAGCCAAGTGTTCAAGATGTTATGCTTACCGAAACAATCGTAAGATTCGGTGACCAGTTTGATACAAAAATATTTGACCATATAATTGTCGCCGATGATAAGTATTACAGTATGCGCGATAATAAAGATGTGGACTTTACCGGAAAAATGGCAGGTCTTAATCTGAGCAAATTTTTTGAAAATAATTAAAATTTATATAAAACAGATTGCGAAGTTTGCATCAAATTGCGTGAGATTTCGTTGAAAACGCACGGGAGCGTGTATTATAGATACCCGACCGAGCGTTTTCGGCGAAAGATTGCGTAATTTCATGCAAACCCCACAAAAGGAGAAGATTTAAATGGTTAAAATTAGATTGAGAAGAATGGGAGCTAAAAAAGCGCCGTTCTACAGAGTAGTTGTGGCGGATTCTCGCTATCCGCGTGACGGAAGATTTATCGAGGAAATCGGAACTTACAACCCGCTAACCGACCCTGCGACAATTAACATCGACGCCGATAAAGCAAAAACTTGGATTGGAAATGGCGCGCAACCGACTGACACGGTACGCGCACTACTTAAAAAACAAAACATAATTTAAATCAAATCACGCACCTAGCCGCCAAACGGACTTCTAGAGTATCTGTATACACGTCGGCGTCCGTTTGACGACTATGCACGCAATTTGATTTAAATTTACGGTTTATAATCCGAAAGGAATGTTTCATATGAAAGAATTACTCGAATTTATCGCGAAATCAATGGTTGAAAACCCGGCGGCGGTAACTGTAACCGAAAAAGACACCGGGCATTCTACGGTGTTGGAACTTACCGTCGGCGAGGGCGATATGGGAAAAGTGATCGGCAAACAAGGTCGTATCGCGAAAGCGATTAGAACCGTTGTAAGTGCCGCCGCTGTTAGAGAAAACCGAAAATATTACGTCGAAATCGTGTAATGGCAATGGCAAACCTCATCGAAATCGGCAAAATTGTCAACACGCACGGAATTCGCGGCGAAGTTAAGGTTACGCCGTGGTGCGACGACCCAACTATATATTGCGACCTTTCGTATTTTTACGCCGCGGGCCAAAAATACGAAATTTTACGCGCCCGCGTTCATAAAAGTAGCGTAATTATTGAGCTTGACGGTGTTGTCGGAATCGACGCGGCGATTGCAATGCGCAACAAGGTTATCACAATCGAACGCGACGTTTTAGGCGATCTTGACGACGGCGTTTATTATATCTGCGATTTAATCGGTGTTGCGGTCGAAAACGACGATGGACAAGCGCTCGGCAACATAAAAGACGTTATAAAAACCGGAAGCAACGATGTTTATGTCCTAACTTCCGGCGTCCTTGTTCCTGCGCTCAAAGATGTGATTTTGGAAGTCGATATCACCGAAAAACGTATGACCGTACGCCTGCCCGACGGATTGTTAGACTTGAACTAAGGAGGGAATCTCTATGTTTAAAGCACGGATTCAAGGCTTTATCGCCGGACTTTTGCTCGCGATTTTGCTAATCTCAACGCTGGTATTCGCAACACCCGCAATCCGCGAAGTGTTTTTCGGCGTAAACGTGGTCGTAAACGGCGAACTGCAACCGTTCGACGATGATTCGCGTCCGTTTATCTCGGAGGGGCGAACATTTCTTCCCGTCCGAGGAATCGCGGAAGCGTTAGGCGTTGCCGTCAACTGGGACGGCGATACGCAAACCGTCTATATCGGCGGAATCCCTGAAATTTCGACAAATATAGGGGAAATTGTCGAATTCGGCGGAATCCAATGGCGCGTGCTCGACGCGCAGGACGGCAGAACGTTGCTGTTGAGTGAGTATTTGTTGGAAAATAGACCGTTTCATTATGAATGGACAGAGGTAACTTGGGAAACAAGTGATATTCGGCGGTGGCTGAACGGCGAGTTCTATGATCAATTTGTCGATGAAGAACAAGCAAAAATCGCAGAAACAATAATAATAAACAACGATAATCCATGGCAGGGAACGTCCGGTGGTAATGATACTATTGATAAAATATTTTTTCTAAGCTTAGAAGAATTAGTATATTACTTCGGTGACAGTGGCGCATTGCGTGGCGGAAATAATTGGATAGATGATCAATATAACCAGGCGCGAGTAGCGCGTTATACAAATAGAGCCTTTGCTTGGTGGTTGCGCTCCCCTGGTTATGCCCCTGGAAGGGTATCGTGGGTGTCTAACAATGGAACTGTTTGGACAGGCGCTAATCCTGCACTTGATCCTAGTATCTCCATCCGCCCCGCAATGTGGGTATATCTGTAACCCAATAAGCCCCGCTTCCAGGCAAAGGGGGTGGCGCCGTAAGGCGACGGGGGATTGTCAACCACAATCCTCAGTCACTTCGTGACAGCTCCTTTGCCAAAGGAGCCTTATGTGAAAAGGAACATACTTATGAGATTTGATATTTTAACCCTATTCCCCGAAATGCTTGCGGCGACGCTAGACGACAGCATTATCGGGCGCGCGAAATCCGCGGGGATTTTGGATATTAACTACATCAATATCCGCGATTTTTCGGCAAATAAGCATAGAAAGGTTGACGACTATCCATACGGCGGCGGAACGGGTATGGTTATGACGTGTCAGCCTATTTTTGACGCCTACCAAAGCGTGACAAAAGATTTGCCATACAAGCCTTTAACCATCTACCTAACGCCGCAAGGCAAGCTGTTCCGCCAATCGGTCGCGAAAAAATTGACGAAAGAGCGGCATATTATCCTAATTTGCGGGCATTACGAAGGCGTCGACCAACGAGTGCTTGACTCTATCGTCGATATGGAACTTTCGGTGGGCGATTTCGTTCTGACCGGCGGCGAGATTGCGGCAATGGCGGTTGTTGACGCCGTTGGGCGGCTGATTGACGGCGTTTTGCCCAATGAAGACGCGCACAATCGCGAGAGCCTTAACGGTTCGCTTCTTGAACACCCGCAATACACGCGCCCCGCCGAGTGGAACGGCGCAAACGTTCCCGAAGTCCTGCTAAACGGCAACCACGCCGAAATCGAGAAGTGGAAGCGTGAACAGTCGATTACGAATACGCTTAACAAACGTCCGGCAATGCTTCGCCGCGCGAAATTAAGCGATAGTGAGAAAAAATTTGTTGAAAACACCAAAAGAGCCTAAGGGCTCTTTTTTTATAATGGAATACGTAGAAATTTTTCCGACTGTAGGAAAAATTTCTTACCTTCGTCCATTTCAACACGTAGTTTGTGTTATAATGGGCATTGCATGTAGAAATGCTTGCATTTCTATCGCAAAATCCTTGATTTTGCGTATTGAATTTGAAAAATTCAAGCAATGGACATTGCAATGAGGTGTGTAAAAATTTTTTGTAAAAATTTTTGACGGCGCTATGCGCCGCGGCGAAATAGTTTCACTATTTCGATAACACATTCTCATTATAAATATTTTTGCATAAATTTAATCCTCAAAGTAAATACTTTTACTAATAAATCGCGACATCGAGAGGATAGATGATATGATAAACAAGGTAGAGATTTCCGGAGTTAACACATCAAAATTGCCGCTTCTTTCGAACGATGAAAAGCAGGTGCTTTTTGAAAGAATCAAAAACGGCGACGCCGACGCGCGGCAAGAGTTTATTAACGGAAATTTGCGCCTTGTTTTAAGCGTGATTAAACGGTTTAATAACCGCGGCGAGAATATTGACGACTTGTTTCAGGTCGGTTGTGTCGGGCTGATTAAGGCGCTTGATAATTTTAACTCCGAGCTTGGCGTAAAATTTTCGACATACGCCGTTCCAATGATTATCGGCGAAATTCGGCGATATTTGCGAGATAATAATTCCATTCGCGTAAGCCGCTCCATCCGCGACATCGCCTACAAGGCGCTTGCAGTAAAAGAGCGACTGACGGCGGACAATTCAAAGGAACCGACGGTTATGGAAATCGCCAAAGAGCTTGGATTGCCGAAAGAAGATGTAGTCCTCGCGCTGGACGCAATTTTAGATCCGATTTCGCTTTACGAGCCCGTTTATCACGACGACGGTGACGCGATTTTTGTGATGGATCAGGTGAAAGACGAGAAAAACATCGACGATAAATGGCTTGAAAATATTTATATAAAAGAGGCAATGGGACGCCTGTCTCATCGTGAGAAGCATATTATAAACCTACGCTTTTTCGAGGGGAAAACCCAAATGGAAGTCGCCGGCGAAATAGGAATCTCGCAAGCGCAGGTATCTCGGCTTGAAAAAAACGCGCTGTCACACATTAAAAAGCATATGTAAGTAAAAAAGAGCCTTTCGGCTCTTTTTTAATTTAGTTTATATGCAAACCCACGTAAATAGCAGTTACCATTAAATTATCATCAAAAGTAAAACTGACGCTCCATGCAGGCAAAGTTCCTTCATAACCCGGAGCATAAAATTCATAAAAATATTGAAGCCGCTCGCCACCATCCCACGTAAAATACGGCTCTCCGAGCGCGGCTATCACATCATTACGGCGAGATGTGCCGTCAATTCCGTTAAAATGAACGCGCGTTCGGTCATCCGCCTCGTCGTAATCGATGTAAAACGATTGAATTTCGTCACCAAACCAAAATACTACACTATTTCCGCTTTCGAAACGATACGAACGAAATGTCACACCGCCGCCGCCCAAAATTTCGTAATCGGTAACCGATTCAACATCAATCAATCGCCCCAACAAATGCCGAATATCCTCAAATTCGCGCGTGTTCCAATTATACAGCTCGGCAAGATTGATTCGTTCAGTTTCAACTTCCTCATTTTCATCATCCTCAATCGAGGCGTCGTAATCGTTTGCGTAGTACTCATCAGCGTCAATATTTGCGTCGTCACAGCCGAAACAGCCTGTAATCAACACTAACGCCATACATATCACGCACAATATCGCTGTAAGTTTTAGAAAATTTTTCATATTTATCCCTCTTTTTAAATTAATTTGTGTCAAATTACGTGAGATTTCGTCGCAACAAGATGCAAAAAACCGCAGGCGTACATCGAGTACGTTGAGGATTTTTTGTCTTCGCAGTTTCGGCGGAAGCTTGCGTAATTTCACGCAAATTAATCATTCATAGTGTCATACAACCCTACCCGCCGCGCATGTCGCCCGCCCTCGAAAGTCGTGGAAGCAAATTTGTCCACAATCACTTCCGCAAGTGACGGTCCAATTACCCGAGCGCCAAGAGCTAAAATGTTCGCGTTGTTATGCGCGCGCGCCATTTGCGCGCTGAACGTTTCGCCGCAAACCGCCGCGCGGATTCCGTCAACTTTGTTCGCCGCGATTGACATTCCGATTCCGGTTCCGCAAATTAATATGCCCAATTCACATTCGCCGGACAAAATCGCAGCGGTAACCTTTTTCGCAAAAATCGGATAATCAGACGCGTCAGCGCCGTCCGAGCCGAAATCAACAGTTTGATATCCTTCGCCGCTTAAATATTCTATAATATGCTGCTTCAGCTCAAATCCGCCGTGGTCGCAGCCAATTGCGATTTTCATATTATTCTCCTTTTGCGCCGATAGGCGCAGGTGTCTTGCGCTGACAAGCGCATATGTGCGCCCTTCGGGCGCGGGCTTTTAGGGCGAATGCCCTAAAACCCTTTTTGCCGCTGTGGCGGCAGGCTTATGTCCTGCCGGACGGGCATTAAGGGCTCTGCCCTTACGGTAGGTTTCAACCAATCATGCTTCGTCAAAAAGCGACTCGCATTCTTGGGAAACCCTCAAGGACGAACCGTTAGCCAAAACAAGTTTTGGACGGTTCAGCCATAATCCCGGTCGCCTATGGCATCAAACGCCAAAAAGCGGCGATTTGCACCAAAGCCGGCGACAGAAAAGCTGAGTTAGCGAGCCGCATTTGCGGAAAGATTAGCAAGTGCGAACGCTGTTTCAGTCGAGCATGCGGCTTTTGCCGCGGTAGATACTTAACTGAAAGGATATTGTTTGCAGTCCTCAATAAGCGGCGCGCTTTTAATAGCGCCATAGCACGTTTGGGGAGTGGCATCGGAAACTTGTTTCCGCTAATGCCACCCCTGTGAAAACCGCCCGTGAAAGCAAGGCGTTTTTTGCCGCCGCTTGAACGGTTGCGGTTGACCGCCGCCGCCTGTTTTGTAAAACTTTTTTAAAAGTTTTTCGGGGATTGAGGCTGAACCATCGAAATCTTGATTTCGCTAATGGTTCGTCCTTGCAGATGGCTGTGGATTCTTGCAAAAAACGCAAGAATCTTACGCCCCTGCACTTTTCGGCTACCGCTTGCGAACATTCACGCAAGCGAAGTCTCAAAC
>WRAG01000042.1 GCA_009780345.1 Oscillospiraceae bacterium
GGACCAGTCCTTGCCAATCCAGCAAACTTTTGCGCGCCAAAAGTTTGATCAAAAGCGCCGCGCTCACGCACGTGCTCAAAAACCGAGCACACGTGGCGCGGAACCGAGTGCAATCAACTCGTTCCTATCCAAATGGTATCTCGCGCTTTTAGGCGCGGTTCGGTCTTGAACGATAGCGGCGTTCGCACCTGCTAATCTTTCCGCGAATGCGGCTCGCTAATTTTTGTCACCCTCATGCCAGACGGGGTACCCGCGCGGTTTGTGCGTGGGTCGGCGGCATAGTGGCGACGGTTTTGGTAAAACTTTTGCCGTCAAAAGTTTTTCGGGGTTTGTTAAGGGTGTTCGATAACACCCTTAACGGTTTTATGCCCTAGGGCATACCCTAAAAAGGTTTTAAGCGTTTGCTCGCTCCATGAGGAGGTAATTCCGCGCATGTACACTGTCGGGATGAATCAAAAGTCCTTGTTTCACACATTTTTGAATCGTCATTCCGAGAGAGGCGATGATAGCGGCGTCGAGATCTTCGAAGGCAAGTTTGCGTAAGGTTTCAACTCCTTCGAAATCACGGTTTGGTTCAATAAAGTCCGCTATGTAAATTATTTTGGTCAGAAGGTTCATGTTCGATTTTCCTGTCGTGTGAAACCAAATGGCGTCAAGGATTTCGGGATCGACGATGCCCATTTCGTATTGCGCCATACATGCGCCGACGGGACCGTGCAGCAATTTTGGATTGTTCAGCGAAATGTCGTCAATCACAAGCCCGAATTTTTTGAAAATCTCAATGGCTTGCGTTTTGTCGATGTCTTTCGCGCAATCGTGCAAAATTCCGGCGAATTTCGCTTTCGCGGCGTCGGCGTCGTAATGTTCGGCGAGCTTTGCCGCGGTTTCGGCGACGTTTATCGAATGGTCGAATCGCTTTTCTGCTAAAACACTCCGCACTTTGTCTTGGATATCGTAAAAATTCATGGACTCATCTCCTTATGGTGTTATCTTGTAAATTTAAAATTTGTTGCTTACTGCATATACAAATTTTCTTCCAATATATATTCCCGCACGGCGTCGGGGACGAGGTATTTGATACTTTCGCCGGATTTGACTCTGTTCCTGATTTGGGTGGACGAGATGTCCACCGCCGGCATTTTCATTATTGAGATTGAGGCGTTGTAAGCGCTTTTTAGGTTAGCGACCGCCAAGTCAAGTTCGTCGGTGTTTTTCCCGGGACGCATGGTAGTGATTACCTTGCACTGGCTGAATATTTCTTCCGGCGATCTCCAGTTGTTCATGTCGATAAGCGCGTCGGCGCCGGTGATAAAGTAAAGTTCGTAGTTCGGGAACAGTTTGCGCAGGTTTTTCAGCGTATTCGCGGTGTATTCCGCGTCGCGCTGCCCGAAACTTTCGATTGTGCATATTCGGAAATGTGGATTTCCTTCGAGCGCGAGCTTTACCATGTTAATTCGGTCTTCGCTGTCTACGGTATCCGCGACTTCTTTGTGCGGCGGCGCGGCGTTGGGGATGAACAGCACTTTGTCAAGCTCGAATGCGACCCGCGCCTCTTCCGCGATAAGCAAATGCCCGAGATGAATGGGGTTGAAAGTTCCGCCCATAATTCCTACCTTTTCCAAATGTATCACCTAATTTTTAAATTCTAATTAAGTTTTCCCACATATGCGGGAAAATATATCAATATACATTTAATTCTATAGCATTTGTGCGGTTAAGTCAAGACTTTGCGGAAATTTGTTAGAAAATTTATTTTAGCAAAAAATTTTTTATTGACATACAAACATTGAACTGTTATACTATAAAATGGAAAAAAAGGCAGGCACGCCTGCACCATTCCCGCGTTGTAATGTGTTCAAACATTGCGCCGCGAGGTGTAAAGTGTTTGCGTATTTTATAGAGTAAGGAGACGCTGAACAATGAACAGCGCGGGGGTTTCGATAGACTTGTCCAATCACTTTTGACACAGTCGACCGAGCTATCCATTGTTCAACGCCCCATTAACTCGGAAAAGGGAGGAAGGAATATGCAGTGGGAAAAAATCGCAAGGGATGAGATTTTGCAGAAATTTGAAGTTGACACTCAAAAAGGTTTGAGTCGTGACGATGTTCTTGCGCGTCAGGAAAAATATGGGCTGAACGAATTTGAGGAAGAGAAAAAAGAAAGCTTTTTTCAAAAAATTCTGCACCATTTAAAAGAAATACCCACCGTTGTATTGATGATTGCGGCGGTAATAGCCACCGTTGCGGCAGTTATGGCTATGAACAACTACCGCGGGCTTTACGCGCAAGGGTATATTGACACGGTTCCGAGCAGCGCCAGCGATTGGGCGAAAGTGCTTGTAATTCTGTCTATCGTTGTAATCAACGTTGTTTTGGGGCTTTATCAAGAGGGTAAGGCTGAAAAAGCTTTGGAAGCTTTGAAGAAAATGAATTCTTTCAAAACCACCGTTATTCGTGACGGCACAAAGCAAATTGTTGACGCGAATCAATTGGTTCCCGGTGATATTATCGAGCTTAACGCCGGAGATGTAATTACCGCGGACGGTAGGATTATCGAAGCCAGCTCGTTGCAAGTGGAAGAGGCGGCTTTGACGGGAGAAAGTCAGCCGGTTGAAAAAGATCCCGACGCCGCGATTTCGGACGACGCGCCGCTTGGAGATAGAGTTAACATGGTATATTCCGGGTGTTTGGTAACCGCAGGCCGCGCGACGGTTGTAATTACCGCGACGGCGATGGAAACCGAAATGGGGAAAATTGCCCATTCGTTGAACACCACTCAAAAGATGGAAACTCCGCTTCAGTTGCGGCTTAAACAGTTGGCTAAGCGTATTTCGTTAATCGCTTTGGCGGCTGGGGTTGTTATGTTCCTTGTGGGTGTTTTCATTTGGGGCGGCGAAGTGATTGAAATCCTTTTGCTTGCAGTTGCGCTTGGGGTTGCGGCGGTTCCGGAGACATTGCCTATTATCGTAACGATGATTCTCTCTTACGGCGTGTTTAATATGGTGTCTAAGAAGGCGATTATTCGTAAGATTCCTGCGATTGAGACGATTGGAAACACTTCGGTCATCTGTTCTGACAAAACGGGAACGCTTACCATGAATAAGATGAAAATTCAGAAAATTTGGCGCGCGGAAAAAGAGCCTACTTCAGCTAAAGATGAATTTTGCCAAAAAGAAGTAAATATGTTAGAATTGCTGACCGTATGTTCAAACGCGACTATTGAAATTCATGGCGAAGAGGAAGCGGTTGTCGGCGACCCGACAGAAATTGCGATTATCCGTCTTTTGCACGATAAAGGATTAACCCGAGTGGACGCGGAACGCGCATATCCGCGTGTACACGAACTGCCCTTTGATTCGGGGCGAAAACGTATGACAACGGTTCACCATAGTGAGGAAGACGGCTATATAGTGGTGACTAAGGGTGCGTTTGACAGGCTTCCCGTTAACTGGAGCGAGGAAGCGTTGGCGAAAGCGACAGAGGTTCATGATTTGTTTGCGAATAAAGCGTTGCGTGTTATCGCGATTGGATATAAGATTTATGACAAAATGCCGGAAGATTTGAGCGAGGAAGCGTTGGAGAAAGATTTGACGTTCCTTGGAATGGTTGGGATGATTGACCCGCCGAGACCTGAGAGTAAAGAGGCGGTTTGCCGCGCGAAAGAGGCGGGAATTAAAACGGTAATGATTACCGGTGACCATGTTGCGACCGCGGCGGCGATTGCGAAAGAAATCGGTATAATGCAAGAGGGTGACCGCGCCGTTACGGGAACTGAACTTGCGGCTATGAGCGATGTTGACTTGATTTCGCAGGTTAGAGGTATTTCGGTTTACGCGCGTGTGAGTCCGGAAGATAAACTGCGGATTGTAAAAGCTTGGAACGAGCATGATGCTGTTGTTACCATGACGGGCGACGGAGTAAATGATGCTCCCGCGCTTAAAGCGGCGGATGTCGGCGCGGCGATGGGGATTACGGGAACCGAAGTTTCAAAAAGCGCGGCGGATATGGTTATCACCGACGATAATTTCGCGACAATTGTTGACGCTGTCGCCGAGGGGCGTACATCCTACGACAATATCCGAAAAACCATTCAGTTCTTGCTTGGGGTAAACTTTGCGGAAATTTTCGTATTGTTGGTTGGTATGCTTGTGATAGGACAACAAACGATTACGGCGTTGCAGATTCTTATGATTAACGTTGTTGCCGACGGTATCCCCGGATTTTTCTTGGCGTTTGAGATGCCGGAACCCGGCGTTATGAAACGTAAGCCGCTTCCGAAAGGTTCGGGCGTGTTTGCGCAGAATGTTGGTGTGTTTATTGCCGTTCGTGCGGTTACTTTCTCGATTTTGACTTTGGCGGCGTTTATCATAGGTTCGTATGTGCAAATTTCGCCGTATCACTATATTCCGTGGGACGGAACGTGGTCGATAGCGGCGCTTAGCACCGGCGGGAACTTTGCGATTGGAACGACAATGGCGTTTATGGTGCTAAGTTGGGCGTCAACCATTGATACTTTCAACACGCGAACGCAACAATCGATTTTCAAAGCAGGGTTTTTGTCGAACAAAGGTGTTTTCTTCGCCGTTGTAGGCGTATTGGCGTTTTCGGTATTGTTGGCGCTTTGGGCGCCTTTGGCTCAGATATTTGACGTTGTTCCTGTAAGCGGGCGTCATTGGCTGATTATGATAGGGCTTGCGTCATTGCAGTTGTTTGCGGTTGAGATTCTAAAACTTGGACTTCGCCGTCGCCAACGTAAAATAGACGCTGCTGCTGCGTAGTAGTAGTAGTAGTAGTAGTAGTAGTAGTTGTTGTTAACCCGAAATAATGCGGACGCCGAATAATTATTTGGCGTCCGCGGAAAATTTTTGTTGACAAATGGAATTTTTAAGTGTATAATATTGCTTTGAGCATATGAGATAGGTGGTGTAAGGTATATGGCAGTTCCAAAGAGAAAAGTGTCGAAAGCTAGACGCGATAAAAGACGCGCGAACTGGAAACTTGTGATTCCGGGCATGGTGGCGTGTCCTCAATGTCAGGAATATAAAATTCCGCACAGAGTTTGCAAAGCTTGCGGCTATTACAAAGGCGTTGAAGTTTTAAAACAAGAAGCGTAAAAGCGTAAAATGAATTATCGCACTCCTAATCCCCCCTATGAGGGGGCTAGGGGGTGGATAGGGTTCCTAAAAAATGAGAGCCGTTGCTCGAAATTTTTTGGGAAAGCAGATGGCTGTGCATTTCGCAAGCGAAATCTTACGCCCCTGCACTTTTCGGCTATAGATTGCAAATTACACAATCTAAGTCTCAAATGAAGGAGCGGCAACGAAGCGTATGAATTTTCAGACGTTTTTTGTCTGAAAATGAATAAAGCGAAGTTTGACGCGACGTGGAGGTGTACTCAAGTACGGCTGAAGAGGCGCCCCTGCTAAGGGTGTAGGTCGGGAAACCGGCGCGGTGGTTCGAATCCACTCACCTCCGCCATTTTCAACTATGGCTTTGCTAATTTTTGCAAAGCTATGGTTGAAAAATTAAGAATTTGTATAAGGAGACCGTTTATGAAACGTACTAAAACACAGGGTGTAGTAAACCGGGAGGTTTGCATACACTAACGCAGAACCTCCCATAAAGTTGAGAATTATGACTTTTTAGGAGGAAAAAACTTGAATAGAGAAAATAAAAGAAAACAGTATATGAAAGGGTATTATCGTAATAATGCCTGTAATGATAGTTTTAAGTGCAAGATATGTGACCGTTTTGTTGTGCCGGCCGGTGCGGGAAGCGACCATCGAAACCATTGTCCGTATTGCCTTACAAGCCAGCATTTAGATATCGAGCCGGGAGATAGAGAAGCCGATTGCGGCGGAGCCATGGAAGCGATTGGCGTTTGGGTAAGAAAAGGCGGAGAGTGGGCGATTATCCACCGTTGCAGGATTTGTGGACATTTAAGTTCCAATCGCAGCGCCGCTGACGATAGCCCGTTGAAGTTGATGTCTCTTGCATTGAAACCGCTCGGTAATCCGCCGTTTCCTATAGAACATATTGAGGAATTAACGGAAATAATGAATATCGAGTGATATTAAAATTAAATATTAATGACCACACATTTATGTGTGGTCATTTTTGTTATTCTTTTGTTCTAAATGACGCACTTCCTAAATATACTAAGTTTAGATAAAAGTATTTTAGGATAGGTGATTATAATGAACGGCGTTTATTTAGAAAACAATCAGGCGGAAGTTATGGGGACGGTGGATTCTGAACTTTTTCATTCGCATGAAGTGTATGGCGAGGTATTTTGGTGTTTTAAAATTTCGGTTCCGCGGCTTAGCGAAAGCTTTGACATTCTTATGATTACGGTGTCCGAGCGGATTCTGGCAACCACTTCGGTAAATGTAGGGGATGAAATTCTTGTAAAAGGGCAGTTTCGCTCGTACAACAATATGTCGGAAGAGGGAAACAAGTTGATACTTACGATTTTCGCGAAAAGTATCGAAGAGATTGATTCGGATATGCAAACGCCGAACTCGATATACCTAAACGGGTATATTTGCAAGCCGCCCATATATCGTACAACCCCTTTCGGGCGGGAGATTTCGGATATTTTGCTTGCGGTGAATCGTTCGTATAACAAATCGGATTACATACCTTGCATTACGTGGGGGCGGAACGCGAAATATGCTTCGACCATGAATGTTGGCGACAATATAAAAATTTGGGGGCGGATTCAAAGCCGCGAATATCAAAAGAAGATTGATGAGGATAATGTTTTAACTAAAATCGCGTATGAAGTTTCGGTATCGAAGTTGGAGGCGGGGAACGCGGAAGATGAGGACGAATAAGCAGATGAGCCGCGCATTTAAGTGCAAAAAAGCATTGATACATGGCGTATCAATGCTTTTTTTAATTGTTTTTATCAATCGTCAAAGAGGAATCCGGTGTATGAATAATGCTGACGCGTTGTTCCTTCTATATTATCCTCTGTAGTGGTTTGGTCAAGCCCTTCGGTGTTGCGATGTTGATGTTCGGGCGGGATTGTGACCTTGCCGTCTGCGCCGCGAGTGTAGGGGCAGTACATCCTTCGTCCTATCGGCGGAACTTTGTTTATTTCGTCAACGAAGTTCGTTTCTTCGGCATAGCAAGCCTCAACTTTAAGCTCGTGCGGCGAGCGAAGTCCCGCGCGGCGCGCAGCCACGGTTAGAAGCGAGATCGTTTCAGGATCGCGCGCGTTGATTTCGGTAATCAACGCCTCGGTGTGTGTTTCGCCGTTTGTGATCATCAAATCTATGTTTGCGGTTCCGCGGTATCCGCTTTCTTGTAAGACTTTCGCCGCCGCGAGTGAGGCGTCATAAACGGCGTTCCGCGTGCTTTCGGGCAAGCTCGCGAATACCGCGAGGTCGGAGCCTGCGGTTGCGCCGCTGTTCTCGGCGATTTTCATCATCCATGGCGGATAGATTGCCGTTTCGTTATTTGAAACCATCGCGCAAACCGAGGGAGAGCCGATGTTGTGAACGAATTCCGAAACGACGTAAAGTTCGTCGGGGTTGATTTGCTTTGAAAGTGATTCGATTTTGTCGTTTGACATACCGCGGCGGAAGAATGTTGTTCCGACGCCGAGGATGCCCGTCGGGCTTTGGACGACGACTTCGCGTTCGTTCGGGAATGCGCCTTGTTGTATGAGGTATAGTATCTCGGAGCCTTTCATTATTTCGAAATCGGCTTGCGGCACTTTGCCTTTTGCGAACTCTTTAAAATTTTTCTTGTTTCCGAACAAGTTAACAAGTTTGGGGTCGTTCGCGCAGATTACGTTTTTGTGGAACTCGTCGGTAAACAATATCCAGTGTTCTTGACTGAAAGGGACAAACAAAGTGTCGGGATCGTCTCGTAAAATTTTCAAAATTTCGTTGTTGAAGAAATCTTTTATGATTTCGCCGTGCATATCGCTGTATTTATACACTTCTTCGCCGGTGGTGTTGTCGGAGGGGTCAAAGCTTTGTTGATGAAGGCGTGTGGAATTAAGTGCGGCGTTACCATTTCGCCCGCTTCCGTAATATGTAATGCTTTTTTGAAAAAACGGATCTGTTTCGTGTCCGTCTTCCGAGGCGGCGATAAGCGTTTCATGGCAGCCGATAAAGCATTTGGCTCTATTTTTAATTTCTTCTACAGAAATTTCTCCGTATCCTAAAGTTTTCATATTGTCTCCTAACTTTATCCGAATTAAGCTACATTTTATCACAGAGTTTTGGGTTTTTCAAGTTTTTTCTACAAAATTATACGTTCTTTTTCTCTCTCGCTCTAACTGTCGCGTCAAGTATTCGCTTTCTAAGCCGCAGGCTTTTGGGCGTAACTTCGACAAGTTCGTCGTCGGCTATAAAGTCAAGGCATTGTTCCAGGCTTAAATTGCGCGGCGGAGTAAGTTTCAGCGCGTCGTCCGAACCGCTTGCGCGAATGTTGGTAACGTGCTTTTTCTTGCACACGTTTACCGCCATGTCATCGCTTTTCGCGTTCTCGCCGACGATCATGCCTGCGTATACTTGCACGCCGGCGTCGATAAATAAGCTTCCTCGGTCTTGCGCGTTAAACAGTCCATAGGCGACCGACACGCCCGCCTCGAACGCGATAAGCGAACCGCGTAGGCGGCTTACAATCTCGCCTTTGAACGGCTCGAAGCAGTCGAAGGTGTGGTTCATTACGGCAGTTCCTTTGGTGTTGGTCATCAATTGCCCTCTGTAACCGATAAGTCCGCGGGCGGGAACTTTGAATTCAACTCGTGTGTATCCTTGCGAAATTGGCGACATATTTATCATTTCGCCTTTTCGTGCGCCGATTCCCTCGATTACAACGCCGGTATATTCGTCGGGAACGTCGATTGTCAGATGTTCTATCGGTTCGCAGGATTGACCGTCGATGATTTTGTTGATTACGCGCGGTTTCGACACTTGGAATTCGTAGCCCTCGCGGCGCATATTCTCGATTAAGACGGATAGGTGAAGCTCGCCGCGGCCGGACACTATCCACGCGTCGGCGGAGTCGGTTTCTTCGACTTTTAGGCTGATGTTACTTTCAAGTTCGCGGAAAAGTCGGTCGCGGATGTGGCGGGAGGTTACAAATTTGCCCTCTTTGCCGGCGAACGGACTGTTGTTGACGCTGAATGTCATGGATAAAACGGGTTCGTCAATTTCGACGAACGGAAGCGCCTCCGGCGCGTCGTACGCGCAGATGGTTTCGCCTATATTTATGTCGGCAATCCCTGATACGCCGATGATTTCGCCCACTGAGGCTTCTTCCGCGCTTTCGCGCTTCAATCCTGTATGAATATATAATTTTGACAGTTTTGAAGTCATCACATCGCCGTTTTGCTTGCAGACCGAGACGGGATTGTTGACTTTTATGGTCCCGCGCTCGACTTTGCCGATTGCGATTCTGCCTGTATACTCGTCGTAGTCGATGTTCGACACTAACATTTGGAACGGCGCGGTTTCGTCGCCCTTTGGGGACGGAACGTAATTTTTGATAAGATCAAACAGCGGATCTAAGTTATCTGTCGGCTGTTCGGGGCTTAATGTCGCCCAACCGTCGCGTCCTGAGGTGAAGATGATGGGAGAGTCGAGCTGTTCCTCAGTCGCTTCCAGGTCGAGGAATAGTTCCAGCACCTCGTCAACAACCTCGTAGGGGCGGGCTTGCGGTCGGTCGATTTTGTTTACGACCATGATTACTTTAAGGTTAAGCGCAAGTGCTTTTTTCAGCACGAACCGCGTTTGCGGCATGCAACCTTCGTATGCGTCAATTAAAAGCAAAACGCCGTCCGACATTTTGAGGCTTCGCTCGACTTCGCCGCCGAAATCAGCGTGCCCCGGCGTGTCCACTATATTTATTTTGATGTCTTCATAAAATAGCGACGTGTTTTTCGCCAATATGGTGATGCCGCGTTCTTTTTCCAAGTCATTGGAATCCATTACGCGTTCGGCAACCTTTTCGTTTTCCCGAAAAGTGCCGCTTTGTTTTAGCATTGCATCGACCAGTGTAGTTTTGCCGTGGTCAACGTGCGCGATAATCGCGATATTTCTTATATTTTCTTTTGAATACATAAAAACCTCCGTGTTAATTTTAGCAATCCTACTATTATATCACAAATTGTCGAAATAGTCAATTGTAAATAAAAAGAAAAAACACTCAAGGCACGCCTTTTATATCTTACAAAAAATAAACTATTTAAAAAAAGATTATGCTGAGAGTAGCTGTTATTATCAGCTGTGCTCGGCATTTTTTAAATTTACGAATCAGGAGGTTGATTCCGATGTGGTAGTTTGAAGTATTAGAGGGGGTAGAAAAACCGGAAAACAAAACAAAATTGAAGGTGAGAGGAACAAATGAGAAGCAAAATATTAAGTTTGGTGTTGACGATCGCGATGATATTTACGCTATCGGTGGGCGTGATGTGGGCGATTGCGGATAGTGATGAGGCAGAAATAATTATCGTTGACAGACGGTGAATGGTATGCGGACTACAATGAATATCTGCATAAACTTTGATATGGACGCGAAACGCAGGATTGCCGATAGTTTAAATGAAAGATTTGTCGCTTTTGGAAATTTAGCCGATTAGCATAGACAAAAGCATAGACATTCGCCAAAATGAACAAAAACAAGCAAAATTGTGGGAGTAATGAAAAAAGCACTAACACACCGCAAACGCAGATGTATCAATGCTTTAACCATTGGTGCCCGGGACCGGAATCGAACCGGTACGAGGTTGCCCTCACAGGATTTTAAGTCCTGGGCGTCTGCCAGTTCCGCCACCCGGGCATATTGTCGTGATTCATTACTTCACGACAACCTATAATATCCTACCACAATTTATTTTATATGTCAAGACTTAATTCTTAAATTATTCCTTGCAATCTTAACCACACCACGATACAAATCGCAACAACAAGCGTTGCAGCAATTACAACGTTCTTATTAATTTTCCCTGTTTGATTCCGGTCGTCGGAAATGGGCATTCGCGCGGCGCGGAATATCGTTTTTACGTGTTTATACAAAAGTATTGTAACCGCAGCATTTAATCCGCCTTTTAGTAAGTTAAACGGAAGAAAATACGGGATCAGAAGATCAGTGACGTCACGTCCCATAATGATCGGCGCGAGCAAATAGTTGGTTGCCAACATTACTGCGGTTGTAAGCAGCCATGCCGTCACAAGTCCGATGATCGCGCCGGTCAGAGTGCGTTTCTTTTTATAGATAAACGCCGCCGTGCAAGCGAATGCGCTTCCCGCTATAACGTTCATAATAAACCCGCCGAAACCCGTCGCGCTAACCGTTAGCATTTGCACAAACGAAACGACGATAGTGATCGCAAACGCCGCAAGCGGACCGTAGAGGAAACCGCCGATTGTGATTATGATGTCTTTCGGGTCATAGCGGAGGAATAGCACCACCGGAATTCTGAAAAATGCCGCGGCGATAAACGCGAGTGCGGCGAACATTGCCAAAATGGTTAATTTATCTGTATTCATTTTTTTCATAATAAAAAACGCCTCCCGAAAAAATAGTTTTCAGGACGCGTTTTGTAAAATATACTATTAAAATAGGATATTTATCAACTTCTCTCATCCGGACTATCTAGAGCATATGCTCTAACCGTCGGTATCGGAATTTCACCGATTCAGCAGAACTCGGATGAGTTTAGCTCGCGGACTATAACCGCCGGTGGGGAATTTCGCCCCGCCCTGAAATTGCTTTTTATATCACTTTGTGCAGGTTTGCCTGCTTAGTCTACAACGTAAGGCATAAGCGCGATTTGACGAGCGCGTTTGATTGCCGTTGTAACGCTTCGTTGATGTTTCGCGCAACAGCCCGATATACGGCGAGGAACAATTTTCCCTCTTTCGCTAATATAACGTCTAAGTTTCGCAACATCTTTATAGTCTATAAATTCAACTTTGTCCACGCAAAACGAGCAAGGTTTGCGACGTCTTCTGCGCGGTCTGTATTCCGGTTTGTCTTGTCTTTCAAAATCAGCCATGGTTAGTGCTCCTTTCAATAATTATTTAACTCAATTTGCGTCAAATCGCGTGAGATTTCGTCGAAACAAGAGGCGGAAAACCGCAGGCGTACATGCGGTACGTTGAGGATTTTGCGTCCTCGCAGGTTCGGCGAAAGGTCGCGTGATTTCACGCAAATTTTAGAATGGTAAATCGTCGTCGGTATCTATCGGCACAAAATCGCCGCCGCTTGGCGCGGCAGGCGGAACGCTTGTGAAGTCTCCGCCGGCGTTGCCGACACTTTCGAATGGGTCAGCGTTTCCGATAGGTTCTGCGTTTCCAACGCCCGCGAATTGCGCCGGCGCTTGCGGCGCGGGAACTGCCGAATAATAATTTGACGTACCCTCGCTATTTTCCTTCTTGCTGTCTCCAAAATATACGTCGTCCGCGATTATCTCGGTCGTGTAGTTCTTTCTGCCGTCTGCTCCGTCCCATGTTCGGGTTTGGATACTTCCGCAAACGACAATCATTCTGCCTTTTGTGAAGTATTTGCAGATAAACTCGGCGGTTTTACGCCACGCGACAATGTTGATAAAATCGGTTTGCCTTTGCCCGCCTTGTTGAACGTAATCTCGATCAACGGCGATGGCGAATGTGCAAACTGCGACGCTGTTCTGCGTATATTTTATTTCAGGATCACGGGTCAAACGACCCATTAGAATAGCCTTGTTTAGCATTTTGCTTCTCTCCTCGGTTTGCGTGAAATCACACAACCTTTTGCCGAAACCGCTTACTCGGGCATCTGTTATACACGCTCGCTCACGTTTTCGACAAAATCTTGCGCAATTTGACGCAAACTAAACTATCTTTCTTTTTAGCTTTCTTTTTTAACTACGATTGTCCGTAGTACTTCGCTGCTAATACGGTATCTACGTTCAAGTTCATAAATAAACGTAGGTTTCGCGGAAAAGTCAATCAAAACGTAGTAACCTTCGGTTAAATCATTAATCGGATAAGCAAGAGTACGTTTTCCCCATTCAGCAACGTTTTCAATCTCACCGTTCTGTTCGATTAATGATTTGAACTTATCGATGACCGCCGCGGTTTCCTCTTCACCTTTTGAATTGTCAACCACGATAATCGTTTCATACTTGTTGATAATTTCAACCATTATTTCACCTCCTTTTGGACTTTGACCCTTGACCTTTGTCAAGAGTAAGGAAATTTTCACGATATTTCATACGCGCGAATATCGCTTTGCTTACTATATCACTATTTTTATTAAAAGTCAATATTTAATTTACAAAAATTCACAAGAAATATTCTCGTATTGTTTAACGCTATCACATTATTTCACATTAGCTTAATAAAAATTATTTGCAAAAAAATGTTGACAAAAAACACTACATGTGGTACAATTTTTTATAAAAGTATTAACAAAACGTTAGAAAAATCATATGGAGGGATGAAAAAATGTTGAAAAATAGAAAGGTTGGAAAGCTTTTATCGTTGGTAGTGGCAATGGCTATAGTAATGAGTGTAATTGTTATTTTGCCGGCGATGCAAGTTGCGGCTGAACCGGATGGGGTTAGCCTTATTGCTGCGAGATGGGAGTATTTCCATAGAAGTGACAGAGAAGGCGACCGCGAAAGTACAGCTTCGTTCACTCAAAATCAAATTTTGATAGGAATGTACGGTAATTCAGGATTCCCGCATGAGGCAGTGTTTGCTTTTGAATTTACTCCTGCGCAATTAGCGGATATTCAAGCGGCTCTTGCCGAAAATTTGTCAATTACATTTGAAGCGGGTGCGGCTGTTGCCTACAACCCGGCAGGTTTGCATAAACTTTATGCTTATGTTATGCCGTACGAGTTGTTAGACCGATTGCCGGCGAACACGTTTAATTTGTCTACCCAACTTGGTCTTGTGCGTACTTCGCACCATGATTATGTGGCTACATACTGGGAGGGCGTAGAGCCTATTGACCCAAATCCTGTAGCTCTTGTGGGTGAATCGGTATATGCATTGAGACTAAACGAAGCTTTAGAAGCTTGGTTTGATGAAAATCCGGGGGCGGACACTTTTGCGTTTGTGTTAGTACAATCTCATCTGTTCGGCGAAAATCCTTATGTAGTACCTTCGCCGGGAAATCATAATATACGTATGAGACCTCGTAGCCGTCCTCATCCCAGCATAAATCCGCATCCGGGCCTGATAATTGACGGACGTACGATTGACAACAGCGGAATATCGGTTACAACTATAGTCTCTGCTTATTATAGTGTAATTAACGCAACAATTTCAGGTATAGCTGCAGGTGCTCGCAATACCGATAGAGTGGAAGTTATATTTTACTCAAACGGAAATTACGCAACGGTAAATCGTCCGATTGGAGATGTGCAAGACGGAAGTATTGATGTTGACGCTCCGATGGTAAATAACAATAACGACTTTTTCGACGTAACGGTAAACGTGACGAATGCTGCGGGAAATGTTCTTGCAACTTATACTGTGTTTAGTGAAGAGTTGCGCACCACAAGAGTTGTATTTAATTCTACCGGCGGTACGCATATTCCTCCTTTGGAAGTTGTTGCTCAGCAAAGTTTGATAACTGAGCCTGCTGAAGATCCGTTTTTACTTGGATATGACTTTGCGGGTTGGTTCACAACTTTGAATGCTGCACCGGGCACTCAATGGGACTTTGCGACTCGTCAAGTTGTTTTTGCCGATACTGTGAACGGAGTTCTTACGCTCTATGCGGGTTGGGAAGAATCTCCTTATTCAATTGGTTTAAGATTCCGTGCGCCGACAGCTGATCGCGGAAATCCGCCGAGAAGTATGTTCTTTGAGGTTGGAGACGGGCAAGTATTTTATATCCCCGGACGCGGATCTTTAGAAAAAAATGGTTATACATTCATAGGTTGGAACTCTGCTGAAGATGGAAGCGGTGACTTCTTTAGACCCGGCTATGTTTTTGATACTACCGGCGAAACCGGAAATGTAGAATTTTACGCTGTATGGGTCGAGTCAAACACAGCTGCACCCAGAACCATTGAAACGCTTTCGTATTGGTTGCCGGGAATACAGGTTCGTGATATGACGATCGATAATCATGGTAACATTTATTTTACATCTTTTGAAAATGTTTTTATAAATCCAAACCGACCTATCCTTGGAGGCGGTCCGACGGTTGGCGGATTATTCAGAATAACTCCGGAGGGAGAAGTTGAAAGACTTGCATATCGTGACATAGCTGTATCGCACGAGATGGACCAGTTTGACAACACAACTTTAGGAGAACTTATAGTGGCTAATCCGTGGGGGATTGCGTTTGATAGTGAATTTAACATGTTTGTTGCGGAATCAGGTATTCAATTCGAGGTAGTGGGTCATGGCGCAGGCGGTAACAGAATCAGAAGAATTCAAAATTTGAATGCCGGTGATCCGGATGCCGCGCCGTTATTTACTGCCGATAGTGAAGTAACTACCATTGTTGTACCAAGTATGGCGCTTGTTAATTTTGGTACAACCAGTTATCACGGAATTGTAGGTATTTCGTTTGACAGAGACCAAAATCTGTTGATAGGTCACGCTATATATCGTCATCATTTTATCTACAAACTTTTTAACGAAAACCTTGACAGAAATGCGGCGCCGGTATTTGGCGATGATCTTTTAGCTATTCCGCATAGAGTGGAAACTGCAGGAACCGGCGGTGACCGAGCACGTATCAGAAGTTTGGTAGGTGACCTTGAAGGAAATATTTTTGGTAATACCGAGGCATATAGTACTGTTGTTATGTTTGTTTATGATCCGGAGAACGGATATCAAGGTAGTGATTTTAGAGGGATGACCGACGCTAATCCTTCATTTGAAATCGTTACCAGTACGGCTGTAGGCGGAGGCGGAAATCGTCATTTTGTAGGCGGACCTATTGATTGGGACAGAACTCCGGGTAATGTATTGGGAGCTTTACGAGTTGGCGGTCCGAGAGGTATGCAATTCGATCCGATTAACAACCAAATAATTATTCCGTCGCAACATAACTTTATGGTAACAGCTCTTGACCTTAATAACGATACATTGGTAAGCCTATACGGACGTGGATTCAATACTAATGTTGCTACTGTGCCTACAGTAGGGCAGATGTTCCCGGATAGAGATGATTATCAGTCAGATTTGCCTGTTCCGGGCGTGTTTGCGGATGCAAACTTCCCGCCGTTGGACGGCACTCCTATTCCTGTTAATGCGGCAGGCGGAATTCAGCTTTTTGATGTTATGGCTAGTGCGACAAACAGATACGGAGATATGGTAATTATCACGGGTAATAATGCTGCTGCTCCACCTGTACAGCTTCATGAAGACGGATTCCGTCCGTATGCTCCGATTGCAATGATTATCACCAACCATATAACTGTTAATTTTAATGCGAATGCAGTTGGTGTGGCAGGTACTGTTCCGACTTCAGTGCAAGGGCGTCCTTTCACATCGATTGAAGTTCCGGATGGTTCAGGCTTGAGTTATGATGATGGAATGTATATTTTCTCTCATTGGAATACAGCGTCTGATGATTCTGGCGAAACTTTCTTACCGGGAGATTATATAGAACTGGGACGTACTGATATTACATTGTACGCGCAATATGAATTTAACGCAGGTCTTTTTGAAATTCTTATTGACAATGGAGATATTGCAACGATTGCAAATATCGCGGGAAGCGCATATTTGACGTTAGGATATCTTAACGAAAGTGATTTAGTTGGCGGCGAAGTGTTTGTTATTGCATTCTTTAATGCTAACAATGTTCTTGTAGGAACTGAAATTCTTGGTTATATAGATTCAGACGCTTCAACAGTAACTATAGACACCGTAAGCGCGGTTCCGCTTGGTGCGACGCGCGCGAGGATGATGGTATGGAATAGCTTTGGAATTATGAGGCCTTTAGCGCCGGCTGTTCCGATTCTTAATCCGGTTGTTTAAAATATAAAGCTAAATTACCCCACCTTTCAAGATTGAAAGGTGGGGTTTTCTATTATGGAATTTTAAACAAGACTTGACATTTTTTAAAATGCGGTATATATTTAAGGTGGCGGGAAATTATCTTCGATATTTAAGTTATTTCTAGATTTAGCTGAAAATTTGTCCTAATAAGGCATAGTTTTATGGTTATAATGAGAGAGTGTTGTCGAAATAGCAAAGCTATTTCGCCGCGGCGCAAAACGCCGCCAAAAATTTTCATAGAAAATTTTTACATGCCTCTCACAATGGGCATTGTTTGAATTTTTCAAATTCAATATGCAAA
>WRAG01000043.1 GCA_009780345.1 Oscillospiraceae bacterium
AGGTATCCTTCGGTTTAGCCAAATCGAAGATTTGGAACCTCAGTATAATTTTGCTAATGCCACGTCCTTGCAGATGGCTGTGGATTCGCCTTGCGAATCTTACGCCCCTGCATAATTCGGCTATGACTTGCAAAACACGCAAGTCAAGTCTCATTTAAAGGGTTTCCCAAGAAAATGAGCCGTTTTGTGGCGATGTTTGATCGGAAACAATCTACCGTATTCCCGTCAAAACCCACAGCCATCTGCAAGAACGATCGGAAACCATCCAAGACATCTGAATAATGGTTTTAAGGCAAAGCCCTAAAACCACGCGCCTATAGGTCGCAAAACAAAAAAGAGCCTTTCGGCTCTTTTTTATCCGCATTGCACGCAGGAATTTGACGGTGTCGATTCTATCAAAATAATATCCTCACCAATTTTTTTGATATGCTCCCATTTAACCACGTTATCGCTTTCCCTGCCGAAAAGTCCCATAAACTTATACGCGCCCGGAACAACGAGCGAAACAAGCCTTCCGCTTACAACGTCAATCTCCACGTCATGGACGAATCCAAGCCGGTCTCCGGTATCTATATCGATAACTTCCTTTGATTTTAAATCGTTAATTGTACAATCCATTGTCGCACCATCCTTTCAACAATAGATATGCGAAAATGGACAAAAAAATACCCCGTAATAGCCGTAAACTTTAGCATTGTAAAAACCTGTAAAACAGGTGGGTGACCGCCCGACATTTTCGCAAGTCCCCTAGCCGGCTGCAAAGCAGCGGGGGGCATTTGCTATATTACGGAGCAAGTCTCCCTATTAGTAAAATGTTGGTTTTACATAGTAGCTAAAATCTACAAACTCCACAGGGAATTCGTTTATGATTTATTGTATGCTTAGTATACCACTAAGGCGAAAAAAATTCAACAATTTTCATAAAATTGTAACAGAAAAATAATGGAAATTTTAATTGCACCTTTCGCTCGCCTAAAATATCGAATCCGCGTAGTCATCGGTTCTTATATAGCTAAAAGTTGTGCCGTCTCCTCGACTGACGATAGTAAACATTTCGCCGTTCATCGCGCTGCTTATAGTATAATCCCAGGCTTCCAATATCATAGTATCGGTGGCGTCCATCATCAAAATTCCTGCGTCGGGAACCCACCACTCAAACGGGCTCGCAAACGGATAAAAACCACGCGTTCCCGTTCCGTCAGCATAAAAAACGTAAGTGTAAGTATAATTGCTGTCCCAAACCCAAGTGCCTACCAAATCCGGATCAACTTGCTCCAGTCTTGACGCCAAGCTATCGATTCTTACATAGCTATACGTCACGCCTGCAACCTGTCGGCTGTCCAACGTAAACACAGCGCCGTCTATAGTATAACTCCATTGTTCGCGCATTCCGCCTCTTATATTCATGGTTATATGACCGGCCTCCGGAATTGACCACCGAAACGTTTCGATGTCCGGGAAAATTCCGCGTGTTCCCGTGCCGTCGCCGTCGAAGATGTATTGCCAACTTCCGTTGCCGTCCCAAGCCCAAGTTCCGACCAACGGATGATCGCTTATCTCCACGCCGTCCGGCATATCATACGAATCATACGTATCATATACGCCGCCGAAGATATCATCTAAAATATCAAAACAACCGGTCAACGTCGTCACCATAACAAGTGCCAACACAACCAAAATTAATCTCTTGCACATAATAACACACCCTTCTTTAGTTAGCAATCCCATCAATCGCATCCAATTCGTCCTTCGTAAACGTAATATTTTTAATCGCGCCCAAGTTTTCGATAATTTGCGAAGTTTTGCTTGCTCCAATCAACGCCGACGTAACCTTCCCATCCCGCAGAACCCACGCCAACGCCATTTGCGCCAGCGTTTGCCCACGATTTTGCGCGATTGCGTTAAGTTTCTCAATTTGCGCAACCCGCTCGGGCGTAACTTGGTTTGTTTGCAAAAATCCAGTTTTTGATGCCGCGCGGGAGTCTGACGGAATTCCGTTTAAATACTTATCAGTCAACATTCCCTGCTGCAACGGACAAAACGCGATAATTCCAATCTCCGCATCATCCGCGGCATAACCTTTCAGTCCGTAGGTCTCAATCCACCGCTCGAAAATCGAATAGCACGGCTGATGAATCACAAACGGCGTTTTAAGTTCTTTGAAAATTTTATAAATCTCGGCGGTTTGCTCTTTGTTATAGCTCGAAACGCCGACATATAACGCCTTGCCGGCGCGAACCAAACTATCAAGCGCAAGCGCGGTCTCCTCAAGGGGGGTATCAGGGTCAAATCGGTGAGAATAAAAAATGTCGAAATATTCAAGCCCCGTGCGCTTTAAGCTTTGGTCGGCGCTTGCGGTTATGTATTTTCTCGAACCCCACTCGCCATACGGCCCCGGCCACATAAGATAGCCCGCTTTTGACGAAATAATAAGCTCGTCACGATAAGGTTTTAGGTCGCTTTTCATAATCGCGCCAAAATTAGTCTCCGCGCTTCCCGGAGGAGGGCCGTAATTGTTGGCAATATCAAAATGCGTAATCCCGTTGTCAAACGACGTAAACAACATCTCTTTCATATTCGATAAAGCGTCAACCTCGCCGAAATTATGCCAAAGCCCCAGCGAAATCGCGGGCAATTTCAACCCCGATTTGCCGCAACGATTGTACTGCATGGAATCATATCTCTTCTCACTCGCTAAATACATAATTAAACAACCTCACTTTTATTAGGCAAAACGATTGCCGCAATAATATACACAATTAATCCCGGTCCCCAAAATGACATCAAAGCCCAAATGATTCGCACAATACCGGGATCCCAATCGAAATATTCAGCAATCCCACCGCAAACACCGCACAGCTTCTTGCCCTCTTCGATTTTATACATTCTTTTTTTCATGAATGATCACCTCATATATGTTATTACGTTTATTATACGACAATTATACGACAAATTTGTCATAATTGCAATAAAAAAATAAGCACTCCTTACGGAGCGCTCTGAACAAACATTTGCACGATTGTAATAAACTCCCGCGGACCGTCGATAATGCCGATTCCGATTCGATTGAACCTTTCGTTCAAAATATTCGCCCGATGTCCGTTTGAGAGCATAAGCGCACTATGCGCGCCCGCAACCGTGCGGTTTTCCGCAATGTTTTCCCCCGCCGACGTATATGTTACGCCGAAACTTTTCATCATCTCAAACGGTGAACCATATGTCGGCGAATGATGCGCGAAATATCCGTTCGCAATCATATCTTCCGCCTTAAGCCGCGCGATTTTCGTCAGCTGCAAGTCAACCGCAAGCGGCGAAAGCTTGCGCTCACCTCGCGCGGCGTTGACTAATTTAAGCATTTTACGCTCCTGCGCTGTCGGTTGAATATCGGCACTTTCGCTTGCTTCCGCTTGCACGATAATTGAAACATTTGCAAAAATTGAATAAAATATTACAAAAAATGCAATCATATTTAATGAACTTTTGAACTTTAAAATATTTTTCACCTCCGAAATTTTTTGCCTCCAACATTATTTTTGACGAGGTGAAATTTTTTATCGCAACAAAAAAGCACCTAAATTTCCAAAAAAATTTAGGTGCTTGCAGTTGTAAGGCGCATCCATTTTTCAGTTCACACGGCAATATTAGGGTGCGTTTTCAAGATTTACTGCCCGGCGGCACGACGGACGTTCGCCTGATGATCGGCGTCAACCCTGCCATCTGAGTGCCACGCGCTGTTTCGAAAATGAATATCAAAATGTCCGTTAAAATCGTTGCCCGAAACATACCATACGCCGTGCGGGAAAAACGACGCCGCCGCCGCAATCCGTCGGCCTTCAACCTCAACGATAACAGGGCGCGCGTCCCACGAATATCCGCCCCAAATTGACCGCGCGACTTCAGTGTCCCGCGCGCTAAGCGGCTCAACGTCCGCGTGATTCGCGCCGATTGTGCGGCGAACATTAAACGCCGCCCCGGTGTGAAAATCAACCACCGTCGCGGTTTGCATGATCGGGAACAAATACTGCGCTTCTGTCCACCAATCGAGATATTCGCCGTATTGACTGCCCGGCGTTTCACGCAGCGGAATATGATGAACAGGTACTCGAAGCGTTTGTCCCACACGAATCCGCGCATCGGCGTACAAATCGTTGGTATATAGAAGTTCACGCAATGGAATGCCGAACATTATCGCAATGTTCCACGCGGTGTCATTCGCGCGCACAACGTGCGTGGTATAAGTGGTCGTCGGCTCATACGAGCTTAAATTAACCGTCCACGGTATGTGCGGGCGAATAATTTGCCTTTGCTCGTGCGACGGAATATTCAAAAATTGCCCGATTCGCAGGAAGTTCGAGCTGATTCCGCTAAAATCTTGAATCAACTCAACCGTTGTGCCATACGCTTGCGCAAGTTCGTAAAGCGTGTCACCGCGTACGACTCGGTGTTCCATAAAATCCGCCAAAACATTGATTTTTTGCCCGGGATAAATCAAATCAATGTTAATGTCGGAATTCACCGCCGAAATCGAGTCAATACTCACCCCGAACCGCTCGGCAATCGCGCCGACAGTATCACCATACGCGACTTTGTATGTGATAAAATTTAATCCGGTGTCAAAAAAGCTTCGGTAAACGATTAAATTTTGTCCCGGATAAATTCTCTCGCCGTGGTAAGGATTAAGCTGCCGAACGCGGCTTACGGTTGTACCGTGCCGCGCGGCTATTAGATACAACGACTCGCCTTGCCGCACCGTGTGAACGTCGCTGAACGAATGTTGCGTCGCAAGCGCGGAAATGCTCCAAACCATAATAAATGTTAACGTTATCGCAATGATTTTCTTCATAAAATTGCCTCCTAAATCAGTATGTTCAAATATATATGCTTATTTTCGGCAAAATATTTAAGATTTTATGGAACAAATTGTTAGAATCGTCGTCTAATAAAGTAAGAGAGCAAATTTACAAAAGAGGGAAGGGGAATTGTTATGAAAAAAATGATCGCAATATTGGCGGCTGCCGTAACGGCATTATTCTTTCTCCGCCGTTGGAACGCTAGAAAAAGCTAACTTGTCAATCTTACAAAAAAGAGCCGTAAGGCTCTTTTTTTATGTTTTTTCGCACATGGGGGCGAGGACTTAGGACTTTGCCCTAAAAACCTTTTGCCGCTGCGGCGGCGAACATTTCAGAGACTGTTTCTGTGGGCGTGTGCCTTGACAGTTGGTGCGCAAGGACTTTGTCCTTACGGTAGGTTTCAGCCAATCGAGCTGTGGTAAAGATCACCTTGCTCTCTTGGGAAACCCTTCGTTTGAGACTTCGCTTGCGTGGTCTTTCGCAATCTAAGTCTCAAATGCCGGATTGTTAAGGACCGGTTCTTGACAAAAGAAATATTACATTTCTGCGACAAATTTGGTAAAACACTTCCTTTTTTGTCGAATATATGGTATACTGCTCAAAGTAAGACAACATATATTGTATATTCAGAGGTGACGACACAAATGAAATGTTTATTTTGCGGATATTTTGACAGTAAGGTTATCGACTCGCGCGCAACCGAAGATAACGCCGCCATTCGCCGTAGGCGAGAGTGTTTGCAATGCGGTAAGCGATTTACGACATACGAAAAAATCGAGACGATTCCGGTTGTCGTTTTAAAGAAGGATAACTCTCGTCAGCCTTTTGACCGCAATAAAATTTTGAACGGACTTATGAGTGCTTGCAAGAAGCGTCAGGTGTCTTTGTCGCAAATGGTGGAGTTTGTTGACGAGATCGAGACGAAAATTTATAATTCCATGGAACGTGAGGTCACATCTAAAAAAATCGGCGAAATGATTATGGAAAAGCTTAAAACTTTCGATCAGGTTGCTTATGTGCGGTTCGCGTCGGTGTATAAGGAATTTAACGATTTGAACACCTTTGTGGAAGAATTGGATACGTTGATAAAAGATAAAGCGGGCGAATAGCCCGCTTTTTTTATTGTCTGATTATATTTTCCAAATAATTATAACTTGTTTCAAGCGAGTTTATAGAATTTCCGTCCGCCCAGTTGTGGTCTTGCTCGATTGCCACATATTTCACGCCAATTTTGCGGCAAACTTCGGTGATATAAACCCAGTCGATGTTTCCGTTCCCAAGTTCGGTTATCTCTTGCCGCCCGTCGTCGGTTATATACATATCTTTGTAATGCACGAAGTCGATTCGTTCGGCGTGTGTTTGCAAAAACGCCGTCGGAACGATTCCGCCCGCTTGCAGCCAGTAAATATCCGCCAGTATTTTAAACGTTTCCGGATCGGTGTTTTCCAGCAAAATATCCATGCCGGTTTTGTCGCCGAACTTTTTAAACTCGAAATGATGATTGTGGTATGTGAATTTCAGTCCGCTGTCCGATATTAGTTTGGCGGGTTTTTCGATTAACTCGGCAAATCGTTTTAAACCATCGCCGTCCCGCATATCTTCGGGCGGAACGCCGATTCCGACGTTTGGACAGTTCCAAAGTTTATGCTCGTCGATTAGCGCGGCGGTGTCGTTTATAATCCTGTCAAACGTTGAATGTGTTCCGCACACTTCAATGCCGAGTTCGTCGATAAAGCTTTTGAAAAGTTCCGGGTCAATCGCGCCCATGGCGGACACTTGCACGACGTTATATCCGATTTGTTTGAGTTTTTTCAAAGTTGCGTAAATATCGTCGGGCGTTTTCAAAAAATCCCGCACGGTGAAAAGCTGCGCCGCGATTTTCATAAAAATTCACGTCCTTTCGGATCTATTGTATAGTATGGAGCGGGCAAAGTCAACAAAATCATTGCAAAATCGGGAGAAGTGTGGTATGATAGCGGTTAGAGAGAAAGCTGGAGGAGGAACGGGAGATGAAAAGGAAACTTTGGGCGATTGCGCTTGTTCTGTCGTTGGTTGCCGCGCTTGTGCCGGCGGGATTTGGCGCGGGAGCGGAAGCGACGGTGACCGCTTATGGAACAGTCACCGAAAATGGTAGCAATCTGCCATGGCAGTATAGTGATGGTACATTGACGATAGGCGGAGGCTTTCTTAATTGGAATGACATATGGAATAGCCCTTGGAATAGCATTCCTGGCAGTGTTTTAAGAATTGTTTTTACTGATCCAATTGTTGGAGGCTCATATTTAGATGGTTTGTTTGCCGGTTTTCAAAATTTAAGCGAAATAGAAGGATTAGATTATATTGATACGAGCAATGTAGAAAGTATGAGATCTATGTTTCGAAGTACGCGGCATCTAACAAATCTCGATTTATCTGGTTGGGATGTCAGTAACGTTATCGACATGGGCAGTATGTTTTTTTGGTCATTTGGTCTAATAAATCTCGATACAAGTGGCTGGGATACAAGGAAAGTGCAGGATATGAGCGGAATGTTTTCGGGTAGTGGAGTAACCAATATAGAAGGATTGACTGATTGGGATACTAGCAATGTAAAAATTATGAGTGGAATGTTTAGCGGAACAAATAATCTAACAAGTTTGGATTTGTCAAGTTGGAGTGTAAGTAACGTAACAAATATGAGCCGTATGTTTGCAGGTTCTGATGGCTTAACACATCTTAATTTGTATGATTGGGATACAGGCAATGTAATGGATATGAGCGAAATGTTTAGCAATGCATGGAATTTAGAAAATATAGAAGGTATATCTGACTGGGATACTAGCAACGTTAATGAAATGGGTAGTATGTTTGCGGGGGCAAGTAATTTAACAAGTTTAGATTTATCAGGTTGGGATACTAGTAGTGTATGGGACATGGCTGGACCTGAATTGCCTGTTGCCGGTGGCGGTTCTAGTGGCGAAGGGCTTGGTATGTTTAGCAGCACATCTTCTTTAAACAGGCTTGCATTGGGAGAAAATTTTAATTTTGTTTGGAGTCGTTTTGGCGATGCCAATTTACCATTTGTACCGCAAACTTATGAATTTACAGGTTACTGGCAAAATGTTGGGAACGGAACAGTTGACAATCCACAAGGTGAGTTTGTGTTTACTTCCGCCGAGCTAATGCGATATTATGACGGATCAATCCACGCTGACACTTGGGTTTGGCAACCGGCAATCAAAGTTTATCTTAACGACGAGAGGTTAATGTTCGATGTCGCACCGATTATCGAGAATGATCGTACGCTCGTTCCATTTCGCGCGATATTTGAGGCGTTGGGAATGGAAATTGAGTGGGATAACGACACAAGAACGGCAATTGGAGCAAAATATGGTGTTAGGATAGAAATTCCTATCGACTCTACTACTGCTTTAGTTAACGGCGATCCTGTTACACTTGACGTTGCGGCGATGTTGTATAACGAGCGGACGATGGTTCCGCTTCGATTTGTTGCCGAGGCGACGGGGGCGAGTGTTGAGTGGGTTGCGTATCGTCGGACGGTTGTAATCACGTTTGTGCCGTCGCGAACTCCTGTGCCGCCCGCGGAAATTGAAATTCCGTACGGTTTGACAGAGGCAGTTGTCGCGCGGGTGATTGACGGCGATACGATTGTTTTGGAAAACGGCGAGCGAGTGCGATTTATCGGCGTTGACGCGCCGGAGGTGGGCGAGCCGGGCGCGGACGAGGCGACCGAGTTTGTTAGAGAACTTATTGGCGGACAAATCATTTGGCTTGAGGCGGACGGAAACGACACCGACAGATTCGGCAGGTTGCGGAGATATGTTTGGCTGCGAATTCCAACTGACACGCAATGCGAAGACCAAATTCGGGCGTATATGTTGAACGCTTTATTGTTGGAGAATGGACTTGCCGATGTTTTGATAATCGGCGAAGTGCGGAACGAGGCGTTGTTTAGAGAAATCGCGCGGAATTAACAAATTAAAACCCCTGTCAACCAATGGTTGGCAGGGGTTTGTTTGTTATATGGATATCATCCAGCTTATTCCGAATTTGTCGGTTAGCGAGCCGAAATATTCGCTCCAGAATGTCTTTTGAAGCTCCATTCCAACCTCGCCGCCCTCTTTCAATGTGTCGAATGCCGCTTGCGCGCTTTCTTTATTGTCTAAAGCAACATGAAGTGACACAGCGGTGCTGGTTTGCATCGCATAATCGGGCGGCACGTCGCAGAGCATAACTCCGTTGTCGCCGATTGGAAGAGTTGCGTGCATTATGAAATTTTCCGTTCCCGGCGGTATTTGGTGCCCTTCCTCCGGCGGCGCATCGCCGTATTTCATGATTTCAGACGTTTTGACATTGAACGCTTTTTCGTATAGCGCGATTGCGTCGGCGCAGGTTCCGTTAAAGTGCAAATATGGATCGATTTTCATTTCTTTCATCCTTTCGGTTTTCATTTGAAACCAGTGTAGCATATAAAATAAAAGAAGTCAATTACTTTAAAGTGAAGGAAAAGTTAAGACCTTTCTTAATCTCTAAGATATGAAATTATGTCCGGCGTATAAATATATGCTAGACTGGTAGTCTGCCATAAATAATGGCAAGTCTCGTGAAAATGCAGCTTTTCTTTAAAGCACCATTCTGATGAGCAATTCTTAATAACAGGATATGGGGCTATTCCTTTGTCGCCTTTTCCGTCGTCGTGCGAATGCGATAAAACACCGCCTTCGATAAACAAGGCAAATGAAAGATAATCGTCGCGAATATAATCTTTTTCATATAAATCAGACATTTCACTTGCGATTTTTTCTTTACGAGTAATGTCGTTGCATATTAAAAAAGTAGCGAGACTATCTCGTGGATCTTTTTTGTCAAATTTGTGTGAATGATCATTTTCACTATTAGAAATCCCTTTCAATTTATTCATTTTTTTAATTTTTGCTAATTTATTAACTATTTCTTTAAGTTCGGTTCGGCTTATTGCTTTTTTGCCCGATTTTATTTCGCCGACGGCGACGACGGTTTCCACAGGAAAGAATCGTTGTTTTTGGTCGTTTTCTATCAATGGAGTATTTTTTGCGTCGTAAATCACGATATCGCACTGCGTGCTTACCTCGTCGTAAGCATTAATTATAAAACCTGTTCCTATATCAAGCCTTTGGGGGATAAATGGACGCAAAAAATCTTTAGCTATGCTTTCACAATATGTACCTTTTTCTCCCGGATGAATAAGCTCTTGCTTTTTCTCGTCGTAGAACAGTCCGAATGAAGTTTTTTGGAATGCTAACTTGAAATTTTCAACTTTTTCGTCAATTAAAGATTTAACAATTCTACTTGCCATATGTATCATCCTTTCCGTTTATATATTTTCCGTTTGAAAGCAATATATCACACAAAATAAAAGAAGTCAATTGCTTGTAAGCAATTGACTTCTTTCGTGGCACGCCCGAGATGATTCGAACATCCGACCCTCAGATTCGTAGTCTGATACTCTATCCAGCTGAGCTACGGGCGCGTATTTTGCGTCAAATCACGCAATCTTCCGCCGAAACTTCACCCGCGAAAAATCCTCAACGTATACCCCATACGCCTGCGGTTTTTAGGGGTTCGTTTCGACGAAATCTCACGCAATTTGACGCAAAATCAATACGTAACAACGCAATATAATTTGCAAAACCTTTACTATAATATCACTTGTCATTAATTTTGTCAACAATTTTTTTGTATAATGCGTCCAAAATATGGCAACACTTGTTTTGGAGGTGCTATTTAAATGAATATTAAAAAGCTTTTGACAACCCGAGGATTTTACATAATCCTTTTTGCCTGCGTAACAATTGTCGGAACGTCGGTGGTGATTAGGAATATGTCAAGATCGGTTATGGACAGTATGAATGCAGTGTTGGACGAGCCTGCGTTTGTCGAGATGACGTATTCGGACGAATATGAAGACGAGGAAGAATACATTGAGGAAGATGTAAATCGTTCACCCGAGGTTGCGCCTGTCGCGGCGATTCCGGTAGGCATTACAGAGTCGGTGATTGAGCCTATACCGGCAGTGACGTCGCTTCGAATGCCGGTGAACGGAAATGTTATTAAGCAATTTTCGGGAGACAATCTTGTGTTTTCCAACACCATGAACGATTGGCGAGTGCATAGAGGAATCGACATAGACGCCCCGCTTGGAACGCAGGTTCGCGCGGCGGCGGCGGGCGTGGTTGAACGTGTCTTTGAGGATGATATGTTGGGGGTGGTTGTGGTAATCGACCACGGCGACGGGCTTCAAACGCTTTACGCAAGCTTGCAAAGCGTCGATTTTATATCGGCAGGCACGAGGGTTGACGCGGGCGATATTATCGGCGGTGTTGGCGGAACGGCGATTAGCGAGAGCGCGGACGGACCGCATTTGCACTTCGAAGTTCTGCGAAACGGCGGACAAATCGATCCGGCAAGCATGATGAATTAAAATATTTGCGAAATTAAAAGAGCAATATTCCCAAGGGAATATTGCTCTTTTTTTAAGCTAAGGTATCCACAAATTGCCGCATTTCGTCTTTGGATTTGATATCGTGGGTTCGGTCGATGATGTTTTGCTTTTCCGTGTCTGATAAATTGACGAAAAATGTCATTGCTTCGCCGTTTTGCGAAAGCGCCATTCCTAAACCTAAGGGAATGCCGTCATTTTGGGTAAAAAAATCATTGTTTTTCAAATGTTTCCCGCCTTTCTGCCTATGATATATTATTATGTGTAAAAAGGCGGAAAATTATTAAATTTTCCTTGCTAAATATATGTCCTTATGGTAAAATATATATCAAAGGATTGATGCCTATGTATCTGCATCTTGGACAAGATGTTTTGGTGCGTGAAAAGGACGTTATTGCTATTTTGGATTTGGAAACAACAACCACGATTTCGCGGATTACAAAGGATTTTTTGAAAACCATGGAAACGGAAGGGTTTGTGAAAGATGTATCGCCCGGCGCGCTTCCGAAATCGTTCGTAATATGTTCAAACGATAAACAAAGCATGGTATACATTACAAATATATCGGCAAAAGCCTTGCTTGGCAGGGTGAGCGGCGATACGGGCGTTAAGCTTAAATTCAAGGAGAGTGAAGCTAATGGATGAGATTAATCAGGTTTCAAATATGTCCGCGGTGTCGGAGGAAAATCAGTATGACGAGAGTCAGATTCAAGTTCTTGAGGGGCTTGAGGCTGTTCGAAAGCGCCCCGGAATGTATATCGGAAGCACATCATCTCGCGGGCTTCATCATCTTGTTTACGAAATCGTGGACAATGCGATTGACGAGGCGTTGGCGGGATTTTGCTCGACCATTGAGGTTAAGATAAACGAGGATAATTCCATTACCGTTACCGATGACGGGCGGGGAATTCCGACGGGAATACAGGCGCAAACGGGGTTGCCTGCCGTTGAGGTTGTGTTTACCATTCTTCATGCGGGTGGAAAGTTCGGCGGCGGCGGATATAAAGTCTCGGGCGGGTTGCACGGTGTTGGCGCGTCGGTTGTTAACGCGCTTTCGGAATATTTGGAAGTTGAAATTTATGACGGAACCAATATTCACTATCAACGCTATGAGCGGGGCGAGAAGTGCGAGGATTTGAAAATTATCGGAACCACCGATAAAACCGGAACAAAGGTTCATTTTAAGCCGGACCACGAAGTGTTTGAAGACCTGGAATACGACTATGATATTTTGAAGAACCGCCTGCGTGAGCAAGCGTTTTTGAACGCCGGCGTTAGAATTGTTTTAACCGACGAGCGACCCGACGGACGGACGAAAGAGTTTCACTATGAGGGCGGAATTCGCTCGTTTGTCGAGTATATTAACCGCAGTAAGGAGCCTTTGCATGTCGACGTTATTCACTTTTCGACAAGTCGTGAAACTTGTGAGGCGGAAATTGCGTTGCAATACAACGATAGTTACAGCGAGAATCTTGTAAGTTTCGCGAACAACATAAACACGTCTGAGGGCGGAACGCATGAGACCGGATTTAAGTCCGCGCTTACTAAGGTTTTGAACGATTACGCGAAAAAGAATAATATGATTAAGGAAAATGACAAATCGTTAAGCGGCGAGGATGTTCGCGAGGGAATTACCTGCATTATCAGCGTTAAAGTGATGGAAGCGCAATTCGAGGGGCAGACGAAAACGAAACTTGGCAACTCGGAAATGCGCGGCGTTGTTGAAAATATGGTTAATGATAAACTTGCCGCGTTTTTGGAGGAAAATCCTGCCGTTGCGCGGAATATAATCGATAAAGCATTAACCGCCAATCGTGCAAGAGAAGCGGCGCGCAAAGCGCGGGAGTTGACTCGGCGGAAAACCGCGCTTGAAAGCGGTTCGTTGCCGGGGAAATTGGCGGATTGCAGTAGCCGTGACACGCAATATACCGAAATTTATATTGTCGAGGGAGATTCTGCGGGCGGCTCGGCGAAGCAAGGCAGAGACCGTCAATTCCAAGCGATTTTGCCGCTTTGGGGGAAAATGCTGAACGTTGAGAAATCGAGGATTGACAAAGTTTACGGAAATGATAAGCTTATGCCTGTTATAACCGCACTTGGAGCGGGAATCGGCGAAGATTTCGATATAAACAAACTGCGATACGGTAAAGTTGTAATTATGGCGGACGCGGACGTTGACGGCGCGCATATTCGCACGCTTATTTTGACGTTTTTTTTCCGATTTATGCGCCCGCTGATTGAGGAGGGGCACGTTTTCATCGCGCAACCGCCGCTTTATAAGGTTAGCCGCGGAAAAAACATGAGATATGCTTACAATGATAAAGAACTCGCGGCGGCGCTTGAAGAAATCGGGAAAGATGCGAATATTCAGCGTTATAAAGGTTTGGGGGAGATGAATCCCGATCAGCTTTGGGAAACCACCATGAATCCGGAGACCCGGATTATGTTGCAGGTTGCGATGGAAGACGCCGTTGCGGCGGACGAGATATTTAGTATTTTGATGGGCGATAAAGTTGAGCCGCGGCGCGAGTTTATTGAGGAACATGCGAAACAGGTTGTGAATTTGGATATATAGCGCCCTGCGGGCGCGGGGTTAAGGCGCGACGCGCCTTAGACCGAAAAACTTTTGAAAAAAGTTTTAACAAAATTCTTGCGCCCAACGGGCGCAGGGTTTATAGGGCGAAGCCCTAAAACCTTTTTTCCGCTGAGGCGGCGAGCTTTTGCCCTGCCGGACGGGCGGAAAGGGCTCTGCCCTTACCAATCCCGGTCGCCTATGGTTGCAAACGCCAGCGGTCAACCGTACCCAATCAAACTTCGCCAACAGACGGCTCGTTTTCTTGGACGGTTTTCACAGGGGTGGCATTAGCCGAATCCCAAAAACGGATTCGGAAGCCACTCCCAAAGCGG
>WRAG01000044.1 GCA_009780345.1 Oscillospiraceae bacterium
GCCTCAAGCCCCAAAAAACTTTTGACGGCAAAAGAAGATGAAACTCCTCGCCAAAACCGCTTCGGAGGTCTAAATCTCTAAGCAGTAAACTGCTAAGAGCTTTATGCCAAACCGTCGTCACTATGCCGCCGACCCACGCAAAAAACGCGTGTGTGCCCGTCTGGCATGAGGGCGACAAAAGTTAGCGAACCGCATTCGCGGAAAGACTGGCGAGATATAACACTGCGCTCGTTAGAGAGCGATCCGCGCCTAAAAGCGCGAGATCTAACTTGGTTAGGGTGCGTTGATTGTAGTGACTTTCGCCCGTGGTTCCGCCAGCGGGGTACCCGCGCGTTTTTTGCGTGGGTCGCGGCGGGGAGGGCGACGGTTTTGATCAAACTTTTGTCGCGCAAAAGTTTGGCAGATGGCTGTGGATTTTGCAAGCAAAATCTTACGCCCCAGCACTTTTCGACTACCGCTTGTGAAAAATCACACAAGCGAAGTCTCAAATGCTGGATTGACAAGGACTGGTCCTTGTCGCGCCGCGCGCGCCCGCGCACTGCACGCCGCCGCAGCGGCAAAATGGTCTAAGGCGCAACGCGCCTTAAGCCCGCGCCCGCCGGGCGCAAAAAAGAAAGGACTGATCCTATGACACTCAAAAATAAAGTTGCAGTCGTGACAGGCGGCGGCGGGGTGCTGTGCGGCGCGTTCGCCAAGTGCCTCGCCGAAAACGGCGCAAAGGTTGCCCTGCTTGATATTAACATCGAAAATGCGCAAAAGGTTGCGAACGAATTCGGCGGATTGGCAATTGCCGCCGACGTTTTGGATAAAGATAGCTTGGAAGCGGCGCGCAAAATTATCAACGAAACGCTGGGGACCTGTGACATCCTTATAAACGGCGCGGGCGGAAACAGCCCGAAAGGCACGACAACCAAGGAATATTTCGAGCTTGCCGACCTGCAAAACAGTGAGCTTACTACATTTTTCGACCTCGACAAATCGGGAATTGAGTTCGTGTTTGACCTGAATTTCCTCGGAACGCTTATACCGACCCAGTGTTTTGCGCGGGATATGGTAAGCAAGCGGGACACGACGATTATCAACATCTCGTCAATGAACGCGTTCTGCCCGCTTACAAAAATTCCGGCATACAGCGGCGCGAAATCAGCGGTAAGTAACTTCACCCAATGGCTCGCGGTTCACTTTTCAAAGGTCGGGATTCGTGTAAACGCCATCGCTCCGGGATTTTTCGTCACCGACCAAAATCGGGCGTTGCTGACAAACGACGACGGAAGCTTTACCGAACGAGCGGAGAAAATATTGCTAGCAACGCCAATGAACCGCTTCGGCGAGGCGGAAGAGTTGCTCGGAACGCTGCTTTACCTGGCGGATAGCAAGCAATCATCGTTTGTAAACGGTGTAGTAATCCCCGTCGATGGCGGATTTTCAGCGTATAGCGGAGTGTAGGTAGACATAATATAGAGGTGAACACATAGCCTGCATTATGTCAACTGTAATTCAAAATTATGTAAACTTATGTAACGGAGGGAGATATAAAAATGGTTAAGATAGCAATTATCGGTATCGGAAATATGGGAACAATTCACGCGCAGCGGATATTTGGCGGCGTAATTGACGGACTTGAGCTCGCTTGCATATGTGATATAAGCCCGAAGCGGCTCGACTGGGCGCGTGAAGAGTTCGGCGATAAGGTGAAACTGTTCAAGAGCAGCGACGAGCTATTCGAAAACGCGGATTTGTTCGACGCGGTAATTATCGCGACGCCGCACTACGACCATCCGTCGTTGGCGATAAAGGCGTTTGAGTTGGGCAAGCACGTTTTGGTCGAAAAGCCCGCGGGCGTTTATACAAAAGCGGTTCGCGAGATGAATGCCGCCGCCGAAAAGTCGGGCAAAAAATTCTGCATCATGTACAATCAGCGCACAATTCCGGCGCATCAAAAAATCCGAGAGATGGTGCAATCGGGCGAGCTTGGAACCATCAAACGCATGATTTGGATTGCCACAAGCTGGTATCGCCCGCAATCGTATCACGACAGCTCGACTTGGCGAAGCACTTGGGTCGGCGAGGGCGGCGGCGTTCTGCTTAATCAGTGTCCGCACCAGCTTGACCTTTGGTGGTGGATTTTCGGAATGCCGAAAAGGGTGCGCGGATTCGCAAGTTTCGGCAAATACTACAATATCGAGGTGGACGACGATGTTACCGCCTACGCTGAGTACAATAACGGTATGACGGCGACGTTTATTACCGCTACCGGTGAATTTCCTGGCACAAATAGGCTTGAAATTTCGGGAAGTTTGGGCAAGCTTGTGATGGAAGATAACAACCTTAGATTTTGGCGCAACGAAGTGGATGAACGCGAGTTTAACGCCGGCTACAAAGGTGGTTTCGGGAATCCCGAAGTTTCGGAGCGCGAAATCCCGCTATCAGGTGAGGCGAGCGAGCATATCGGAATTTTGCAAAACTTCGCGAACGCGATATTGAACGGTGAAGAGCTTCTATCCCCCGGAATCGAGGGGATTTATGGATTGACAATATCCAACGCAATCCACCTGTCCGCGTGGACGGATAATTGGGTGGAATTCCCTATGGATGAGGACTTGTTTTACGATACGTTGCAGGCGAAAATCAAAAACTCGACATTCGAGAAGGTCGAAAATGACGGGAATGTGTTGGATTTGACGGGGACGCATTAGCGTGCGCCCAACGGGCGTGGGCTGTCTTGCGCTGACAAGCGCATATGTGCGGCTACTGCCGCATGGTTTTTAGGGCTTTTCCCTAAAAACCTTTTTTGCCGCTGAGGCGGCGGGGCTTTTGCCCTGCCGGGCGGGCGCGGGCTTTTTCGGGTCCGTCCCGAGGGCGTTGCGGCGGCTGCCGCAGAGCGACAAGGGCTAATCGTAGCCCTTGTCAATCCCCGAAAAACTTTTAGAAAAGTTTTACAAAACAGGCGACGCACACGCGCTATGGCGCTATTGTGATCGCGTCGCTAAAAATGTGCATACAATTTGCCTCTCAGTTCAATGACTACGGCGGCAAAAGCCGCATTCTCGACTGAAATAGTGTTCTATCTCGCTAATCTTTCCGCGAATGCGGTTAGCTAACTTTGGTCGCCCTCATGTCCGGCGGGCACACACGCGGTTTTTGCGTGGGTCGCGGACATGGTAGGCGATGGTTTTGTAAAACTTTTGCCCCAAAAGTTTTTTGGGGCTTGACAAGGGTGTCAATACACCCTTGTCGTCCTGCGCTGACAAGCGCAAATGCTACAGAGCCTCGCTCTGATAAAAAGATTTTAAGCCCGCGCCCGTTGGGTGCAAAGAAAGGATGATAAAAAATGATAACAATCAAAGAAATCAACTACAAAAATTTCGGTCGGTGCGTCGAGGTTTCGAACGGAACGATCGACTTCGTTGCGACGCTTGATATCGGGCCGAGGATTATTCGATTCGGCTTTGTCGGCGGCGAGAATGCGTTTTGGGAGGATATCGACCGAGTAATCACCGAACCCGAGCCGTTTACCGACGCCGACTTTGGCGTGGATAAAAAGTGGTACATCTACGGCGGACACCGGCTTTGGCTCTCGCCTGAGGCGTCGCCGCGAACATATTATCCCGAAGATGAGCCTGTGAAATACGAAAAAATCGCTGACGGCACAGGGGTTCGCCTCACACCGCCGCCGCAAAAATGGACCAACGTGCAAAACGAGATTGAAATTGCGATAACCGGCGATAATTCGGTTGAAATCAAGCACTTCATTACCAATATCGGTGCGTATCCGTCCGAGTTCGCCATTTGGGCGTTGTCGGTTATGGCGCAAAATGGAAAATCGGTAATTCCTATGCCGGCGTGGGATACGGGGCTTGTTTCCAATCGGCAGATGGCAATTTGGCCGTATACGAAAATGAACGACGAGCGGGTTTATTGGGGTGATAAATATATCACGTTGAAGCACGATGTGAACGTGAAACGTGCGATTAAATTTGGTATAAATAGTGAGCACGGCTGGGCGGCATATTTTAATCACGGCAATATGTTTGTGAAACGTTTTCCGGTTGACGGCAAGGTATATCCCGACGGCGGAATGTCGTATGAAACTTACGCGAATGAACATTTCTTTGAGCTTGAAAGTTTGGGTGAACTTAAAAATGTCGCGCCCGGTGAGACGATTACGCATAAGGAGCAGTGGCAGTTGTTTGCCGATGTTCCGCGGCCGAGCGATGATGAGGGTGAGATTGCCGCGGTGGTTGGTAAATATATATAGGGAAAGATAATTAGAAAAATCCTGTTACCATATAAGTGTAAATGTTTTGAGCGGAAAAGCTTAAACGTTTACACTTATTTTATTTGAGTTTGCAAAAAAGTGCTTGCTTTGAGTATGATTTTGTGAAAATTTATAATTTTTTAAATAAATTGCTTGAATTTTGTTAAAACCTATACTAATATGACACGCATGTTTAAAATAAATCACGAAGGAATGATTGTTTTGTATAAAAAAGCAAAAAAATTAGCGGCATCTATTGTATTATTATCTTTTATCGGAACAATAGTAATGTTTGCTCCAGAAGCTTTTGCGTTTCCGAATATATCGCGCCCGCCAAACAATGATCATACATTTGGAATGTATTGGTATGCTTCGGCGGGTCCGTCAATTAATGAGCCGAATCGTTATTTGGATTTTGCGGCGGCGAATGGAATTAATGAGATTTATCTTTCCACAGGCGTTACTGCCGGGGTTGCAAACTTGGGGCAAAATGTGAATGATTTTATTTCCGCGGCGAACGAAAGAGGGATTCGGGTTTTCTTTCTAACCGGGCATTATAATTGGATTCTTCCCGCTTATTATGAAAATTTCAAGCGGCGCATGGGCGAATTTTTGGCATATCAAGAATACGCCTCTGAAAATGAGCAATTTGCCGGCGTTGTATTGAACATTGAGCCGCAACAATTTCGCCCTGTTCCCGGTCGCTATTATTACAACTGGTTAACGCCTGTGGGACCGGAGAGAGATGCGGTTAGAAACCGGTTACTGCAATACTATATAGATTTCCAAGTTTATATGACTGAGCTTTATGGCCGGATGGACTGGACCGCGCCGGCTTGGTGGAGAGCGGGTTACTATGAGTATCAACGAATAATTTATAACGGCGAACCTGAATGGTTATATCGAGCGACCATTATGGAGGCAAACCGAATTCATGTAATGGCATATCGTAATACACCGGCAAATGTTCTTCATTTCGCCAGAAACTGGGTTGCTTTTTCTAGAGAAGAAAACACTCCTATTATTTTAATGAATGCCGCGTTTTCAAGTGATGGCAGTGATAATCCCGCAACCAACAATGTTGATTACAGACACCTTGGCCGTGCGCAAATGACACGCAACTTTAATATCATGTATGCAACAGAGAACAATGAAAATCTCGGATTTGCCGTTTATCAAATGCGCAGATGGCTCGATTTGCCGGAGTGGCGGTTAGGTTTTATCGGCGTATATTTTTATGCGAATGCCGGAACACCAAGCATACAAGGCGCAGATCTTCTTTACGGCGACCCGTATTATTACGTGTTCAGAGAAATAAGCAAACCGACGCGGGATGGATATGAATTTATCGGGTGGTTTAACGAAGACGGATACGAGGTTATCGAAACCGACATAGTAACAACAACCGAGCATCATACATTGCACGCGGGATGGCGGCCTATTTCCGGTTTGACGCCTATGATATCCGGGATTTCTGTGGATAACGACGAAATTGTGACAATTTTGTTAAACCATCGTATTCCGGGGTCGTTTTTGTTTGTTGTGGTTTTCGATTATGACGATGATGGAATATATCGAATGTCGCAAATGGAATTCTCGCGAATAACGCCGAGCGGTAACAACGATATAGCAACATCCCTTACCGCGCCTGAACAAGGCGGAAAAATTAAAACTTTCGTTTGGAGCAGCATAAATCTTATGCAACCATACTGCGATTATTTTGAAAAACTGATGTGATTTTTAATTGTAAAAAATTGGGTGTTGATTTTATCTGATAAATAGTTTATGATAAAACTATTTACAATGGCGCATAATATAATACAATTTTTTAGTAAGGGGAGATTAAGGGTGAAACATATAGTTCCTATTTTTTGCGTTTTTATCGCACTTTTGTTGGCTATAGGAAGTGTAAATATTTCTGTTTTTGCGAATGTGGACGGTCAATATTACTACGAACATGACTATTTGGCGTATGAAGAGCATGGCGAAGTAAGAACCGAATACGATGTTTTACCTCAAGAAAGCATAATAGGTATAATACCTTTTAATAGCGTTGAAGTAGGTACTTTTGATGAATTCCGAGACGCGTTAAGGGAAAATTCTCCCGGTTCTATTACAACGACGATTGTACTTACCGACAACATAACCATGCCCTACGCTCCTACCGAACTTATAGGAGTAAACGGTGGGCCTACCGACTGGAGGATAAGGCAAGACCGTCATATAACAATAACGTCGCAAGAGGGTAGTCGGCACACTATATATATGGCAGCGCCAAACGATAACAACGCACCCGCGCTTCGTGTGTTTAACGGTGGGACGTTAACGCTGGACAACGTAATTCTGCAACACCAATCAGGCAACAATGCCCGCGCCGGAATTATCGCCAGCGGCGGCGGTCGAAATACCGTTAGCCTTGTCAATGCAGCCATCAGCGGGTTTACCAACGCGGCAATATACACTTTTGGAGAGGGTGCGGCATTAGGCACAGAGATTAACGTAGACGCTGACTCGATTATCGAGCATAACTCGCGCGCTAACAACGGCGGCGGTATACATGTAGGTCTTAGGTCCACGCTCTACTTGCATGGCACGGTTCGGCATAACCATGTGCGCGATTCGGGCGGGCAAGGCGGCGGTATTGCTACGGCGACCGCTCCGGCGTCGGCTGTAAACGCCACAATAAACATATTACCCGGCGCGTTAGTTCATAATAACGACGCAGGCGCTCAAGGAAACGGAGGCGGAATTCGTTTGGCGGCGGCGTCAACCCTTAACATGAGTGGCGGCGAAATTCATACCAATAATGCGGGTTCTTCAGCTAACGGAGGCGGTGTTCGTTTAGATAACTCGACATTTTTCATGACCGGCGGGCAAATTCGCAACAATAATGCCGCTAATGGAGGCGGCGTATACGCGGCCGCAGGTTCCGCAGTCACATTGAGCGGAACGTTGGTCGAAAATGAAATGTATGAAGCCGAAATTTTCAGCAATAATGCTGTCAATCATGGTTTTGACGGCGCTGCGCCCATTTCGGGGCAGGGCGGCGGTGTGCGGCTTACTAATTCTAACTTAACAATCAACGCTGGCGCGGTTATTAGAAACAACAATGCTATGTCAGGTGCCGGAATATCAACGTCACCGGGTGCTTCGACCGCTATCGTCACACTCAATGCGGGCGGGCAAGTTATAAATAATGATTCGGAAGCTCAGGGCGCAGGCGCGAGGTTTATGGGAGACACTACGTTTCATATGCATGGCGGAAGCATGTCGGGCAACAGCGCGGGCACGGCAGGCGGCGCAATTCACATGGGCGGCACGACGATTGTAAATATGAATAACGATATAGTTGAAATGACCGGCAACGACGCGTTAGAGGGAGGTGCGGTGTTTGTAGTCAACGAGACTACATTCAATATGCGTGCCGGCGCAACGATACATGAAAATAACGCAAGGGGCGGCGGCGCAATATTCGTTGCAGGCGGCGGAACGCTTGACATTCAAGATGGTATAATTCGTGGCAATACTGCCGACGCGTACGATGTAACGTCGGAACAGTTGGAAGTCGGTGTTGCAATCGGCGGTGGCGGGATTTTTGTTGCTAACGGCGGTAACATGAACATTAGCGGCGATAGTCGCATTAGTAACAACAGGGCGTTATTCAGTCCGGGCGGAGGTATTCGTCTTATTTCCGCGGCGGATGCAAACATAGGTCCGGATGTTGTAATAAACAATAATATTGCCGGGCAAACCGGCGGTGGTTTGCATGTTGGTGGTAATACGGCGTTCTATATGGATGGTAGTCGTGTATATGAGAATCGTGCTTATGGCGTTGACGGCGGAGGCGGGGTGATGGTAGGTCCCGACGCTTCATTAATCATGCAATCAGGCAGCGTAATAAGAGATAACGTTGCGGTGGCCGGCGGTGGCGGCGGAATTCATATGAGCGGAACGCTAACCATGCACGGCGGGGAAATTTATGATAACAATGCCGCCGGAAATGGTGGCGGAGTACTATTTATACTTGTTGATGACGCCGCGGCAAGGAGCGGAACATTTGATATGTTGGGCGGAACCATCCGCGACAATACGGCGACAAGCGGCGGCGGTGTGCATGTTACCACCAGTCGCGGACATACTGCTAATTTTAACATAAGCGGCTCGTCATCTATAACCGGCAATACGGCAAGAAGCCTTGGCGGCGGCGTTAACTTGAATGCCGGCGGTATTTCTGCCGAAGGCGGAATGACAGCGGGAACAACGATACTTACGATGGAAGATGATGCTGTAATCGGCGGAAATAGCGCGGCACAAAGCGGCGGCGGGATACACTTATTCAATAATGAGTTAGGCTCGGCTTCAATTACCATAAGTACCAACCCAAGCGGCGGGATTATCGGAAACATTGCGGATACAACCGGTGGTGGTATACATCTAGCGGGTAGAGGGACTAGCGCGCTTACCATGCATAACGGTATAATCAGCAATAACCATGCCGGTTCCGCACATTCGGGCGGCGGAGTTATGGTTTGGGGCGAAGGTGATTTTAGAATGTATGGCGGAACAATAAGCGGCAATACCGCAGGGCGCGTTGGAGGCGGCGTTGCTTTAGCGGGCAGCGAAGGTCATAATTCAAGATTCCATATGCAAGGCAACAGTGTTATTACAGCTAATACCGCTCAAATTGGTGGCGGTATTGGTATAACATCTGTAAGTGGAAATAACGACATACGTGACGCGCTAATTCAAAGACTTACGATCATTGGCGACGGTACTTCTGTGATGGGAAATATTGCGCCATCTCAAGAACCGAACACATGGCTTAGAGAAGAAACTATTCTTCAAATAGACCCTCAATTTGCTGAAGATGCCGGAGCGATTCTTAGGGTGAACCCATTCAATAACAGAGATATAATGAGCGAAGCTTTGATGGAACTTCAAGTTAGAAACCATTTTTTAGCTAATGACGGATTAAGCGGGCAAGGTTTTTTTCCCGGGCACGCGCTTGCGGGAGTGTATCGCGCAGACGAAACGATTTATAATAATGCCTATGACGGCAGTCATAGATTGTGGTCTTTTGACGGTTGGAGATTCTATGACGCGGTATACGAAGATTCCGGCAGACGCAGGGTGTTTCCTACGACACACCCGCCGCAAACAGGACCCGACAATGATGACCGTATGCGTTTAGGGCTTACAATTCCAAATACCTTTGAAGTCATTGCGGAAGCAACATGGAGAGTTTACGCGCCTCGATTATTGCCGAATTCGATAAGTTGTAATCAATTTTCGATAATTTCTATACCTGCTCCGCATCAGTTTTTCACGGAATACAGATTATTAGATGTGGACGAAAACGACTTACCCTATCAATATTGGACGACAAGCACAAGCTTTACCGGGCTTGATTCTGATACGCAATACATGGTAGTTGTACGATTCGTGCCAATTGGTTATCCCTATAATACAAACACTCATACGATAGTAGGACCTACGCCGGATGAATATCTGTTAGTGCGGACAAATGCAATAATCACCTTTGATATAAACGGCGGCGACACTTTAGAACCAAGCGATCAGTGTCACCCGCGCGGCGGCAGGGTGACATACCCTCATCCTCTATACGCTGTTCCGGCTCGTGATGGGTATGAATTTGGCGGATGGCGAGGTCAGAATGGCGTAATTTGGAACTTTGCCGACGACCCGGTTCTCGGAAACATGACTCTGATTGCGTATTGGTATCCACTGCATACAATTATTTTCACTTCAGCCAATATAGAACAGGGAACCATAGCAGGCGGAACCCCTAATGTAACACGCTTTTTGCTTGGCGGAGAATATGTTGGCGCGCCGCCGGAGATTTCTCCGGTCGAAGGTTGGACCTTCTCTCATTGGACCAGTAGCAGGGGCGGATATTTTAATAATATCGAGCTTGCGGAATATGAAGTTGTAGGTGATACGACTTTCACGGCGCATTTCAGCGAATCTGCGATATACAGAAGAATAACGGGTTATGTATGGTATGACGGTTGGAACGTATTTAACCAAGTTCCTGCAACCGTGAGGCTTTATAACGCATCTGACAGCGCGTTGGTGGCTCAAACTACAGCTTTGGTGTTTGCAAATAACGGTCGCTTCGAGTTCGCCTACGTTGACTCGGCGGGAACTTATTATATGATAATCCATAAGCAGAATCATACCGGCGTGATCGTGCAGAATATCACTTTCGATCGTACCGCTTTCCTTGTCGGTGGTTCCGCCAACCCGGCGTTGATTAGCAATATAGATTATGCGTTTACTTCAAGATTTATATTGTTCGCGGGTAATATGGATGCGATATATGACGATGAAATAAACACTCTTGATTGGTCTCTGTTGATAAACTCAATGTTTCAGACTCATGCTCAAGCTTTGGCTCAAGATTTGAATGATGACGAAGAAATTAACGTTCTGGATCAATCGTTGTTGCTTAACAATTTCCTGCAAACCGGTAGAAATGTTCAACATAGCGCGTTAGCTTTAGCGCCTTAACGGTTTTTGAATTCTGCGAAAAAACGAGAATAGTTAAAATCCAAAAACGTCTTTTGCTCCGTTAAAGTGCATAAAAAAACGGCTAATATATGAAAAAATCATATATTAGCCGTTTTTTATCAAATTTTTTCTATTTAAAATGATTATCGTTATATTATAAGCGTTTCCGCGAATTTTGCCAATGAATATTTCAAAACATAAAATAACCGCTAATAAGTTTTGAAACTTACAAATGGAAAAATAATAAAAAGCGGCGCAGTCATTCAGACTGCGCCGCATATATACTCTACTCTCATCCCCAACCTAATCGCCGAAGCAAATGCCGACGGCCTTCGCGGTCGTCACCATCTCGCCCGCCGGGTCAACAGCCTTGTTCTTGTCAATCACGTTCTCAAGCGAATCGTAGGACATCAATAA
>WRAG01000045.1 GCA_009780345.1 Oscillospiraceae bacterium
GCGACGCAGGCAATGCCTGCACGTATTTCCGCGTCCAAAATAGATACATCTTGAACTTTTGCTCCGCGAGATATGAAGGCTTGCATAGCACCAGAAAACCCAACGATTCCGAAGTTATCCTCGTTGGTTTCCCGCTTTTTCCCTATATCGCTCAATCCGAAAATTTGCATATTTCTCACCGTCCTTTATCGCACATGCTTAATCTTACACTATTCTACGCGCTCCGCGCGTAACTGTCCGCAGGCGGCGGCGATGTCGGTTCCCAGCTCCCGCCGCAATGTCGCGGTTACTCCTCTTCTTTCAAGTTCGGCTCGGAATTTTTCCGCGTCTTTCGACCGTTCGTAACCCGATTCGTTTACATAATTTATCGGTATCAGATTTATGTGAACCAACCCTAAATTTATGTCAACCTTTTTGGTAAAATCAGTTGGTTTTATGTAAACCGAATTGCGTGAAAAATACTTTTTGATTAATTCCGCCAACATCATAGCGTCTTCTCTTCCATCGTTCACGCCGGCAATCAGCGCATACTCAAACGAAATTCGCCGCCCCGTCGTTTCGGCATACTCTCGGCAGGCGTTCATCAGTTCATCAATGTCAAACCGCTGATTTATAGGCATTATCTCACTTCTCGTTTCATCCAGCGCCGCGTGAAGTGACACCGACAGTGTGATTTGCAGATTTCGCTTGCTAAGTTCACGGATTTTATCCGCAAGCCCGCAAGTTGACAGGGAAATATGCCGCTGACCGATATTTATGCCGTCCGGCGCGTTGACAAGTTCGAAAAATTTCAGCACATTGTCAAAATTGTCGAGCGGCTCGCCGATTCCCATCAATACTACGTTTGAAACCCTTGTCACATCGCCGTTTGTGGCTTTTGCGACCTCGTTTGAGGCGAGCAAAACCTGCCCCAGCATCTCGCCCGCCGTTAGGTTTCGCGAAAACGCCGTATGCGACGACGCGCAGAACTTGCAGCCCATTCGGCAACCGATTTGCGTTGATATACATACAGTATAGCCATGTTTGTACTTCATCAGCACGCACTCGATAAAATTTCCATCGCTTAATTGTAACAGATATTTGGTGGTTTCGTCAATATTTGAGACAAATTTTTCCGCAGTTTTTATATTTTCGATGTATGAAATCGAAGCCAGTCGCTCTCGCAATCCCTTGGGAATATTGGTTAATTCGTCAAACGAGTTTGCGCCCTTATGAATCCACTCGAAAACTTGCTTCGCGCGATAGGAAGGCTCGCCGAGAGATGAAATCAGCTCTTGAAGCTCAATAAGTGTGAGGTTTCTAAGTTCTATCAAATTACGAACCTACCTTTCATGCCTCGCAGATAATATGTTAGCACATATTTAATCGCGGGATTGGTGCAGGCTTGCCTGCCTCCTCAATTTGCATATGTAAAACCCGCTTCCGCCTGTCTCGTGGGTAAATATCTGCGTTTCGTATAGTTTTTCAAAATCACCATGCCGCTCTAAAAATCGCGCAATCTGCTCGGAATTTTCTTCTTTTAGGATTGTGCAAGTGCTGTAAACCATCACACCGCCCGATTTTAAATACTTTGCGGCGTTGTCAAGTAGTTTAGCTTGGCACTCGACCAACTCGGTTATATCTTCCTCCGCCGAACCGTTGCGCGGCATGGCATAGCGGATGTCCGGCTTCTTGTGAAGCACGCCAAGTCCGCTGCACGGTGCGTCGATTAGGATTTTATCGAATTTTTCGATAAAATCAGCGCGCAACTCGGTACCGTCAAGCAGATTGGTTTCAATAATACCAACGCCTAACCGCCGCGCAGCATCGCTAATCAGCTTCAATTTATGCTCGTGTATATCGCAGGCGATGATTTCGCCGGTGTTTTTCATAAGTTCGGCGAGATGCGTAGTCTTACCGCCCGGCGCGGCGCACATATCTAATACAACATCGCCCGGTTGCGGCTCTAACGCCTGCCCTGCAAAGGTTGAGCTTCTATCCTGCACGGTAAATAATCCATCTGTAAAGGCTTTTGCCTTAACAACATCGCCAAAGTTGGACAAAACCTTTAAACAGCAAGGAATTTCGCTATCAATCTCGGTATCGATTCCATCGGAAATTAGGATTTCCTGCAATTCCGATGTGTTGGTTTTTAGCAGATTTGCGCGGATAAATAGGTTCGGCACAGAATTATTTGTCTTTAAGATTTCCTCGCAAACCTCTGCGCCGTATTTGTTTAGCAGTTTTTCGACAATCCATCGCGGGTGCGAGTAAAACACACTCAAATATTCAGTCAAGTTTTTCGCTCTATCGGGGAATTCGACTTTGTCGCCGTCCCGCGCAACCGCCCGCAGGACGCCGTTTACAAAGCCGACCGCACCTTTGTTCGCGTAACGCTTCGCAAGGGTTACCGACTCGTTGCATGCCGCGTAAATCGGAATTTTATCCATGTAAAGTAGTTGAAAAACCCCTATTCGCAGTATGTTCAGAACCCACAACGACAACTTGTTCAGCTTAATTTTCGAAAATTTCGAAATTATATGGTCAAGCGCGAGTTTGTTCTTCAAAACGCCGTACACAAAGTTGCTTGCAAGCGCCCTGTCGGCAGGGTTTTGCAACGTTTTTAGGTCGTTGGATAACAGAAGGTTCGGAAAACTGCCCTCTTTTTCGGTTCTGTATAAAATTTTCAGCGCAACCTCACGAGCGCCAACGGTTTTGACGACATTTTTATCCATCAACCCAACACCGTCCCAACTTCGATTTTATGCCCGTTTAAGTAGTCTTTTACCGTCATTTTCTTCTTGCCGAGCGGCTGAACTTCGGTTATTGCCACTATTGTGCCGTCTCCCGTTGCAACTGCAATTTTCCCATCAGCTATATCGATAATTTCGCCGGGTTTACCGCCGATTGCGGTGTTTTTTTCAACAATTGCGTTGAAAATTTTCAATTTTTCGCCGTTGTAGCCGGTAAACGCGCCGGGGTAAGGGTTTGTGCCGCGAATAAGGTTGTAAATCTCCTGCGCGGATTTTGTCCAATCAATTCGCCCCGTATCGCGGTCCAGCATATGCGCATAGCTCGATTGCGCGTCGTCTTGCGGCGCGCGCGGAGCTGTTCCGTCAGCGATTTTCGCTATCGTTTCGATCAGAACATCGCCGCCGAGAGTTGCCAACTCGTCGTGAAGCTCGCCCACCATCATATCCGCGCCGATTTCGACAGCACGTTTTAAAATCATATCGCCGGTGTCAAGCCCCTCCGCCATGTGCATTGTGGTAATTCCGGTTTGCGTTTCGCCGTCGATAATACAACGGTGAATCGGCGCCGCGCCGCGATACTTCGGCAACAACGACGCATGAACGTTGATACAGCCGAACTTCGGATAGTCCAAAATATACTTCGGTAATATCTTGCCGTATGCCACAACTACTATCATATCAGGGTTTAACGCTGTTAGAGTTTCAGCGAACGCGTTGTCTTTCAGCGTTTCCGGCTGGAATATGCGAATATCCCGTAAAATCGCCAATTCCTTGACAGGCGTCGGTTGCAGTTTGTGTCCGCGCCCTTTCGGCTTGTCCGATTGCGTGACAACGCCGCATATATTGAACTTTTCAGATATCAGCCGCTCAAGCGACACGCGCGCGAACTCGGGCGTGCCCATAAATAGTATCCTCATCGAACGTTCACCCATTTTTCCACTCTTTCGCCGAATACGATTCCGTCCATATGGTCGATTTCATGGCAAAACGCCCGTGCGATCAAGCCTTCGCCGATATATGTTTTGGTTTTCCCGTCCCGTGTTAAGGCTTTAACCTTTACAACCATCGGGCGGGTTACTTCGCCATATTTCCCGGGGAAACTCAAGCAACCTTCCAAGTCCCGTTGCGTGCCGCTTTGGTGGATGATTTCGGGGTTGATAAGCTCGATAATTCTATCTTTTGGGTTTACGGCGTTGGAATCGAAAATGATCGCGACACGGCGCAAAGCACCCACCTGCACCGCCGCAAGACCAACGCCGTCAGCCTTTTTAAGCGTTTCTTTCATATCCTCCAAAAGTTGGATCGTTTTCTCGTCAATTTGGGTGACAAGCTTGCTTTTTTTAAGCAAAATATCGTCGCCGTCTTTGATTATATTGCGAATTGCCATGTTAATCTTCCTTTCTTTCTGCCTCTACGCGGCAAGCATTGCGCCTGCGGCGCAGGCTTAAAACCTTTTCAGAGCGAGACTCTGTAGCATTTGCGCTTGTCAGCGCAGGACGACAAGGGCTAGTCGTAGCCCTTATCAAGCCCCGAAAAACTTTTAAAAAAAGTTTTAGAAGCCAAATTGCGGATATAACGCCGTTGGCGCAAAGAAATTTGGCTTGAAATTCGCTACGCTCATTACCAAACCTGCGGCGCAAACGCGCTTTGGCGCTATTAAAAGCGCGCCGCTTATTGAAAACTGCAATCAACGTCCTTTCAGTCAAATATACACGGCGGCAAAAGCCGCATGCTCAACTGATACGACGCTTTTTGCCGTTCTAACACGCTTGACGGTCTTATGCACTTAGGGCATACCCTATAAAAGTTTTAAAGTCCGCGCAAAAGCGGGTCTAAGGCGCAACGCGCCTAAAACGGATTTATATCTATGCTCAAATATGTATCGCCGTGGGTGTAGGTTTGCTGTAATTTCTGCAAAATGTCCGAGATAGCGTCCGCCGAACTGCATTTTAGTAAGATGCGGTAGCGGAATTTCCGCTTCAGCCGCGCGATTGGCGCGGCGACCGGACCTAAAATATCCAAAATCTCTTGATTCCCGGCGGTTTGCTCGGATTTAATCAGCGTTTCAATCTCTCGTATAACCTCCGCCGTAATTTGGTCGTCGTCGCCCGAAACCATAATGGACACAATATCGCAAAACGGCGGGTAGCACAAGCGTTCGCGCAGTTTTATCTCGGTGTCGTAAAAACTTAGATAATCGTGGTTCCGCGCCAAGTCTACCGCGTAATGCTCGGGCTGATACGTTTGGATTACCGCGCGTCCGGGGGTTTCGCCCCGTCCGGCACGACCCGCGACCTGCGCGAGTTGCGCGAACGTTCGCTCGGCGGCGCGGAAGTCGTCAACATTCAGCGACGTGTCCGCCGCAAGCACGCCAACCAGCGTAACGTCAGGAAAATCAAGCCCTTTGGTCACCATCTGCGTTCCGATTAGGATGTTGTAGTTGCCGGACTCAAACTTGCTTAGAACACTTTCGTGCCCGCCTTTACCCGATGTTGTGTCAACGTCCATACGCAAAACCTTCGCGCCGGGGAAAGTTTGCAGCTCTTCCTCCGCTTTTTGCGTGCCTGTACCGAAGAATTTGATATATCGGCTTGAACATTCGGGGCAAATCGTCACATTCATCCGCGAAAACCCGCAGTAGTGGCAGCTTAGACGGTTGCTGCTTCGGTGATAGGTCAGCGAAACGCTGCAATTTTCGCACATGAGGGAGTGTCCGCACTCACGACACGAGACAAAAGTTGAATAGCCGCGGCGGTTGAGGAAAAGTATCGTTTTATCGCCTGTTTGCAGGTTTTTTTCAATTTCCTCTCGCAACTTGCCGCTGAATATGGAAGTGTTGCGCTTTTCCATCAGTTCTTGCCGCATATCGACGACTTCAACGGTGGGTAAAACGTTATCGTTATAGCGTTTTTCCATATGAAAAAGACGATACTCGCCTTTGCGCGCGCGGTAGAAGCTTTCAATCGACGGCGTTGCGGACGCCAAAACCAGCACCGCGCCGCTCATTTCGGCGCGTTTTTGCGCAACCTCGCGCGCGTGATATTTCGGCGAAATTTCGGATTTATAGCTGCTTTCATGCTCTTCGTCCAAAATGATAATTCCGATATTGTCGAAGGGCGCGAAAATCGCGCTGCGCGCGCCAACGACGACGTCCACAGACTTGTCAAGGATTCTGCTCCACTCGTCGAATCGCTCTCCGGTGGAAAGCGCGCTGTGTAATACCGCGACGCGGTTGCCGAAGCGTGACACGAATCGTTCCACGATTTGCGGCGTAAGCGAAATCTCGGGAACCAGCACTATCGCTTGCTTTCCTTGCTTTATGCAATTTTCGATTGATTGCAGATATACTTCGGTTTTTCCGCTTCCTGTGACGCCGCGGATTAAGATTTTCCTTTCGTCCGAGGCGTTTTCAGATTTCAGTAATTTATTGATATAATCGATAATAATTTTCTGCTCGCCGGTCGGTTTATACGCGGTGGTTTGCTCTTTTTCGGAATACGCCGCCCGCATAATACGGTCGTCGGAAATCGTTATCAAACCCTTGTTTTGCAGGCTTTTCAACGCGGCGTATGAGCCGTCGGACAGCATGACCAAATCGCTGCACAACATACTTTCCTGCTCGGAAAGCAGGGTTAGCATTGCCGACTGAATCGGTGCGCGACCGGCGATTTGTTCAGCAATTTCAAGTGCTTGCAACGGCTCGGCATTCAAGTGCGCAACCTTCTGCGACTTCTCTTTTATCGATTGAAAGTTGCGCTCGTCGATGGATAAAATTCCTTTGTCCCGCAGTTCGTTAAGCGATTTTTGCAGGTTGCTTCGCTTTACGTTTTCGTACAACTCGCCATATTCGATAGTGCCGGAAATTTGCAAAAATTGTACGATTTCCTGCTTCGTTTTTGACGATTTTAGCGTTTCACTCGCTTGCGCGAAATCAAAATCTTCGTTTAGCGTAATCCATTGTTGTACGCGGGTTGCGAGCCTTGGCGGCAGGACCAGGCGGAGCGCCTGATTGAACGAGCAAAAGTATTTTTGCCGAATCCATTCGCAAAGTTCGATCGAATCGGGCGCGCAAAGTGGTTGCTCGTCCAGAATTTCTCTTATATTTTTAAGTTTGTCAAACTCGCTTGTTTCGGTAAGTTCGACAATGATTCCCTCGATTAATTTGTTTGCCTGACCGAACGGCACAAGAACGCGGCATCCGATTTGCGCAGTGTTTTCAAGCTCTTGCGGGATTTTATAGTCGAACGATTTGTCGACGTCTTGTCCGTTTATTATAATTTTAGCTATCATGTCGTCGCACCTCGCTCTCTTTGTTCATTTTCGAGCCAAAACCGCTCAAAAACTCACATTATAAGCGGGTGCTCCTCTTTCCCAAAACATCCACTTACGTTGGGACATTTTGAGAGCCCTGTATCTTATCAAGTATCTTATGCGCAAGTTCGTCTTTCGACATTTTTTCGAGTTCGGTTACACTTCCGTCTTTGTCGAGGATTGTCACAACGTTCGTATCGCCCGCAAAGCCGGCGCCGTCGATGTTTAAATTGTTCGCCACAATGACGTCTGCTCGCTTCCTAATAAGCTTTTCTCGCGCGTTTTCAATTAAATTCTCGGTTTCCATGCAAAATCCGACGATGGTTTTCTCGCCGGCGTATTTTTCGCCCAACTCTTGCAATATATCGGGATTTTTCAATAATTCCAGTTCGAGATTATCAGTTTTCTTATGCTTTTGCTCGCTTACTTGTGCGGCTCTATAATCGCCGACAGCGGCAGCTTTAATGATTATATCTGCGTTTGGCGCTTCCGCCATCACCGCGTCGTACATCTCTTGCGCCGCGCGGATTTTTATCGTCTGAACGCCTGAAATATCGGGCAGATTGGTGTTTACGGCGATCAACACGACGTTCGCGCCGCGCATTTTTGCCGCGCGAGCAAGCGCGTAACCCATTTTGCCGGTTGAACGATTGGTGATAAAACGAACAGGATCAATATCTTCCGCCGTCGCGCCGGCGGTGACAAGCACCGTCTTACCGGCGAAATCTTTTGTTTGAAATAATGCTAATTCAATAATTTTGTCAATAATATCGTCAACTTTCGCAAGTTTTCCCGCGCCGATAACGCCGCAAGCAAGTCGTCCTTTTTCAGGCTCGGCGATATGATAGCCCAGCGTTCGCAACTTTGCGATATTCTCGGTAACTATTGGGTTCGCGTACATATTAGTATTCATCGCGGGGGCGATTAGGACGGGCTTTCGCGATGCCGCCGCCATAAGCGACGTGGTCAGAATATCGTCCGCGATTCCGTTTGCGATTTTGCCGATTATATTGGCGGTTGCGGGGATTATCGCGTATACGTCTGCCGCGTCAGCAAGCGAAATATGCTCGATTTCGAATTTTATCGGCTCGAACATCTCGGTTGCAACAGGGTTTTGCGACATGCTCTGAAATGTTAAAGGCGCGACAAATTCGCAAGCGTTGCGAGTCATTACAACCCGAACGTTCGCGCCTAACTTTTTAAGGCGTGACACAACGTCAACCGCTTTGTACGCGGCGATTCCGCCGGACACGCCGATTACGATAGTTTTTCCGTTTAAGATTTGCATATTACTTCAACCTCTTACTTAATAACGCCCGTGCTGTTGATATACGCGACGCGGCCTTGCGCGATTTCGTTCGCCGCAACGGCGACAAACTTTTTTGACTCGGTTTCGATCATTTGATCGGCGCCTTCCGCAAGTTGACGCGCGCGTTTCGCGGTTTCGATTACAAGCGTGTAGCGGCTGTCCGCCTGCTCCATTAGTTTGTTGATTGATGGGTAGATCATCATTTTATATCACTTTCCTTTCGAAATGTTATTTATTATTAGAATTATCTGTCAAATTTTTCCCAAAATTCCCATACTGCATTTCTGCCGTTTATAATTCTATATCTGCCAAGTTCACTAAAACCGCTCTCAAAGGTTGGATCAAGAATCCTAATCACTCCTCCGCCATATATACATAAATGCCATTTAACGCTTCCTTCTGCGTCAAGAAGCCTCAACCAAATATCAGGCGAATCATTAAGAACACTTATGTTTCCTATATCTGTTAATAAATATGAGTTCAAATGCTCTATCATTGCTTGAATTTGAGCCCTGTCTGTTATTGGCAAAGATGAATAGTCCTCAATACGATAAATTTCGTCCGCGTTTATTTCGAGGCTGAAATAGTTATTTAAATCGTTATCCGCCGAGCAAGCGGATAGAATCATTAGTATAATTACTCCGCACAGTAAACCAGCTATAAATTTTTTCATGTTTTCAGCCCCCTAAAAAGCTTCTCCGCCTCATCTACCGCTGTATCCAAATCGTCGTTGATCACGACGTGGTGATATTCGCTTTGCAGCGCCATTTCTCCCTCGGCGGCGGCGATTCGGCGGGCGATTTCTTCCTCGCTTTCGGTCGCGCGTCCTTTAAGGCGTGCCGCTAACTCGTCAAAGGTTGGCGGCGCGATAAAAATCAGTATGGATTCCGGCATTTTTTCCTTCACCTGCAACGCGCCCTGCGTGTCGATTTCCAAAATCACAGAAATTCCGTTTTCAAGCATATCGTTTACCGCCCAAATCGGCGTTCCGTAACGGTTTCCGTTGTAAGTTGCCCACTCTAAAAGCTCTTCGTTTTCAATCATCGCGTCAAAATGCTCCTGCGATTTGAAGAAGTAGGTTTCTCCCTCAACATCGCCGGTTCGCGGCGCGCGCGTGGTCGCGGAAACCGAAACTTTCAAGTTTGGAACTCGTTCGAGAATTTTGCTGCAAATCGTGCCTTTGCCGACCCCTGACGGGCCGGACACTACAAATAATTTTCCTTTATTCATTTTCAGTCTCAACATCCTTTTCTTCTTTCGTTGCCGCCTCGGTGCGGCCGGCAACCGTTTCGGTTTGCACCGCCGAGAGGATAATATGGTCGCTGTCGGTAATGATTACCGACCGTGTGCGACGTCCGCAAGTCGCGTCAATGAGCATTCCTCGGTCGCGCGCCTCTTGAATCATTCGCTTAATGGGCGATGAGTCGGGAGTTACGATTGCTATAATTCTTCGTTCTGATACGATATTGCCGAAACCGATGTTCACCATAAATTTACTCCTTTCGGGCGTTGCCCTAAAAACCTTTTTCGGGACCGTCCCGGGGGCTTGTGTCCTGCCGGACGGGCTATAAAGGGCTCTGCCCCTTATAAATCCCCGGTCGCCTATGGTCGCAAACGCAGCGGTCAACTGCAACCAATCGAGCGGCGGCACAAAACGCCTTGCCCTCTTGGGCAGTTTTCACAGGGGTGGCATTAGCCGAATCCAAAATACGGATTCGGAAGCCACTCCCAA
>WRAG01000046.1 GCA_009780345.1 Oscillospiraceae bacterium
GGTTCTGCCCCAATCCAGCATTTGAGACTTCGCTTGTGTGATTTTTCACAAGCGGTAGTCGGTAACGGCGGCTCGCGCTTGCGCGTAGCAATTACATTACGCCGTTTTGACGCGCATTTTGCGTCCAAAGTGCAGGGGCGTAAGATTTTGCTTGCAAAATCCACAGCCATCTGCCAAACTTTTGCGCGCCAAAAGTTTGATCAAAAGCGCCGCGCTCATGCACGTGCTTAAAAACCAAGCACACATGGCGCGGAGGCGAGTGCGAACAACTCGCTCCTAGCCCAAAACATCTCGCGCTTTTAGGCGCGGGTCGCTCTCGAATGGGCGCGGCGTTCGTACTCGCTAGTCTTTCCGCGAATGCGGCTCGCCAACCCAAACAGCGGCACGTTTTTGATAGCGCGAAAGCGCGTTTGTGCCGCGTAATGTTTTTGATAAAACTTTTTCTGAAAAAGTTTTTCGGGGTTTGTTAAGGGTGTTCGATAACACCCTTGACGGTCTTAATGCCCTAGGGCATACCCTAAAATGGTTTTAAGCCTGCCGCCGCCGTAGCGGCAAAAACTGCGCCTGTCGGCGCAAAAGGAGACGATAACATGAACATATTCGACACACTACAAGCGCGCGGGCTAATCGCGCAAACGACCCATGAAGATGAGATTAAAAAACTGTTAGAAACCGAGAAGATAACGTTCTACGTCGGTTTCGACCCGACGGCGGACAGCCTTCATATCGGTCATTTTATGCAACTTATCGTGATGAAGCATATGCAAAACGCGGGTCATCGCCCGATTGTGCTGCTTGGCGGGGGAACCACCATGATTGGCGACCCGACAGGCAAAACCGATATGCGCCGCATGATGACGCTTGAGGAAATTCAGCAGAACGCCGACAATTTTAAAGAGCAAATGTCGCGGTTTATCAACTTCGGCGACGACGGAGCCATGATGGTAAACAACGCCGACTGGCTGCTTGATATTAATTACGTAGATTTTCTGCGCGAAGTTGGCGTGCATTTTTCGGTGAATCGAATGTTGACCGCCGAGTGTTTTAAATCACGGCTGGAAAAGGGTTTGTCGTTCCTTGAATTCAACTACATGCTTATGCAAGGGTACGATTTCTATCACTTGAACCAAAAACACGGTTGCGTTATGCAGTTCGGCGGCGACGATCAATGGTCGAATATCTTGGGCGGAATCGAGCTTATCCGCCGAAAGTCGCAAAAACAGGCATACGGCATGACGTTCACGCTGCTTACCACGTCAGAGGGCAAGAAAATGGGGAAAACCGAAAAAGGCGCGCTTTGGCTTGACGCCGAAAAGGTTAGCCCATACGAGTTTTATCAATATTGGCGCAACGTTGCGGACGATGACGTTGTGCGGCTTTTGAAGTTGGTTACGTTTATTCCGCTAGAGGAGATTGCGAAGTTCGAACAACTTTCGGGCAAGGAATTAAACGAGGCGAAGCGATTGCTGGCGTTTGAGGTTACGAAGATGGTTCACGGTGAGACTGAAGCGATTCGCGCGAACGACGCGGCGAGCAATATCTTCGGAGCAGGCGCGTCAACCGAAAATATGCCGGAGTTTGAGATAGACGCCGCGCTGATAGACGCCGGAATCGGAGTGCTTGACCTGCTTGTGACGGCAGGGCTTGTTCCGTCGAAAGGCGAGGGCAGACGGCTTGTCGAGCAGGGCGGACTTACGATAAACGGCGAAAAAGTCGGCGATTTTAACTTGACAATTGACAACGGATATTTCAAAGACGACGATATGATTGTGAAAAAAGGGAAGAAAGTATTTTTGAAAATAAAAAAAGCGCCTTAGGCGCTTTTTTATAGGGAAAGTTTTCTTGATTTCAAACTATTTTGAAAAAAAGTTCTTGCTTGTGACGTAAGGTGATGTGTTACACTTATGCACAAGGATACGATTTGCAATATTATAACAAAATATTCATATTTTATTCACAGTTGTAATATACAATTATTTTTAGTTGATTTTTTAAACTTTTTTCTTGACTCTCCCACAAGGGGATACTGTATAATAGTTGATTGTGAATAGACAAATGCAACACAAAACAGGAGGAACGTTGAATGAAGCGAATTTTAGGTAAAATGTCGAAAAAGAAAATAATTCTATTATTGATAATTGCCATTGTCGCTGTGGTGACAGCAGTTATGGTGTTCTCGGGCGATAGTGAAGATGAAATAACCATAGGAGAACATCATACAATGACGCGCGGCGATATTGAGGTTACAATTCAAGCCAGCGGAGTTGTCCGCCCCACCGAGCGGCGTGAAATTACCGCGCTTGTAGGCGGAACGGTTGTACACAGTCCGTTTCGCGAGGGTGATTCGGTGTCCGCCGGCGATGTTCTTTACCGAATTGACGACACAGACGCAAGGCTTACGGTAGAGCAGCGGCAAACCGCCGTATCTCGCGCGGCGATTAATGCGCAGCAAACAAACCAAAGCGTGGGCCAGCTTACCGTTACAGCGCCGGCAAGCGGAATCCTTACCGGTTTTGACGTTAACATCGGCGACCAAGTCGGCGGTATGGGCGGCGCACAAATCGCAACCATCGTCGATAACGATAATTTAACCGTGCGAGTTCCGTTCCACGCAAGCGACGCAGAATCTATCAGAGTCGGAGACTCGGTGGCTGTGACGTCGGCGCAATTTATGACCACAATGGACGGAAGAGTTACGCACGTTTTGAATTCGTCGGTTTACGGCGGACTTATGCGAGACATTGAAATATCGTTGATTAATCCGGGCGCGTTAGAGCTTGATATGAGCGTTGGCGCGACTGTGCATACGTCAAACGGGAACGTTATGTCGTCGGGAAGCGGGCAACTGTCTGCCGGAACCACTGCGGCGGTTATCCCGGAGCAAGGCGGCAGAGTTGAGCAAGTATATGTACGAAACGGCGAATTTGTAACACGAGGCCAAAGGCTTGTTCAGCTTTCGAACACTGACTTGACGAATCGACGCGACACAGATAATCTAAACATGCGCGAAAGCGACTTACAATTGGAATCACAGCTTCGCAGACTTGACGATTATACAATTACGTCGCCTATCGACGGCGTTGTAATAAGCAAAAGCCGCGATGTCGGCGATAATGTAAGCGCGGGCGCGGGAATGCGTGAAGTTTTGATGGTTGTCGCTGACATGAGAGAAATGGTGTTTGATATCGACGTTGACGAAATGGAAATCGCGCGGGTTCAGCTTGGGCAAAGCGTAATTGTTACCGCCGACGCTCTTCCGGGGCAGGAATTTGAGGGCGAGGTTACAAACGTTGCGGCGGAAGGTGTCGCGGCGAACGGCGTTACCAAATTCGCGGTTGAGATTACCATTGCCGAGCCGGGCGATTTGATGCCCGGAATGAACGCCGACGCCAATATCGTTGTCGAACGGGCGGAAAATGTACTTATGCTTCCGGTGAACGCGGTTATGGGCGGCGGCGAAATGGGAATGGTGTTCCTTCGCGGCGCAAGCGGCATTACCGCGCCTGACGGCACGGAAATAGATACGCCGCAAGCGGTTGAAACGCCTGAAGGATACGGAATGAGACAGGTAAGAACCGGAGTTCGAAACACAAGATTCGTCGAAATCATCGAAGGTTTGGGCGAGAATGATATAGTTGGAATCAGAGCTATGCCTGCCATGGGCGGCATGTTCCCCGGAGGCATGATGCCGGGCGGCGGTATGATGATGGGACCGGGCATGAGCGGCGGCGGTAATATGCAAGTTCGCCCCGCCGGCGGCGGTGGCGGCGGACAAATGGTGTTCCGGACGCAGTAAAACTTTTGAAAAAAGTTTTCCAAAAATTGCGCCTTGCAGGCGCGAGCTTTTCAGAGCGAGGCTCTGCGGGCATTGTGTCTTGACAGACGGTCGACAAGGGCTCTGCCCTTGCCAATCCCGGTCGCCTGGCGGTCACAAACGCCAAAAGGCGGCGATTTGTGACGCGAGCGGCGACGATAAAAGCATTAGTTAGCGAACCGCATTCGCGGAAAGATTAGCGAAATATAACACTGCGCTCATTCGAGAGCGACCCGCGCCTAAAAGCGCGAGATATTATTTGGATAGGGTGCGTTGATTGCACTAATTATCGCCCGCGGTTCCGCCAGCGGGGCACCCGCCCGACGCTTTTTGTCGGGAAGGGTCGCGGCGGGGAGGGCGACGGTTTTAGTCAAGTTTTTGACGCACAAAAACTTGCTGGATTGTCAAGGACTGGTCCTTGACGCGCCGCGCGCGCCCGCGCAACGCCCTGCCGCCGCAGCGGCAAAAAAGGTTTTAGGGCAACGCCCTAAAAACCCCGCGCCCGTTGGGCGCAAATTTTGCAAAACTTTTTTCAAAAGTTTTACGGTCAAGGCGCGACGCGCCTTTAAGCCCCGCGCCGGCAGGCGCAAAAGGAGCTACATTTATGATAAAAATCAAAAACATGTACAAAATATACACCATGGGCGACAACGAAGTCCGCGCGCTTGACGGAATATCGCTTGACATTGAACATCACGAATTCACCGCGATTGTCGGGCAGTCGGGTTCGGGGAAATCGACGCTTATGAACATGATCGGCTGCCTCGACACGCCGACAAGCGGCGAATATTACATCGACGGCAAAGAAGTAAGCAAACTGCGCGACGATCAGCAAGCCGCGATTCGTAACGAGAAGATCGGGTTTATATTTCAGCAATATAACCTCTTGCCCAAGCTTAACGTCCTCGAAAATGTCGAACTTCCGCTGATATATATGGGAATCCCATACAAAAAGCGCATGGAAATGTGCAGAGAGGCATTGGAGCAAGTGTCCATGACCGATCGAATGGATCATAAACCGTCCGAACTGTCGGGCGGGCAGCAGCAAAGGGTGGCAATCGCCCGCGCGCTTGCGACAAAGCCGCCGATGATTCTCGCGGACGAGCCGACCGGCGCGCTGGATTCTAAAACGGGGAAGGAAGTTTTGGAAACGCTGAAAAATTTGCACAAAGATGGAAAAACCATCGTTTTGATTACGCACGATAATGATATAGCGGCGCAGGCCGAGCGTGTGGTTCGCCTTGCGGACGGCGTAATAGTAAGCGACACAAAAAGCAATTGATATATTTGTAGGGGCGGCATTCTGCCGCCCGCAAACAATAATTCAGTACTAACGGGCGACAGAATGCCGCCCCTACAGGGTTTTTGCGACTTACATTGAAATCGAGGTGAACCACTATCAACTTTACACAGGCAATCAAGATGGCGATGAAAAGCGTCAAAAGCAATAAAATGCGAACGTTCCTCACCATGCTTGGAATTATTATCGGTATTTCGTCGGTTATTATGATGGTTAGCATTGTGCAGGGCGTAACGCGTGATGTCGCCGACCAAGTGGCGGGCGCGGGAACAAACATGATAAACGTGACATTAACCGGGCAAGGAACAACCCGCGAATTGCGAATGAGAGACATGAACGAGCTGGTTGACGAACATCCCGAAATCATTCGCGGCATTGCGCCGAATATTTCAGGGCGCGCGACCGTGCGGCAAGGAACGAACAACAATACGGTCAACGTCGTCGGCACAAATCCGATATTTTCAACGGCGCAGAACGTAAACGCGCAAATCGGACGATTTATAAACGACGAAGATGTCGAACTTCGCCGAAATAACGCGGTAATCGGAACTTTTAACGTTCAAGACTTATTCGGCGGCAGAAATCCGATAGGAGAGAATATCAGACTTGACGGCGTTTTGTTCACCGTTGTCGGAGTTCTTGAAGAAAGCGCCGGCGGTCGGCAAGGCTCGGGCGATGACAGGATTATTATTCCGTATCCTACCGCGATGTCGCTGTTTAACAGCGGAAGAATCGGTTCATACATCGTTGAAGCGACAGGACCGGATACGGTCGGGCAAGCGGTTACGCTGACCGAGCGATTTTTACTTCGCGAGCTGGGAAGTTCGCAAGCGTTCCACATTTTTAATATGCAAAACATTCTTGATATGTTCGACGGAATAATGGGGCAAATGGCGCTTATGCTCGGCGGAATCGCGGCAATTTCCCTGCTCGTCGGCGGAATCGGGATTATGAATATCATGCTTGTGTCGGTTACCGAGCGAACGCGGGAAATCGGGATCCGCAAGGCAATCGGCGCGAAACGTTCGAGTATAATGACGCAATTTCTGATTGAATCGGTGGTGGTAAGCTGCATGGGGGGCGTCATCGGAATTGTATTAGGCGCCATTGGCGCCATTGGAATAGGAAATGTTATAGAAGTTAACGCGGCGCCCGAATTTTCGATTGTGCTGTTTTCGTTCGGATTCGCGGCGTTTATAGGAATGTTTTTCGGCTGGTACCCGGCGAATAAGGCGTCGAAGCTGAATCCGATAGAAGCGTTGAGGTTTGATTAGCCGCCTGCGGCGGCGGGTTTAAGGCGCGTTGCGCCTTAGACCGAAAACTTTTGAAAAAAGTTTTACAAAATTTGCGCCGACGGCGCGTGGTTTTAGGGCTTTGCCCTAAAAACCACAATCCTCAGTCAGCGTAGCTGACAGCTCCTTTGCCAAAGGAGCCTTTAAAGCCCCCTGAGGCAAAGGGGGTGCCCGATAGGGCGGGGGATTGTCTTGTTAGCCGCGTTCTCGAACCGAGCCCAGTGCCCGTACGCACTAATCTTTCCCGACTCGCTTACGCTCACTGGATAATTCGACTACAGCTTACAAAATACGTAAGCTAAGTCTCATTTACCGCGAATGCGGTTCGCTAACTAATGTCGCCCTCATGCCAGACGGGCACACACGCGCTTTTTGCGTGGGTCGGCGGCATAGTGGCGACGGTTTTGTAAAACTTTTGCCGTCAAAAGTTTTTCGTGGATTGACAAGGATTTCGATAAATCCTTGTCGTCCTGCCCTGACAAGGGCAAATGCTACAGCGACTTCGCTGAAAAGCCCGCGCTTTCGGCGCATTAAGGAGTGAAACACCATTATGAAAATGAAAAAAACACTATCACTGATTCTGACAATCTGCTTAATCGCGGCATTGTTCGTCACGCCCGCAACGGCGCGGTTCAACGATGTCGCAAGCGACGCTTACTACCGAACATCAATCGAGCGGCTCGCGAACTTAGGCATTATCGGCGGAGTCGGCGACGGCAATTTCAGCCCATACACCGAACTTACCCGCGCGCAATTCGCGAGAATCGCGACAATCGTCGCGGGATTTGAGAACGAGGTGATCGGAAACGCCTCTGCGCGCCGATTTACCGACGTCGAAGCGTGGCATTGGGCGAACGGATATATCAACACCGTCGCGCGTCACGGGATTATCACGGGCTATCCCGCGGGAGATTACCGTCCCGACCAAGCGGTGAACTTCGGCGAGGCGGTAACCATCGTTTTGCGCTTACTCGGCTGGGATCATGAAGATTTAGGGCATAACTGGCCGTTCGCGTACGTCAACAAAGCCCGCGAATTAGGACTTATCGCGGGAATCGAGCAAAATCCGCTCTATACTATCAGTCGCGCGAACATCGCGGTGATAATCGACCGCGCGCTTAACACCGAAATGAACGCAAGAGTGAATCCAACCCAAGATTTACTTATCACAAGAATGGATTTCAGACAAAGTGAAGAAACCATCGTTTTCGCCACCCGAGCGGAGGATTCTTCCCTAATGGCAGACGAAATTAGAACTCCAATCGGCACTTTCCGAACCATCGGAAACCTAAATATCCCTTTGATGGCAAGAGTTAGACTTATCCTAAACAATTCAAACCAAGTGGTAGACATTGCGATTGTAAGCGAAGCAAATTCGCGCACGGTTACGATTGCCAACGTGTTTAGCGGCGGAATTGCGTATACCACCGCGGGCGGCGCAAGCGGCTCTGTAACCCTTGACGATCATTCAACGGTTTATCACAGAGGCAGAAGGTTCGAATTTTCACAGTTGCCCGATATCCAACCGGGATCCGAGATGGTAATCAGCTATACCAACGCGGGAACTGTAGAATCCATACTAATCAGAGATTTGACGCTGCTCGGTCCGGTTGTTGTGCGGGAAAATGTACCCGCCGACGCTACGCAAATTGCGGGATTGCAGTTCCAACCCGGCGTTCGCGTTATCCGTGACGGATTCGCGGCAAGCTTGACCGACATCGCGCGCTATGACGTTGTATACTTCGCGCAATCAACAAATACGCTGCACGTTTATATCGACAAAGTTTCGGGCGTTTACGAGCGCGCGTACCCGAACAAAGCGGCGGTCAGCAGTATCGTTCTATCAGGCAGACATTTGCAAATCGAAACGCAAATCGCGGCGCAGAGATTGGGCGAAAACCCCGGTTCATTCCCGATTGGCGCAAGATTTACCGCGCTTTTAGGGCGAGACGGCGGAATCGTTGACGTCGTAAACATGACCACAACCGATTTGGGCGGCATTGTTGTTATCCTATCGGTCGAATCGCGGCTTTCCACCGACATCGACACGCAAGGACGGCAAGATTGGATCACAACCGTTATGACAGGCAACGGAAACATCATGGAATTCAGAAGCGCGCGTGATTTCTCAAACCAGCGCGGAAATATCATGCGGCTGAATTTTGACGGCGAACTTGCGACGTTTAGCGCGATTAACAGCAATCCGATAACAGGCGTGGTTAATCAATCCAACCGTACCCTCGGCGGGCGCGAGGTTTCCCGAAGCGCGAGAATTATTGAAATCACCACTAATCGCCGCCACGGACACGCAAACGACGCGACCGCGCGGCTGATCGATTTCACCGACATTCCGCATAACAGCTTGACGAGCCAGCAAGTGCTGCACACCGAAGTGGACACCAGATTCGGCGACATCACGCTTATGATCGTGCAAAATATCACAATGGCGCAGTACACATTCGGATATATGACGCATATAGACGTCAGAACTCCGCCGTTTCCCGGGACTGTTACAGGAAACTATACCATAATACTCGACGGAGTATCAAGAGAGTTTACAACGCAAGGAAGCGCGTTTACCGCGAGAGTCGGACCGGTCGCGGTACGGTTGGCGCCGAACGGCGCGCTGGAGTCATTAAGGTCGCTTGAAGAAATCCGAACCGCCGGAAGATTTGAGGCAATTGACTTCTCGCGAATCAGAATGGGCGGTCAGAATTTCAACCTCGCAACGGACGTGCAAATTTATCGGGTGCTTTCAAACACCAACGTGACGCGCGTTTCGCTATCCGATTTTGAAAGGCTCAGCAATGTAAACGAAGTTCGAATTTTCACCGACACATCCGCCGCGGCAGGCGGACTGGTTAGGATCATAACATTCAGATAAATATAAACACAAAAAAATCGGAACAATATTTGTTCCGATTTTTTTGTGTTTATATTAATTACGAACTATCGCCGAAGATTCCCGCTGTAAATCCAAGTGCCGTCAGTCAGCCGATACCAAATATTCCCCTGCGAATTTCTGCCGCGCCCATTCACCATTACCCTTGTTCCGTTCGCTAGTCTTCGCAATATTGGCTCCGGCGCATACGGTCGCGCGCGAACAGGGACATCAGCCCTTGTTGTAAAACGTGCCTGCGCCGGACTTATCGTGGTAATACCTATCCTAAATTCCGCGCCGCACCTCGTGCAAAATCCTCTATCATTCCAATTGTGATTCGTGCAAGTTGGTGCCGTCGGATTCGTCATAGATAAGTTCCCGCTGTAAATCCAAGTGCCGTCGGTAAGCCGATACCAAATATTTCCTTGCGAGTTTCTGCCGCGTCCGTTCACATTCACCGCTCTTCCACGGTTATATCGCCTTATCGCCGCTTCCGGCGCGTACGGCCGTGCGCGAACAGGCACATCATCTCTCGTGATATAGCGCCTGCCCGAAACGGCGGTAATATTTATCCTAAATTCCGCGCCGCACCTCGTGCAAAATCCTCTATCGTTCCAATTGTGATTGGTGCAAACCGGCGGCGTCTGCGGAACCGGGTTCGTCGCA
>WRAG01000047.1 GCA_009780345.1 Oscillospiraceae bacterium
CAAAACGCCGCCAAAAATTTTCATAGAAAATTTTTACATGCCTCTCACAATGGGCATTGTTTGAATTTTTCAAATTCAATATGCAAAATCTTTGATTTTGCAGTAGAAATGCAAGCATTTCTACACGCTATACCCATTATAAAGCCGGAAATTGAAAACAAAAAATCTGCTACCTGTAAAGGCAGCAGATTTTATATATATTTAGTTTTACTCAACAATCTATTTCAAATTTTCAATCTCCGGGAAAGCCGCGTTTCTTATAAAATACCCAACCGCGGCATTTGCAACTTTCAATCGTTCGCTAAGGCTAAGTCCCGCCAACGTCGCTCTTACATATCCACCGTTAAACGTGTCGCCCGCGCCTGCCGTTCGCAACGGCTTTTCGCAGTAAACGGTCGGCTCGAACGCCGGTTCTTGCCCTTCCGCCGCCGCAAATGCATCGGTAAGAGTATGAACCACCAACTCATCTAAGCCGATTTTTTGCCGTACGCTTTCCGCTTTCTCTTGAACCGGGCGTCCGACATCATCCAACGTTTCGCCGCAATCAGCGAAAAGAATTTCCGCCTCGTGCTCGTTCACGCTTAGAGTCATCGGGAATTTTTCGTTTAACTTTTTAAGGTTGGCAAGGGTGTTAGCCAGTAAAGTTTTATCCTTTCGGTTAAAATCCGCAAAATCGAAGAAAAATCGACGCTTCTTTCCGTCGTTCGGCATGATTTTGCAAATTTCATCTAAAATTTCATCAAAATTAGGCAACACCGACCAATATCCAACCCCAACAATATCAGCTTCTTGCAGATATGATTTGATTTTGTCCAACCCAACAGCATCAACAATGTTTTGCCAGTTAATATTCAAAACTGCTTCCATATCAGACATCATGATTTTGCCGTTATCAAACTCGAAAACGTGCGTAACCGCCGGCGCTCCTACCGAAATCACTTCACACCGTCCGGCAACTTCCTCGAAAACCGAGTCCAGCTTGCCGTCTCCGAAAACGCCCATCATAGAACAATCCGCGCCCAAACTCGCCGCCGCGTAACCGATATTAGCGGTAAACCCGCCGAAAGCGCGCCGCTTTTGAACAAGCTCCATGCCAACGCCGCCCGAGCCGCTGTTTGTAATCCGCTCTGCAAGCTGGTTCATATCAGTGTACAACGTGTAATTCTTCGCGTCGGCACGCGCCGCAACGATCTCCCAAACTTCGTCAACAAAACCGTCGGCGAACATTACGATTTTTCCGCTTTTTCCCTCTAAAGTTCCCAAAATTTCTTGTAAATTGCTCATTATTCTATATCTCCCTTCAAATTGTTAAACTCAACGGTAAACCCAAATTCCAATTTTCCGAACGGCGGAACCGCTATATCATAGCCGTTTTCCAACTCTTCCTTGCGCCCGCGAATAAAACTCGTTCCCGGCTCGATTCCCAAAGCGTAATCGCCGGAACGCATACATTTCCACTGCGCCAATACAGGTAGTTCGGAAGCGTCATAATTTATTATCGCCTCAACGCCTAACCGCGCGTTTGACAGGTTTACGCTTACATCTTTCTCCTCCGGCGAATGAAAATATACCACTTCCGGCTCTTCGTCTATTGGCGGTGTGATTTTCGCGTGTTCCGAAATAGCGGATTGCGCCAACTCAGTGCGGCCTTTCACTTCACCTTTCGGAAACTTCAATTCCAAATCCTCACTTAAAAATGGGAAGCCGAAATTTATATGGTAAAGAAGCAGAACATGCTCCGCCTCGGGCGTTAAGTTATGTACAGTATCACGCACGGTGATTTTCGCTCCGTCGGACGGAATGGTTATCTTGCGTTCCATCTCCAAGCAGTGACCGAACAGTGCGGTTTCCCGAACTTTCCCGGTGATAACAATTTCCTTATCGTTAACGTCGATACTCGCCGATTCGGCGGGCGTCAATCCGATATGTCCGTGAATAGGGAAAAATTCGCCGTCAACTTCGCAATTCCCGCCTGTATTTCGAAGCCCGCAAGTGAACAAAAACCCGCCGGCGCAATATTTGGTAAAGCTATTGATTTCAGGATTCGCGATTGGCGATTCAATCATGCCGTTTTTACTCAAAAATCCCAAATTCACGCCGCGATATTCCAAATCCAATATATCCAAACATCGGCTTTCGATAAAAGAGGCTCTAAGTCCCGCCGTGGTTTTAACTTCGATAAGTTTATGCCCCGCGCCGCGTCCGTCGGTCAGTTCAACCCGCCGCGCGCCGAAAAGCGCGGATGGATTGCATCGTCTAAGTATATCCTCACGACTGTATTCTTGGTTAAAAATATCCATTTAATCACTCCTTGAAAGCGTTATACCAAACAACATGATAACACATGATTCGTTATATTGTCAACAGGAATTTCGAAAGGTTTGTCGCTTGACAAACAAAATGAAAAATGATATTTTAAAGACACACCTAATTTAGGAGGCGGAATATGAAACTAAAATTCTTCGGCGATGTGTATGCCGAACTTTTTACAAAACAGCTTAATGAATCCCTCGCAGGCGGCTTGCGGGAAAATTACGTTTCGGAAGATGAACCGGGCTTCCCGAAAGGCTTCTTGCGCGCGTCGCGGAAGCACTTCACTTGGTGGGACGCATGCTGGACAAGGGACGCCGGCAGTTTTATCCGCGAACTCAGCTTTCGTGGCTATATCGACGAGGCGGCAAACTGCGCAAATTATCTTATCGACCATGTCGAAAAAAACGCCGCGGGTTTTTACAGCTTTCCTCGATATTTCAACCGAGAAAATCTCCGCGGAAGCGGCGAAGAGCAAGACGGAACCGCAAACGTCGTTATGGGACTTATCGAATTATACAATCGGCTGGAGAGCGGCGAGAACAAGGCGAAAATCCACGCTTTCCTCACAAGCGAATCCTCCCCCGTACGGTGTGTGCTTAATCAGCTGAAAAATTCACCGCTTATCCCCGGAAGCGGCGAATTTGGCGGTGGTTGGGGCGTTGAGGGACTGTTTTACAACGTAAACCAAAATTTTCTGATTCTTTCAATGCTGCGGCTTTACAACAAGTATATTTCACAAGAAAAAGAAGTCGAAGATGCGATTTCCGAGCTGTATGGCAATATTAAAAAGCATTTCATCAAAAATGGTAAATTTGTTTGGTGTCTTGATATGAATTTTTGCGAATACGACGTTTCCTACAAGCCGAACGCGAACGGGACTTCAAGCATAAATGGCATTGCGGGCGCGATTTACGACGGATTGTTCGACGGCGCGCCGGAGTTTGCCGATGAAATCAAAAATACCGTTTTCGACCTGATTCACGGCGAAGATTTGCGGAAATATCTTTACGAAACTTACGGAATGCTGACGCACACTAAAAAATTCCCCGCCGATCATCCGGAAGAATACATCGGACACGTCTCGTGGCTCGCGTATTGCGAATGTTACCTCGGCGAAACGGCAATCTTGATACGCGATATTGACATGCTGACCAAAGCGGTTCGATATATAGTCGGGCAAACCGCATACGGCGGGCATATGCCGCAATCGTATACCGAGCAAGAGTTGCGCGCGCAAACGAACTTCTACTTTTCCGAGCGCAACTTCTCTCCCGAATGGGAGGGAATACGCAACGAAGGCTGCGGCAGCCTAAATTTGATAAATATCGCGCAACCGCTTCATCTTTCCCGCGTAATGACGGGGCTGAACGGAACTTTGGATATAAAACCGAATCTCCCACGCGGATTCGACGGCTTCGAAGCTATCGGATACTCGGTTATTGAAAATGGGATTTTGCAAACATACGATGTGCGGTATGAAGTTGGGGGACTTTTGGAGATGAATAAGGTTTCGTAGCTGTTGCGCCCCACGCCCATTGCGCACAAAATAAAAATAGGGTTCGATATTTCGAACCCTATTTTTAGGAGAGAGAGAATAACCCTTTTGGTAAAGGATTAAGGAGAATCATACTGTAATCATTCTCGTTTTGGTTTTATCTTTCGGATCTCAGTTGTGAAGCATCACCTGAAATCCCTGTGAAAAGTATATCGATAATTATTCTTTGATGGCCTTCTTCGTCATGGGCAGTTTATAGGGATTTCAGGCGACCCAATCACGAAGGGAGGAGAATAATAATTACAACCAACCATAAGCAAAATGGAGAAAGCCACCAAGAATAGAAGAATTTTGAGTCTTTTCATAACAACTCTCCATTACTTAACTTTAAATCTTAAAACATATCGCTATTCGTCTCAATTACAATTTGTCCTTCGAACGTATACGCATACTGTCCTAGAACATTTCGGAAGAAGTCAATAGGAACATATGTTCTGTTTTCAAAAATCACAGGCTCGGCAGTTAGTTCAATCGGCGCCATTCTTCCTCTGTAAACTTGATAATTACCAATCCAAAGTTGAATATTATTGCCTAATTGTATACTTTCCAAATCCTCATTCCATGAAACATCATATCCTAATTCTTCCGCAACCGCTCGAAGTGGAACCATAATAACATCTTTTCCGTATCCCGCGTTCAACCAATATGGAGCTTGCGCGTCGATTATCTTTCCGTTGACTACGATTTCACCGTTAAGATTCGGCGCGTCGTTGATTTCTCCGGGTATAGTTACAAACCCCGGTAATTCCCCGACGTCGGCCGGTAAAGTAACCGCTTGTTGATAATCGCCTACGTACCCCGGTATAGTTACAACTCCTTGAAAATCTCCAACATTTTCGGGAAGAGTCGTGAATCCTTCAAACAACACTTTGATGTTTGTCGGAGTGGTTTGCGCCGGTATACTTCTGGTTACTACATCGTACGTCACCACGAGAGTCCGTCTGTTCAGCACATCAGCGAGAGTTCTTTCATATAACGCGTCGCGTACCGCAACACCATCTTCAAAATAAATATCAGTTACCGAATCGTTAATTCGTATCAACACCATGCCGTCATCACTTAACATTGTAAATTCTGTTCCGGCTTCGTTGGTGTCTACTCCGTAGAAACGTCCCGTTATGGTGCTAAAGTCTCCCGATTCAACGTACTGAACTGCCGTTACTCCGACGGTGCCCACCACCATTACTACAAACAAGACTAACACCATCATAACAAGAAATAGTCTTTTCATAATAACCCCTCCTTTGGTTTGTCATTGTTTAAATTGATTATTGCTGCTTTCACTAATATAACCAATGTAACAAATGAAAAGGGGACAAGTTTTAAAAAGTTTTTTTAAGTCGTGATAACCGGCTCTCAATACGCCTTAGTTCGCAGGTTCATCTGAAGTTCAGCAGCATATCATGGTCGCGTTATAAAGTATCCTTTCCATTTTTTCTTCATATACATTGCCGGTTACTTCAATATCGTCTCGTGATTCGTCGACATTAATCTTAAAGTATAAATCGTCTCGCGCGAATCGCGCGAATATTCGTCCGTTTTCCGTGTCTTTTTCATAAAGCTCGAATCCGTAAGGCACATAAGTCATATAAAGATCGCCGATTTCAACCGAACTGCCCGACATATTCGCCACGCCGCCGGCAACATCGTCATTCCCCTCGTTCACGCCTTGTATAACCACAACGGCCGCGGTTGCTAAAAACAACATTACCACCGCCGCGGTCGCGACGTACTTCGAGAAAATTTGGAACCGTCCGCCGCTTGCGGAGCGAGACTTTGAAACCGGAGCGGGCTTGCTTGCCTTTTCGTTCGCGAAAAGCTTTGCCATGTTACTTTCAAATTCCGGCGAGAACGCAACGTCTTCCTCCGATTCAGACAATTCCAAATCAAGTTGCTCTACCGCAATGGGAGCCGCTGCGTCAATCAGGTTTTCAAGCTTTTTGTCAAAAATATCATTCCTCATAAATTACCTCCTTGATAATATCGTGAACCGAGTCTTCAACCGTTACAAGCTTCAGCCAACATCTTCTTCGCCCGGAAAATTCGTTTCTTCACCGTTTCAAACGGAATATCCAAAGTTTTCGCAATTTCCTCACGGCTGTACTTGTGAAAATGTTTAAGCAGCACAACATCTCGGTAAATTTCAGGCAGAGCCTTAATCGCCTCGACCATTTTCTCAACGCCTTCGTTGTCAATCACAATGTCAAGCGGCGACATTTCAGAACTTTCAATCTCCAAATTTTCAATGTCATCGCTGTTGTTATTGAGATACTGCTTGCTTTTATAAATGTTGAAAGACACATTCCTACAAATAATAACCAAAAAACTGCGCGTAGCGGGGACATTTTCTTCATCAATTTTGTGTAAATTTTTTAAAATTTTTATAAAAGCCTGCTGTACTGCGTCTTCCGCGAGGTAACTGTCGCATAAAATTTTGTTCGCCTCGCTAAACATAAGGTATCTGTATTTTAAATACAATCGTTCCGCTTTCGCTTGCGATTCGTTGGCTTCAACTACAAAAAATAATGCTAACATTAAATCCCCTCCGTTTAGACAATTGACAATGTATAATTGACAATTGACAATGATTGTGCAAATTCGCAAAATGCGCGAATTTGTTTATTTTAAATTCTTAAACCCCGTCTGCCGCAAGGCTTCAAACAACACAATTGCCGCGGCGTTGGACAAATTCAGCGATCGCGTTCCCGGAATCATAGGAATCCGCACAACCGTATCCTTGTATCTCTCCAAAAGCGCAATCGGAATTCCCGTGGTCTCTTTCCCGAACATAATAAAATCGTTCCCCACATATTTAACATCATTATAACACATTTCCGCATTCGTTTCAACCATAAAAATTCGAGGATTATCATTTTTCGTCAAAAAATCGTCAAAATTGTCGTAAATACGCACGTCTAGCTCCTGCCAATAGTCCATTCCCGCGCGTTTTAGACTTTTATCGTCAATAAAAAATCCGAGCGGACGGATTAAGTGCAACTTTGCCCCCGTCGCGACGCATGTCCGACCGATATTCCCCGTATTCACCGGAATCTCCGGCTCAAATAGCACGATGTTCATTAAAATCTCCTTCTAATTTCTTCGCTCCAATATTCGTCAATGTCAAATTTCGGAAAATGTTGTATTGCAACCGGCGAGGTTAACCATAACCGCGCGCGCGATATTATGTTAACTGTCGCTGAAAATTATGTTAACCAGCCTCTTCGCCAAAATCATATTTATACTATGTAACTATTCTCCCCGCTCCTTAGCTCCACAACTTCATCACCGGTATGTAACTCGCCGCTTACGCCGTTCGGCAATGTAACTTTCACCTCTATCGCACCGCCGCTAAGCCGCTTCCACTCGGCGGAAATTCCGTTATGCGACGCCCTCACCCAATCGAGTTGCGGCACAAACGACGGTTTGATAATAACCTTATCAAACCCATATTTCGCCGGACGAATTCCCGCCAAATGCCGATAAAACCACAAATCAACCTCGCCGAACATATGATGGTTCAGCGATTCCGACATATCCCAGTTTTCGCAAAGCGTCGTCATGCCATTGTTTATCCAATACGCGTAACTCGGCATATCCGGCTTCGTCACCATATCATAAATCACGTCAGCATGTCCATGATCCGACAAAGCGGAAAATATATACTTCGCGCCGAGGATTCCGCAGTCGATATGCCCGTTTTTCTCTTCCAAAAGTTCAAGTAGCTTACCAACTGCCGCAGGCATTTCGTCGGCGTTGACAAGCCCTTGATAAATCGCGCAAGCTTGCGCCGTTTGCGATTGGTGATTCATTATTCCGCCCGTCATAAACTTTGCTCTGAACTTTTCGCGGATAATTTCAGAAAGTTCGGCGAATCCCGCTCCGTCTTCCTCCATAATTTCGGCACACTCCGTCATCGTTCGCGCGAAAACGTAGAAATACGCCGTGTCGGTGATAGAAACGGGGCAACCGTTCGTCCCCTTCGGCGCAAGCCAGTCGCCAAGCCCGAATTCCACAATAGAATCGTCCGCCATGCTTTCGATAAACTTCATATATAACTTCATGTTTTCCCACATTTGCGCAATCGCTGATTTGTCTCCGGTGTATTTGTAAATTTGATACGGAATCAAGATAAGCGCGGCGTCCCACGCGGGCCCACTTCCCCAGTTATAGCTCCAACTCGGCGTCGGAATAATCCCCGGAAGCTGACCGTTCAATCGCTGCACGTCTTTGAAATCTTTGAGCCATTTTTTATATCCGTTCGCAATGTCGAAGTTCATCAATGCTTCTTCACATGATATTGCAACATCGCCAGTCCAACCGTTCTGCTCCCTATGCGGGCAGTCGGTTGGAATACTGACAAAATTCGTAAGCGTCGCCCAAACGGTTGCGGTATGTATCTTATTTAGAATATCGTCGGAACACTCAAAACTTCCGATCGTCTTAAAATCGTTGTAAAGCACTCGCCCCTCTAATCGGAACTCGTCAAACTCACCGGAAACCTCAACATACCGAAAGCCGTGATACATAAACCGAGGCTCCCACGTTTCCTCGCCTTCACCCTTGAGTATATACTTATCAAGGTGGATAAACCCATCCTCATTACACCGATTTATCTCGTCGTTGTCTAAGGAGCCGTTCTCGCGCAAGCGTTCGGCGAATGTAAGCTGAATTTCCGCGCCCCGCTTTCCCTTGACGAAAATCCGCGCCCAACCGCTGATATTCTGCCCGATATCATAAACATTTTTGCCAATCATCGTAGACTGCAATGTTTTCACAACCCGAATCGGCGTATATATATTCTCCTCCAAAATTCCGCCCGGACTTTTCGCGATAACTGCGTTATCCCAATCGTCGTCCGCCGTCGAAGCGTCGGCGAACCTCGGAATTTCCAGCCGCGCGTCATATATTTCCCCCGCACGCGTGCCGTTGAATACCAGCGGACCGAGCTTCGTTTTCCAACTCGTATCCGAGTTTATTTGCATATCGCCGTTTGCAGTCCCGATATTAAGCTCGGCAATCATTTTCGGATGATGCCGCCAACCCGCGTTGCGGAAAACAATGTTGTCGGTAACATAGTTATACCAACCGTTCCCAAGCATAACCGCAATCACGTTTTTGCCATTCTGCAAAAGCGCGGTCACGTCGTAAACGTTATAATACACTCTCGCGTCGTATTTAGAAATCGGCGTTATCAGAACGTCGTCGGTGACTTTTCGATTATTTATATAAACTTCCGCCTGTCCAAGCCCGCAAATATTAAGCTTCACCGATTTTACGCTTCCGTCCAACGTAAATACTTTCCGCAATATCGGCGCGGGCTCGTTGTATTCGGGGTATGAGTCATATTTTTTTGAAATCCATCTTGCGTTTTCGAACATTTAGTAACATCTCCTTATTTATTTTTTATATCATTTTCGCTTTGTTAAGGACCAGTCCTTAACAATCCAGCAAGTTTTTGTACGTCAAAAACTTGACTAAAACCGTCGCCCTCCCCGACCACAACAAAAACCATTGTGGCGGAACCGCGGGCGATCATTAGTGCAAACATAGCACCCTAGGCAGATTATATCTCGCGCTTTTAGGCGCGGGTCGGTTTCGAACGGGCGCGGCGGTATATATCGCTAATCTTTCCGCGAATGCGGTTCGCTAACCCAGCTTTTTTGTCGCCGGCTTTGGCGCAAATCGCCGCTTTTTGGCGTTTGACGCCATAGGCGACCGGGATTGGTAAGGGCAGAGCCCTTACCGCCCCTGCGGCAGCAGAATGCTCTCGGAGCCTCGCTCTGAAAAAGTCTGCGCACAACCGCGCAATTGCGGCAGCAACTCACTCCACCGCGCCGCGCGCGCCCGCGCAATTTAATCTACAATCATTGTATCGAAATTCTGCGGAAAAGTCAAGCTTTACAGTTGCTGATAATTATAGTATAATGTTAGGAATTGCCCGAACGGGCATGAGGGTCCGGGAACGGTAGATTGCAACCAATCACATGTCGTCAAAATGCGACTCGTGTTCTTGGGCAATCCTCAAGTACGAGCTGTTTGCGAAATCAAGATTTCGACAGCTCAGCAA
>WRAG01000048.1 GCA_009780345.1 Oscillospiraceae bacterium
GACGGAACAACGCCTGACGTTTTAACTTTCGGATATATCGCGTACGATTTGGGAACGGGCGACGTAACAACAGGCCCGATACCGAACCCTGCAAGAACGCTTGTTGGAACCGGCAGAGCGCTTGCTATTACAGATTTGACAGGTTCAATTCCTCAACATCCGCAAATGCCGCATCCGGCTAATGGTGTATTGACCGATGTAGTGTTTATCGGTTGGAGTTTTGAAAATATCGATGAAATCTTGACGTTAAACAGTCAAAGACAGGTTGTTTTTGAAACAGAAGTAGATGTAACATTAGGTGGAACAACGACAGTATATGCGGTTTGGGGCTTTAGAACAACCCCTGACACTACAATCACGGTTGAAGTTGACGAAGACGGAGTTGTTGACGTAAGATTACCGCAAAACTCGAATATCACTTATCAAATTGGTGAAGATAACGTGGGCAATATTACGGTAACATTCCCGACGGGAACTAACCGCGACGACATCTATACAATCGTTCCTGACGGTTGGGATTATGACGTTATCACTAATACGGATACAGACGAAGTTGTAGTTGTAATTACACCGCCTGTAACTCAACCGACATATCATACCGTATTATTCGATATGTATGTCGGAACGGCAACTGAGCGAGTTCGTGAAGGCTACACGCCGACAAACGTTCCGTTAGTAACAGAAATTCCGATACCGACAAGAGAAGGTTACACGTTCTTGCATTGGAGTTTGGCGTCAAACGGAACGACTGCAATTGATCCGCGAATTATGCCAATCACGCAAAACACAACATTCTTTGCAGTATGGAGATATACCGGCGGTATTTCTACAAACTATGTAGCGGTAACGTATATGAGAAACGATGGTACGCCAACGATCCATCAAACAGCGTTAATCGAGTCAGGCAGTACAACATCTATGGCTGTTGACCCGGTTCGTGTAGGGTATAACTTCTTGAGATGGAGCGAAACGGTTGACGGCGCGGCGTTTGATTTCACTTCCACAATAGATTATGACATTACTCTATACGCGATTTGGGAGCTGATTCCGACAAACGTAGTTATGTGGAGAGTAACGTATGATTTGGTATTCTCTGAAATGTTAGAGTATGTTGAAGACGGAACAACCCCGACAAACGTGCCGACAGTAACAAGACCGGGTTATGTATTCGTTCGTTGGTACGACGAAGAAGGCAGCACAGTTATTCCTTCAAATGTGCCAATCACGCAATATAGAACATTTACAGCAGAATGGCGTCAAATTGAAGCAGAAACGTTCACCGTAACATTCCTGCCCGGAGCGCGCGGAACTTTGTCAGGCACAACAATATTGACAAATGTTGCTCCCGGAACGTTGACAGCACAAGGGTTAAACGTACCGACAGTAACGGCAAATTCAGGTTGGAATCACGTTGGTTGGACTGCGCCGGGAATAACAGGCACATTAACAACGGCGCAAGTGTTAAGCAGACATTTAGACGGCGACATCACCTTTACCGCAGTTTATGAGCAACAAGGCGGCGGTGGCGGTGGTGGAGGCGGAGGAGGAACCGGATTTGTACCGACTCCACCTCCTATCACGCCGGCAACCGAAACTCATTTGTTGTATGTTATAGGTGATTCGAACGGAAACTTCAATCCTAACCAAAACATTACCCGCGCTGAAATCGCGGCAATGGGAGCGAGAGTTCACTTCGAGCAAGTCGGACAAAACGCACCGAACTTCCCTGACGTTGGAGGTTATGAATGGTTCGCAGATTATCTTGGATTTACGCAACAACGCGGAATGTTACAAGGTCATTATGACGGAAACTTTGCGGCGGGAGATAATATGACAAGAGCCGAGTTCGTGGCGATGATTACGAGATTTGCCGGAATCGCTCCAAGTGGAACAACAGACGCGTTCTCAGACGTTTACGGTCATTGGGCGGCAGGATATATCAATGCTTTGACAACTACAAGACCGGGAACTATTATGGGTTACGAGGACGGAACATTCCGACCAAACGCGCCGATTACAAGAGCGGAATCGGTAACGATTATCAATCGCGTACTTGGAAGATCGGTTGACACAGCAAGGCTTGTGAATGTTCAACACAGAAGTTTCGGAGATGCAGCAGGCCATTGGGCGTATTACAATATTATAGCGGCAAGTAATACGCACACAGTAACGCCGGGTGGCGTTTGGCAAACAGCTACACAAGATATTTGGTGGAGATAGCGGATAACTAGTATCTTTTAGTAGTACTTAAAAACTTTTTCATGGAAGTGTGATTGATTGAGGTTTATTTTCCGCTTACTCCATTGCGGATTCCTTTCTTTTCCCTCATTCTTATATCTACACTTCGATGCGGTGGCACATTTCATCATCCTTGTGCCGCCGCATATTTTTTCTTTTGACTAAATTGCGGGAGATTATAATTATGATAAATGCTACAATACTCGAGTAGAAAGAAGTCTTGCAGTAATCGCTTATACAGGATATGTAGAGGCAGTTAAGAGAACAGCGATTTCAAATAGTTGGTTTTCTGAAGATGAAATTGAATTGCTGTAATGTCTACTAGGGTGCATTATCGGCAATAACTAAGTTAAACATAAGAAAAAACTTATTTACTACGTATATAACAAATGGCGGTGTTTGACTATATCTGATGTGAGGTCTGTTGCCATGTATTATAAAAACCGCCTATTTAGGCGGTTTTAGTTTTACCGATGTAAATTTTAAAATTAAGAAAACCACTTGAAATCTTCTATGCAGTTGTGTTACAATATGTTTAGTAAAAATTTTATTTACAAAGGAGTGGGGATAATGAAAAAATGGATGTGTATACCGTGTGGTTATATTCATGAAGGCGAAACTCCGCCGGATGTTTGTCCGGTGTGCGGCGCAGGACCTGAAAGTTTTGAGGAAGTAACAGAATAGCAAAAAGGTCGTCTTTACAGGCGACCTTTTTTTATTTTAAATGAGTAAGTTTTCGAAAATAAGATTATAGTTGTCCCCGTTTCTGCGAAAATTTTGGTTATATCAGTATGGAAATTTAGTTTAGAGGAGGAGGGGGCATTATGAACAAAAACAAGAAAAAGCTAACTCATCAAACGGGCGCGCCGTTGAGCGGCTTGCCGCTACAAGCGAGGCAGGTTGGAAGCCTTTTGAAGATTAGCATATAAATATGAACATTAAAAAATTTATATTGCTGATTTGCGGATTTTTACTTTTGGGAGTGGGCGCGATTGGCATAATTATACCGTTTGTGCCCTCAACACCGCTTATTCTGCTTTCGGCAACTTGTTTTTCCGCGAGCAATAAAAAAATATATGGTTTTTTTGAACGGAATCGTTTTATCGGGCCTTTTATTGAAGACTTCCATACAAAGCAAGGAATTAGCCTTGGGTTGAAAATAGGTTGTATCATTTATCTTTGGATAACTCTTGCGATTTCAATGATCATTATGCGGAAAACTTGGGCTTATATTCTTTTGACAGCAGTAGGTTTATTTGTTACAATTCATGTACTACGTATTAAAACTAAAAATAAGGAGGAGATTAAAATGTGTAGAAATCAGAAGTTTTACATCTGCAAACATTGCGGAAATTTGGTGGGGTTGATTGACGATAAGGGTGTTCCGTTGGTATGCTGCGGCGAACCAATGGCGGAGCTTATCGCCAACACGGTTGAGGCAAGCGTTGAAAAACATTTGCCGGTTGCAACCATGTCGGGGAATACGCTTACGGTTGAGGTTGGAAGCGTTCCGCATCCGATGACAGAAGAGCATCATATCTCGTTTATCTACGTTGAAACCGCGAACGGCGGGCAACGAAAGTGTTTAAACATAGGCGCCGCGCCTGTTGCAAAGTTTTCGTTTGCGGATGATGAGCCGAAAGTGGTTTTTGCTTACTGCAACCTGCACGGGCTGTGGAAAACCGAATTATAAAAATTAATATTATAATATTAATTGAAAGGGAGACAAAAATATGAGTAATAAGTATAGATCAATTATGAATGTTGATTTTCAATACGCGCACAGGTTTATGGACTGGCCGCGCGAAGCGAAACATCTTCATGGACATTCGGGCCTTTTGACTATAGAACTTGAAGATAAGGTAGATCCGGTAACGGGTTTTGCGTTCCCATGTAAAGAGGCGCAAAAAATCGCTTGGGCTGAAGTTTTGGATAACTTTCACCATGCGACATTATTTCAAGAAGGCGACCCGCTTCTTGACGCGGTTCTTGCAACTTATAAAAAAGAAGGCATCGTGAACGATCCGAAATATTGTGTTCCGCTTAAAAAGATAGATCACAAATTAGCTTGGTCATATCCGGAATATAGAATCGTTGTCACCAAAAAAGTTTCCACTTGCGAGAATCTTTGCGAACTTTTTTACGAACTTCTTAAAGATAAGATGCCGATTAAAAAAGTTGCTTTCCGTTCATCTCTTATGAACGCGGCAACAAAGGAATTTTAAGTATAAAGTAAACCGTGAAGTAAATCGTGCGACAAGGCACATTTTTAAAAAGGCTGCCGGCAATTTGTCGGCAGCCTTAAATTTTATATGATACGGATTGACATATATGGGAAAAACGGTTATACTGTTGTTTCCGAGTGGCAGAAAATTACTATACATATGCGAGGCAGAAAATGAAATATATTATTCGCTTATTTAAAATGGCAAAACCGTGGAAGTATTATATCATCGCGGCAACATTTACGTTGATTGCCGCAACCGCGGTTAGCTTAGCCGCGCCTTTAATCGTAAGGCGCATAACCGAAATTTGGGAAAATAACAGATTAGCCTATGAGATGCGAAGCGTTGTTACGCTTGCGCTTATTTTGCTTGGCTTATACGCATTGCGGGCGATGTTCAGGTTTTTGACAAGCTATTTGCCGCATATTGCGTCGTGGAAGCTTGTCGCGTTTGTGCGTGTGCGGCTGTATAATCAATTTCAAAGTTTGTCCATGAGCTATTACCACGACAAGCAGACCGGAGAATTGATGTCAAAAGTGGTTAACGACACCGCGACGTTCGAAAACTTAATCGCCCACGCGATCCCCGATTTGATTACAAGTGTGCTTACGCTCGTCGGCGTATACGCGATTCTTTTATCCATTAATCCGCGGCTTGCTATGCTGATCAGCATACCGATTCCGTTTATTTTGCTTATGTCGTTTATCGTGCGGCGAATTCGCAAACATTTCCGTGTTGGGCAAGAAAAAATCGCGGAATTAAACAGCGTTTTGCAAGACAACTTCTCGGGGATGAAAGAAATTCAGGTGTTTAACAAGCAGGAACATGAATCGGGCAGAGTTTCAAAAAGCGCGAACGAATATTCGAACGCATTGATACGCGCGTTGTATTATATGGGAATTCTTCATCCGTCGGTTGAATTTATCGCGTCAATCGGCATGATTATTATGCTTATCGCGGGACCTATGCTTGCGCTAAGCACGGGATTTAGCATGCCCGATTTGTTTGCGTTTTTGCTTTATTTGGCGATGTTATATCCGCCGATAACGCAGCTTGCGCGCATGGTTGAGGATTTTCAATCGGCGTTGGCGGGCGCCGAGCGGGTGTTTGAAGTTCTTGACACCGAATCGTCCATTCAAGATAAGCCGAACGCGATAAGCGTCGGAAAACTGTCGGGACAGTTGAGTTTTAACCATGTATCGTTTTCCTACAAAGACGATTTACAGGTGCTTGACGATATAACCATTGATGTCAGTCCGGGCGAAATGGTTGCGCTTGTCGGCCCGACGGGAGTCGGGAAAAGCACAATATCGGCGCTTATTACGCGATTTTATGATCCCGACAAAGGCAGTATCACAATGGACGGCATAGATTTGCGTGATATGACGCTTGAAAGTTTGCGGAATCAGTTGAGTTTGGTGCTGCAAGACGTATTTTTGTTTAACGGAACAATTAGCGAAAATATTGCGTATGGAAGTGCGGACGCTACTTTCGAACAGATAAAATCCGCGGCGCGAACGGCGTGTATCGCGGAGTATATCGAATCTTTGCCGGAAGGATATGATACGGTAATCGGCGAGCGGGGTGTTCGCCTCTCCGGTGGGCAGAAGCAGCGGATTTCAATCGCTCGTTCGGTTTTGCGAAACTCGCCGATTTTGATATTGGACGAAGCGACGTCGTCGGTTGACACCGAAACGGAAAAGGAAATTCAGCAAGCGATAAGCAGAATTGCCGGCACGCGAACGTTAATTGTGATAGCGCACCGTTTGTCAACCATACAAAGCGCGGATAAAATCGTCGTACTGGAAAACGGGCGGATTGTTGAGCAGGGCAAACATGATGCGTTGATTCGCCAAAACGGCGCGTATGCGAAGCTTTGTAATATACAAAACTTAAATTAGATTAATGTAGGGGCGGCGTTTCGCCGCCCGCAACAATCAAAGATGATTTTGATCAACATTTCGAATTCGACGACTGGCGGCAGAATGCCGCCCCTACAATTAAAAAAGCCTGCAAAACATTAGTTTTGCAGGCTTTTTTGTATGCTATTTAGTATTTTGTCCACCGCGTCGGTCGGAACCGATTGGCATATTCTTTTTATTGCCGAGTTTTTGGCTCTCGCCCGCGTTGTTAGTGGTTTTTTCTTTCGGTTTCTTGTTTTTGCTCATGTGAACAGCTCCTTTCGTTACTAGTATTTACGGTGGTGATTAAAATTTATTCAAAAATTTTGAAAAAACATATTGACAAACGTCTATATATATTGTATAATCAAACATATAGATAATTATCTATTCGAAAGGAGTGAAAAAACCATGGTAGATAAATACACGCAAAACGCCGTGCTGTTCAAGGCGCTTGCAGATAAGAACAGACTACAAATCGTTGATATGCTCTCTTGCGGGGATAAGTGTGCCTGCAATTTGTTGGAAAATTTTGATATTACGCAGCCGACGCTTTCGCATCATATGAAGATTCTTTGCGATTGCGGGCTTGTGAGCGCGAGAAAAGATGGGAAAATGACGATGTATTCTTTAAACAACCAAACGGTTGAGGATATCAAAGGATGTTTATGTACTAAGGGTGGCAATTCTGAGGAATGTATATGTGACGAGGATTGCGATTGCAAAGAATTACACGTGTAATTTATATAATTTTAAAATGAAAGTGAGGTGAAAATCATGACGATATGGAAATGCGAATGCGGTTGTGGCTGTGATGTTTGCAACTGTTCGGAGGGAAACAGATGTTGCGACGATTGCAAATGTGCGTAAAATTTACATAGAAAAAGCCCGAGTGAAAACTCGGGCTTTTTTGTTTCTTTAATTCACGATTGACTTCCTCTTCAAATTACTTTATAATCATAATTCGAGAGGATGGGGCTTAATATGGCTTTTGTGGTTGCGCAGATACTTGGCGTGTTGGTAATAATACTTGGGGCGATTCTATCGCCGCATATGAAAACGAAAACAAGTTTGCTATTGTGTAACCTAATCGCCAACGCGTTGCAGTTAGGCAGTTTTTGGCTACTTAACGCAACCACGGGAATATTTACGGTATCGTCAATCATGTTCCGTGTGTTTGTGCTATATTTATACGCTCGACTTGACAAACGCGCGCCGATTTGGGTTTTAATCGGGCTGATGGCGATACATATTACCATGGTGCTGCTCTCGTGGGAAGGGTGGATATCCCTTCTTATGCTCTCGCCGCTTGTAAGGCTGTACGGAATGTGGCAGGATAAATTGCAGGTAACACGCGCCACATTTATCATAACCGCCACAGGATTCAGCGTATACAGCTTGCTTTCAAGCGCGTATGTCGTCGCGTTGAACGAACTTATCTTGATTTGCTCGACCGCTTTCGCGATATGGCGGTTTAGGAAGCCGAAAGAGATTGAATGTGATTAAAATTCAAGTTGATTGCTGTTATTTCCGTCGTTAAACTTCACGCCGAAATGCTCGTGCGCCAGTCGTGTTGCCACTCTGCCGCGCGGTGTTCGGTTGATAAACCCCATTTGCATCAAATACGGCTCGTATACGTCTTCGATGGTGGTTGCTTCTTCGCCGATTGTCGCGGCGAGAGTGTCAAGCCCGACCGGGCCGCCGTCAAACATCTTAATAATACTTAACATCATTCGTTTATCCACCGCGTCGAGCCCGATTGCGTCCACTTCAAGCATAATCAACGCTTTGTCGGCGACATCTTTGGTGATAATTCCGTCCGCGCGAATTTGCGCGTAATCACGTACTCGGCGCAGTAAGCGGTTCGCGATACGTGGCGTTCCGCGAGAGCGGGAGGCAATTTCGCGTGCGCCGGCAGGCTCGATTTCGATATTTAAAATTCCGGCGCTTCGAGTAACGATTTGCGCAAGTTCGTCGTGCGTATAAAGTTCAAGACGGCTTATAACGCCGAAACGGTCACGAAGCGGCGCGGTTAATGCGCCCGCGCGGGTTGTCGCGCCGATTAGCGTGAATTTCGGCAGATCAAGACGAATGCTCCGCGCCGACGGACCTTTGCCGATAATGATATCCAGCGCGTAATCTTCCATTGCGGGATATAAAATCTCCTCAACCGCTCGGGATAGGCGATGGATTTCATCCACAAACAGGATATCGTACTCCGACAAATTTGTAAGCAACGCCGCCAAATCGCCCGGCTTCTCGATTGCGGGGCCGCTTGTAATTCGGATGTTAGAGTTCATTTCGTTAGCGATGATAGATGACAAAGTCGTCTTTCCAAGCCCCGGCGGTCCATAGAGAAGAACATGATCAAGAGGCTCGCCGCGTTGCCGCGCCGCCTCGATAAAAATCGAAAGATTTTCTTTCGCTTTCTCCTGTCCGACGTATTCCTGCATGGTTTTCGGGCGCAGGGAGTATTCGATTTCGTTATCCTCGCCCGAAAATTCGGTTGAGATTATTCTTTCATCTTCCAAGTGATTCACCTAATTTCTTTTTCTTTAATATCAAATTTTTATTTTTTAATCTGTCAAGGACCAGCCCTTGCGGTAGGTTTCCGCCAATCAAACTTGTCAAAAAGCGACTCGCATTCTTGGGAAACCCTTCGTTTGAGACTTCGCTTGCGTGAATGTTCGCAAGCGGTAGCCGAAAAGTGCAGGGGCGTAAGATTCTTGCGTTTTTTGCAAGAATCCACAGCCATCTGCAAGGACGA
>WRAG01000049.1 GCA_009780345.1 Oscillospiraceae bacterium
ATTTGGCAATGCGCTGCTTCATTTTCACTCCACAGTCTGCATCACCGGTGTGTTGACAATATTCAGGGTATGAACATTGCCAACTGGTTGCTCTTCACACTATTTACTTTTCAATTATCACTTTGTTTTGAAAGCACTTGCGCCCCCTCAAAACAACCGCCCCTCGACAGGAGCGAAAATCATTATAACATGCAAAATCCAGCTTGTCAACACTTTTTTTGAAAAAATTTTGAAAATTTTCAAATATTTTTTTACACGCCAAAAAAACCTATATAAATCAAAGGTTCGCGCTGAAAAAATTTTCACCTCTTCTGCCGTGGTTTGAATATCACGGCAATCAAAAACCCGAAAAATATCGCCGCGGCAATCCCGGCGGCCGTCCCTTTAACTCCGCCGGTAAACGCGCCCAAAATTCCGCTCTCACGCGCGCCGTCAACCGCTCCCCGCGCAAGCGCATACCCGAACCCTGTAATAGGCACCGTCGCGCCCGCGCCCGCGAAATTCTCAAACGGTCCGTATACGCCCACGAATCCCAAAATAACGCCCGCGACAACCAACAAAGTCAATATCCTGCCCGGACTTAGCTTAGTTTTATCAATTAAAATTTGCGCGGCGGCGCAAATCAGTCCGCCAACCCAAAACGCATTTACATAATCCATGCAACTTATCCCTCCTAATTATTATGTCAACTGTTTTTCGCTTTCGAGGCAAATTATGTCAACTTCAGGCGCGAATTATGTCAACATACTCCAATCATTTCCACATTTTCTTTTTTTTATTCAAAATTCAATTCAAAAGACAATCAAAAATTACTGTTTGCAATTTGTCGAAAATTAGGCTATACTTATATATTGAAATGAGAGGAAGAGAGCTATGTTAAAAAAACTACCTAACGCCATGCGGGCGGCATTTCCTCATACCATACCCGTGCTGACCGGCTTTCTCTTTTTAGGAGCCGCTTACGGCATACTTATGAGCAATGCGGGATACGGCTGGACGTGGACGCTTTTAACGAGCAGCGTTGTTTTCGCCGGAGCGTTGCAGTTCGTGGGAATCGGCCTGCTTACCGCCGCGTTCGACCCGCTGCTTGCATTTTTGATAGCGCTTTCGGTAAATGCGAGGCATCTGTTTTACGGAATATCAATGCTTGAAAAGTTTAATTCCATCGGCAAAATCAAGCCTTACCTCATCTTCGGCATGTGCGACGAAACGTTTTCAATACTTTGCTCAACCGAGCCGCCGACAAACATTGACAAGCGAGCGTTTATGCTTAGCGTAACCCTGCTGAACCAAAGCTATTGGGTGCTTGGCAGCGTCGCGGGCGCGCTTATCGGGCCGCATTTGGCGTTCAACACTCAAGGCATATACTTCGTGATGACCGCTTTTTTCGTGGTCGTATTCTTAAATCAATGGCAAACGCGAAAAAATCGCTCTCCCGCGCTAATCGGTGTTGGCGCGGCGTTGGTGAGTTTGCTGATTTTCGGCGCGGAGAACTTTATCATCCCCGCGATGGCTCTAATCGTTGTATGTTTGACTGTATTTCGCAAGAAACTTACGACGGAGGTGGATGAATGATGCCAACAACAACGCAGGCTTTAATAATAATAGGAATTCTGTCAATCGGCACGGCTATAACGCGATTTTTGCCGTTTTTGTTATTTCCGAACGCAAAATCGGCGCCGCGATATGTGCATTATTTGGGGAAAGTGCTTCCCGCAGCGGCTATCGGGCTTTTGGTGGTATATTGTTTGCGATATATTGATTTAACGACGTCGCCGCGCGGTATACCTGAAGGCGTAGCCATCCTTGCTGTCGTATTGCTTCATATTTGGAAAAAGAATACGTTGATTTCCATCGCCGCGGGGACTGTTATTTATATGTTGCTTGTGCAGTTTGTATTTTAAGGATTTTGCTTGACAAGAACGGCAAAAACGCTTAAAATGAGAACTGTATGAAACAAATCCGCTTTTAGCGGCATTTATATAGGCAGATGGCTGTGGATTTTTGCAAAAACAGCAAAAACCTTACGCCCCTGCACTTTTCGGCTATGACTTTGCAAAAACCAGCAAAGTCAAGTCTCAAATGGAGGATTAAAAAATGCAAAATACTAAAAGAGTAGTCACCGTTATTCCCGGGGACGGGATAGGCCCCGAATGTATCAACGCCGCTATGCAAATCATTGACGCCGCGGGTGTCGATATTGAGTGGGAAGAGCGCCACGCGGGGGAGCGTGTATTTAAACAAGGGATTCCGTCGGGCGTTCCTGCCGATACCATTGAGTCCATTAAAAAAACTCGTGTAGTTTTAAAGGGACCTTTGGGAACGCCGGTAGGTTTTGGTCAGAAAAGCGCGAATGTAACGTTGCGCAAACTTTTTGAAACGTATGCGAATATTCGCCCCGTGCGCGAATTCCCGGGGGTTACGACTCCTTACAGCGGGCGTGGGATAGACTTGGTTGTGGTTCGTGAGAACGTTGAAGATTTGTATGCCGGAATTGAGCATATGCAGACGCCGGGAGTTGCGCAATGTCTTAAATTGATTTCGCGCAAGGGCTGTGAGAAAATAGTTCGAACGGCTTTCGAATTCGCGCGAGCTGAGGGCAGAAAATCTGTTGTTTGCGCGACAAAAGCCAATATAATGAAGCTTACCGAAGGGTTGCTTAAAAAAACCTTTGAAGAAATCGCGCCGGAATATCCCGATATTGAATCTTGGCACGTAATTATTGATAACTGCGCGCATCAATTGGTTAAAAAGCCGGAACAATACGACGTAATTGTTACCACCAACATGAATGGCGATATTATCAGCGATCTTACGTCGGGATTGGTGGGCGGGCTTGGTTTCGCGCCGACTGCGAATTTGGGGAACGATGTGGCTATCTTTGAAGCCGTTCACGGTTCGGCGCCAAAGTATGCCGGCAGGGATGTGATTAACCCTACCGCGGTCATTCTTTCCGCCGTAATGATGCTTCGGCACATCGGCGAGTTTGACGCGGCGACGTTGATAGAAAACGCGGTTATGGTTACGATTGAAGAGGGCGAAGCGGCGACGGGCGATGTTGTCGGCTATGACAAAGGCGCTCCTACAAGCGTATATACCAAAAAGATTATCGAAAACCTTGGACGCAAGCCTTCCAAATGGCAAGCGCGTGATCATAAAGAAATCAAAATGCCGAATATATCGAGCGATCCTGTTTTTGTTATCCCTAAATCAAGACGTGTAATCGGCGCGGATATTTTTGTTGAGTGGGGACAAGATGCGGAGTCGCTTGGCAATAGTTTAGATAAAATTGCGGAAACATCTGATTTTCGTCTTAAAATGATTTCAAATCGCGGCACAAAGGTTTATCCTGTTGGCGATACTACTCCTGATTGCGTTGATCATTGGCGTTGCCGCTTTGTTCTGCGGGATACTGAGGCGGACGCGTCGCCGTTGATTATTTTAGAATTGCTGACACGAATTTCTGCCGTTCATCAATGGATGCATGTAGAAAAATTATTGGAAATCGACGGTGAACCGGGCTACACTATGGCTCAAGGTGAAGATTAATAAGGTTCGAATATCAAGAAACCGCGCAACACATATTAGTGTTGCGCGGTTTTTGTTTTTTAGTTATATAATCTTATTCAACCTTGCTCCAATCGTGCAAAGTCTTGCCATTCTTATCTTTCAAAGCAAGCCAAGTGTTATCTCCGCCGAAACGCAGGAAAATTCCCAACTCATTCGGTGACGGAAAAATGATATCCTCGGTGGTAACGCCGTCTGCAATTTTATCCGCATGCTCCGCGCGAAGCGACTTGGCAACTTTCGCCGAAAAATTCAGCGTTCCGTCTTTGTTAATCTGCGGGTCGGGCGTTAACTTCGCGCCGGCTAATAAACGCAACTCTTTCCTGCGTTGCCAAAAAACTGTGCCAAAGCTTCCCCTATCCGAAAAAGTAAATTCAATTTCGCTGATTTCTAAGCTCCATCTATGCTGATCTTTCATCATAATTATCGCCTCGCTTCATGAATTAAGTCCATTTTATACTCTGCAAATGCGAAAGTCAAGCTTTTACGTATAAAAATCCCAAAACTTCCAAATAATATACCAATATCTGCAAAAGACAAAGGGAGGAATTTATATTGAAAAAATACACTAAAGAGGAATACAAAAAGTATGTCGAGCAAAAGTCGCCGAACAGTCCGCTGCTTAAAAACATGCTGTTCGCATTCCTAATCGGCGGCGCGATTTGCGTAATCGGACAGGGAATCGGCGATTTTTACGAACGAGTCTTAAATATGGAAACCGAAACGGTCAGAGCGTTGGTGCCGATAACGCTGATATTCCTCGGTGCGCTCGCGACGGGACTTAACATCTATGACGACGTCGCGAAGTTCGCCGGCGCGGGAACGCTCGTGCCAATCACAGGGTTCGCGAACTCAATCGTTGCGCCCGCCATGGAGTTCAAAAAAGAGGGCTACGTTTTGGGTCTCGCCGCAAAAATGTTTGTAATCGCCGGCCCGGTTTTGGTGTATGGAATAGTAACCTCCATTATTGGCGGCTTGATTTACTACTTAATTATATAGAAGAAAGGACGACGCAAAATGCCAAAGCGATTAGGCAAGCAAACCGTTATAATAGAAAGTAACGTAAGTATCATCTCAAGCGCGGCAATCGTCGGCGTAAAAGAGGGAGAAGGCCCGCTCTCAAACTATTTCGACACGATTATCGAAGACGCCGAATGGGGCGAGGAAAGTTGGGAAAAAACCGAAAGCAAGATGCAACGCGAAGCGGTAATGACCGCGCTGAAAAAGGGGAATGTTACCGAATCAAACCTACATTACCTGCTCGCGGGCGACCTGCTGAACCAATCTATCGGCTCGACGTTCGGATTGCGGGAGATGGGAGTGCCGTTTTTCGGTTTATTCGGAGCCTGCTCCACAATGGCGGAAAGTCTCAGCCTCGCGGCAATGCTGACCGACGGCGGATTTTCCGATTACAGCGCGGCGGTAACCTCAAGTCACTTCTGCACCGCCGAGCGGCAGTTTCGTATGCCGCTTGAATACGGCGGGCAGCGCACTCCAACGTCACAGTGGACGGTTACAGGCGCGGGCGCGGCGATTGTGTCGAAAAACGGAAGCGGGCCGTATATCCGCCACGTTACGACGGGGAAAATTGTGGATATGGGAATCAAAGATCCGAACAATATGGGTTCGGCTATGGCGCCCGCGGCGGTTGATACCATGACGGCGCACTTTCAGGATACAGGACGAACGCCCGATTTCTATGATTTGATCGTAACAGGCGACCTCGGCGCTGTCGGACGCGCCATCACCATTGAAATGATGGAAAAGAACGGATATATTTTGGATAAGTATGATGATTGCGGTTGTATGATTTTCGATTTGGAGCAGCAGGACGTATCCGCCGGCGGAAGCGGCTGCGGTTGCAGCGCGGCGACGTTATGCGGATATATCCTCAAAAGTATGACAGACAAAGTGTTCAACAATGTGCTGTTTATCGCCACCGGCGCGCTTATGAGCCCAACCACGACTTTGCAAGGCGAAACTATCCCGGCGATTGCCCACGCCGTCGCGATTAGCAATGAATAAGTTAACTTATCACGCTATAATGGGCATAGCGTGTAGAAATGCTTGCATTTCTACTGCAAAATCAAAGATTTTGCATATTGAATTTGAAAAATTCAAACAATGCCCATTGCACGGAAACACCCTCGTCGCTTTCGCGCCGAGGGTGTTGATATTTATGTTTCCTATTTTTACGCTTTTTACTTACTGCCCGAAATTATCTTCCTCATTTGCAGCAATGCGGCTTTTTCGATACGCGACACTTGAACTTGCGATATTCCAAGCATTTGCGCGATTTGGGATTGCGTTTTCTGCTTAAAATACCGAAGTATGATAATTTGCCGCTCTCTCGGCGCGAAGGAGCTTAGCGCGTCGCGGATAATCAGCTTGTCAATGACTTCGCCCTCGTAATCTTCGGGGGCTTCCAGCTTTTCGACCTGACTTTTGCGGGTTTCGCTTTCGGCGTAGATGGATTCGGGCGCGATGGCGGCATCCATGGCGGTTGCCAGCTCTTCGGCGGAGATTCCCAGCTTTTCGGCGATTTCGGCGATTGTCGGTTCGCGGAGAAGCTGTTTTTGCAGGGTTTCTTTGACCACGCTTGCGCGGTAGGCGGTCTCTTTTAGGCTTCGGCTGACTTTGATGATTCCATCGTCGCGGATAAATCGCTTGATTTCGCCCATGATTACCGGAACCGCGTAAGTTGAGAATTTTACGTCGAACGAAAAGTCGAATTTTTGCACGGCTTTCAACATTCCGATACAGCCGACCTGGAACAAGTCGTCCGGCTCGTGTCCACGGTTGTAGAAGCGTTTTACGACGCTCCAAACAAGCCCCATATTCTGTTCGATAATTGTGCTTTCGGCGGTTTTATCACCCGTTTTTACGCGCGCCAAAAGTTCTTCGGTTGTAAGGCTACTTTTTTCAGTCATCATTCTGATTGTCGGGAACTCCTTTTCCGATTTTTTTCACCATTGTAACCTTTGTTCCGATGTCCAAAGCCGATTCAACCTCAAGCTTGTCCATAAAGGTTTCCATAACGGTGAATCCCATACCACTACGCTCTTCCGCGTTTCCTGTTGTGAACAAAGGTTGTTTCGCCTGCTCGATGTTCGAGATTCCTGCGCCCTTGTCTTCCACAGTGATATGTATTTCGTTCCCCACAATTTTGCAATATATGTAGACAATTCCGCGCGAATTGCCGTATCCGTGGACGATTGCGTTGGTAACAGCCTCGGATACGGCGGTTTTGATGTCCGCCATTTCCGAAACCGACATATCAAGCTGCGCCGCGAACGCTGCAACCGCCGCGCGCGCGAAAGATTCGTTCGCGCTTTTCGCTGGAAATTCAAGTTTCAAAAAATTATCCAAGGTTGCCTACCTCCCCATTGATTTCGATTATTTTCTTTATTCCCGAAAGTTCTAAAAGCTTGTCTACCTGCGGCTTCGCGCGGACTATCAGTATTTTGCCGCCGCGCGCTTTCGCTTGTTTATAGCGTCCGATTACCATGCCGATTCCCGAACTGTCCATAAACGTTACGCCGCCGAAGTCGAATACGATATTTTTTATCGGCGAAAATGTAAGTTCGTTATCCACCGCCGTGCGGATATTTGCCGCGCTGTGATGATCAATTTCGCCGGCGAGCTTGACGATTAGGGTGTTTTGGATTCGTTCTAAGTTAATTTCCATTGTTTTGCCTCCGAATAATTGGTAATGTTTCCCAATCATTGTAGCAAATTGGAGATTAAATGTCAATGCAAAGCGTACTTCAAAATTCTACATTTTGCGCCTGGCAGCGCGTGGTTTTTGCGCTGACAAGCGCATATGTGCGGCTGTTACCGCTTAGTTTTTAGGGCTTTGCCCTAAAAACTATTTTTGCCGCTGCGGCGGCAGGCGTTGCGCGGGCGCGCGCGGCGCGGCAAGGACCAGTCCTTGCCAATCCAGCAAACTTTTGCGCGACAAAAGTTTGATCAAAACCGTCGCCCTCCCCGCCGCGACCCACGCACAAAACGCGCGGGTACCCCGCTGGCGGAACCACGGGCGAAAGTTACTGCAAACATAGCACTCTACCAAAATA
>WRAG01000050.1 GCA_009780345.1 Oscillospiraceae bacterium
ATTTATCCTAAATTCCGCGCCGCACCTCGTGCAAAATCCTCTATCGTTCCAATTGTGATTGGTGCAAACCGGCGGCGTCTGCGGAACCGGGTTCGTCGCAGATAAGTTCCCGCTGTAAATCCATCTTTCCCTACCGTTTTCAGTAAATCTGTACCACATATTGCCTTCAGAGTTTCTGCCTCTGCCGTTTACGGTTATCGCGCGCCCGATTGGAAACCTTTCTAATATCGGATACCGCGCATACGGTCTTTCTCGAACAGGCGTGTCGGCTCTTGTGGTGAACCGCTGCCCCGACGCCGGCAAAATTTCCATCTGCCAAACTTGCAAAGTGTTGTCATTTATCCTAATTGTGAATTGCCGCTCATCTCGCGTTGCATTGTTTGCCGCACGCACCGTGAAAGTAAAAGTGCCCTCAGTCGTCGGCGTCCCTGTAATCTCGCCTGTGTTTCGGTTAAGGTTTAAGCCGTTCGGCAAACTGCCCGACGCCACCGTCCATGTAATGGGCGTCGCTCCGGTTGCAAGAATTCGCGCGTTGAACGCACGTCTAACCTGACCGTCAGGCAAACTTGTTGTGGTGATGGCAACTCTGTCTCTAATGATCTGCGCGCCGGTATATCTAAACCGAGCCTGAATCGTTCTTCGTTGCTCGGCTGAAAATTCCAACGGATTTAAGCCGGTAATCCGATTGCCGTTTTCATACCAACCGGAAAACTCCCAACCGCGGCTCGGGTGCGCGCTCAACCGCACGCGTTGCCCACGATAGAAGCCCAAAGTTCCGTCTCCAACGCCCATAACAGTGCCGCGCCCGCTTGGATAAGCAGTTGCGGTGATATTTATGTCACGAGGCACTTCAGACGCCATAACCGCACGAATCCAACCGCCGGAATCCAGCAAATACCATCTCATATTATCTTCAAAAGCGTCCAACCGGGTGCCGATGACTGATATTCTAGTTCTACCAAGTGTGCCTATAGAGTTCAAGTCGTTGGGATTCGCGAAAACACGAACGCTGTCATGCCTTATTTCCCGCATCTGCGGCGTTCCCATCCTCATCAATTGCGGGCGAAATCTAGTTGTGTTATTTCCCCATTGCGTAACTCCCATCGTGAAAATTACGCCGTCCCGTCCCGAATTGGCGTTTTGTAATCGATCAAACCCCTCGGCTATAAGCATGGATACAAATTCTTTGGCAACGATAGGGATTATCGCCGCAGGAGCCGACGCCGCACCTGCTAAATCCCTGAAAGTGCTTGCAATAGACACAATTTTAGCGGCGTCGCTTGATCCGATATCAAAAAGCCTGTTTATATTATTAATGCTATTGTTGGATAAGAAAACTTCAATCGTACCAATGCCCCAACCGTGATGATGCCAAACAATTCGGCTCTCCCCACCGCGCGGCGGCAAAGGTCTGTTCGGAACCGCGTTCGCGCTAATCGATCCCAATGGCAACATCGTAATTACCACAAGAATCGCAATCAACTTAGATACTTGTTTCTTCATAATTGAACCCCTCTTTCTAAAACGAATCTCAATCAATCCATACCCAGTCTTGCGAGCCCCAATGATACCACTCGTCGTCCGGATTCATATCTTGAACAACCAAATCTTCATCGAGCAAATCCTCACGATTGATAACATCGCTCACTTCGTTGTCAATCACAAGCGAATCAATACTAACAATCCTCGAAACTCCGTCCCACTCAACGTCATATCCGAACGCCTCCGAAATAAACCTTACCGGAACAAGGGTTCGATCGCTTACGATAACCGGCGCAACATCCATTGTGGTTCGAACGCCGTTAACGGTGATAACATTGTTCCCGATAGTGGTTTGCACAGTCAACGCGCCTCGTGTGGCGGTAACGGTACGAGTTGCCTCGTTCCATTCAACATTCGCGCCAAGCGCTTCAAAAATTCCTCTCATCGGAACCATTGTCCGGTCATTTATAATGGTCGGCTGAACGTCAAATTGCAAAGTTCGTCCATCAAGAATAACCCTAATAGGCTGTTGCGCGTTTGCTCCGATTCCAATCGCGAATGATAAAAATATTACTATCGCCATAAGCGCGGCGATCATTTTCGCGTGCGTTTTAATACGCATAATCATTGTAGCTACCTCCTTTTAATACATATCGATTAAAAACCTAATTCTTCCGCAACAACAATGATGGTGTATCTTCCTTCATGCTTCCGTCCGTTATGTATAATCCCGGTATAGTTACACATTCTCGCCTGAATTTGGCAATCCTCACATTCGGCGGTCTCAAAACACGGCGTTTGATGTCCAACCCGTCGACAATTCATCGGCCCGACTTTGCGAAGCCGCTTAAATCCTTCGTCAAGATTATCAACAATTTTATTAACCCCGCAAACGATGATAACATTCTCAGGCCCTAAAATCATTCCTGCAACGCGGTTCCCGCTGCTGTCAACATTCATAAGCTCGCCGTTTTTGGTAAGCGCGTTCGTCGAAGTCACCAAATAATCCGCCAAAAACGACTGGCGATAAACATTATACTGCTCGTCATAACTTTTAACGTTAAACCTTTCGAAAAACTTATAATCGTCACCTCTGAATATATCAACAATTTCCATGTCGCCCAAAGTTACGCTTCCGCCCATGGCGATAGACGAACCTTTCGGAATAAGTTCCAAAATTTTAGCTTTCGCCTCGTCCGCGTTTTGCGCGTAATACGCGGTATATCCGCAAGTCGGCAAAAAATCAACCATTTTTTTAGCAAGTGTTTCATTTCTCCATTGTTTAACCGGATTCATTTAAATTTCTCCTTTCAAAATATGCACTGAATCTCATTTTAGCACATACGATATAAAAAAACAACCATTTATGTTGCATTTAAATTGCAAATGTTAAAAAATTGATAAAACAACTCTAAAATCTTGACAAAACTCGACAAATGGTGTACAATTACGTTATAAATGATCGGATTAGGGTATCTCTTTATTCGGAGGTGGATATCATAAAAAAATTCATGTGTCTTGGAACAATTTTTCTTGCGATTGCGCTACTTTTAGCCACCGCAATCATATTCACCGGTTGCGGCGCGGCGCAAGCCGATGACGGTGTTCATGATATTACATGGTCGTTTCTTACATACGCCGAGCCGGATTTTCAAGCGGAAGTAAAAGGCTCTTATGACCCGCAACCTGTCAATATCATTCAAATGAACGACGACGGCTGGGCGCAGATAAGTACATATAACGGCGAATGGTGGACTTATTTAACCGAAAACAAGCGCTATTTACCGCGCAACACAATGGTTTACGACGACAAGCTCGGATCTCCGATATTCAGAATCGAACCGCAGGTTGTAACAATCCTCGAGCAAGACGAAGAGTGGATTCAAATTTCTACATATCTCGGCGAGAAATGGGTTAACTTGCTAAGCCGAAGTATCCTGCCCGAGGATAGAGTGATTGCGTTTACATTCGACGACGGTCCGTCTATGCACACCGAACGATTGTTAGACGAGTTGGCGGAACGAAATGTGGTTGCCACATTCTTCGTTTTAGGAACGCAAGTGACAAGGTATCCCGAACTTACCGCGCGAATCGCGCGGGACGGACACGAAATCGGATCTCATTCCTACGGACATCCTTTATTTACTCGCTTAACCGCCGCTCGAATCAGAGATGAAATAAACCGCAGCCACGACGCGATTTATCAAGCCACCGGCGTGACTCCGACCCTGTTTCGTCCTCCTTACGGCGGGCAAAACGCTACTGTGCGCTCGGTTGCGGCGGAATTTGGATTGCCGCTTATTCTGTGGTCGGTAGATACAAGAGATTGGGAAACGCAAAACGCAACCGCGATTTTATCTCATTTTGTGAACGATAACGGCGTGAAAGTTCAAAACGGCGACATTGTTCTTATGCACGATGTTTACGCCTCGACGATAGACGCCGCGGTTAAAGCGATTGATTTGTTGTTAGAGGAAGGTTTTATCTTCGTGACGGTTTCCGAGCTGCTTATCAACCGTTATGGCGCACTTGCGCCGGGCAACGTTTATCGCAGATAAATAAAATGATCCATAATTCAACAAAAAGAGCCTTGCGGCTCTTTTTTTGTTAAAAATCATTGAACTTTCCTGTTAAATCATGTACAATGATATTATTGGGGGAATCGATATGAACAACTTTATACTATCCGCGTTCGCGGACGAGATTGACAAAGACTTAACCGTCCAAATGGACGTTCTTGATAGCCACAAAATAAAACACATCGAAATGCGCGGCGTAAACGGAAGAAACATCACCGAACACAGTCTGAACGAAGTGCGCGAAATCAAGAAACAGCTTGACGCGCGGGGCTTTGCTTTGTCCGCCGTCGGCTCGCCAATCGGAAAGATCAAAATTACCGACGATTTCCTGCCGCACCTCGATTTGTTTAAGCATACTTTGGAAATCGCCCAAATCATGGAGACCAAATATATCCGAATGTTCAGCTTTTTCGTGCCGCAAAACGGCGCCATTACGCTGTACAAAGACGAAGTTATGGAACGACTCGAGAAACTTGTTGACGCAAGCTTTGGTAGCGGCGTCACGCTGCTTCACGAGAACGAGAAAGAGATTTACGGCGATACGCCCGCGCGATGTTTGGAAATTTTGCAAACATTCCCGCAAATCCGCGCCACATTTGATCCTGCAAACTTTATACAATGCGGCGTTGACACGCTCAAGGCGTTCGAAACGCTGGAAGATTACGTGGATTATCTACACATCAAAGATGCGCGAAAATCCGATGGCGCCGTCGTTCCCGCCGGAGCGGGCGACGGCAATATCGCCGAAATTTTACGAAGATTGAAACGTCGCGGATTCGAAGGATTCCTAAGCATAGAGCCGCACTTGGCCGATTTTGACGGGTTCGCCGGCCTGGAGGGCGGCAAATTTGCGGCGGTGAACGTCGTCAATTCGCAAATTGACAAATTTGCAATCGCCGCGAACGCGCTGAAAAACATATTAGAAGAGGAAGTTTTATGAAAATTGTGATCATCAACGGAAGTCCGCGGAAAGGAAACACATACGCCGCGGCGCAGACTTTCAAAAATGAAATGACGACGTTGGGAAATGTAGAATTCACCGAGTTTTTCTTGCCGCAGGATTTGCCCGAATTTTGCGCAGGTTGTATGCTGTGCCTCGAAAAAGACGAGCAATTATGCCCGCATTCCGAATACACTCTGCCAATTTTGGAGGCACTTCTTCCCGCCGACGGCATAATTTTCACAACGCCGGTTTACGCATTGCAAACCACCGGCGCGGTTAAGGCGTTCTTCGACCATTACGCGTGGATGTTTGTTGTGCATAGGGCGCGCCCGGAAATGTTTGCCAAAAAGGCGTTCGTCCTTTCAACCACAGCGGGCGCGGGAACAAGGGCGGCAATGAAAACAATCGTCACCAACCTTAAATTTTGGGGCGTAAACAGGATTTATTCGTTCGGTTTCGCGCTTAGGGCGGTAGATTGGGATACAGTCAAACCGAAGCGCAAAGAAAAATTTGATACGAAGCTCAAAAAAGCGGCGAAACGATTTTACAAAGAAGTCGTCTCCGGCAAAAAACGTTCGCCTTATTTGCTGATTAAGCTTATGTTTCATTTCCGCCGCGGCATGCTAAAAAAAGAGGAAAAAACATTCTCAAATGAAGGCGCCGACGTAAAATATTGGACAGAGCAAAATTGGTTTAAGAAAAATCCGTTCTGACAAAGGGAGATGGAACAATGAAGTTATCATTCCGCTGGTACGGCGCGGACGACGCCGTAAAACTTGAGTATATTCGGCAAATCCCGAACATGAAAAGCATCGTAACCGCCATTTACGACGTTCCTGTCGGCTTGATTTGGAGCGAGGCGAGTATTTCCGCGCTCAAAAATACCGTAGAAGCGGCGGGACTTGGCTTTGACGTTATCGAATCAGTTCCGGTTCACGAAGATATTAAGCTTGGCAAGCCGTCCCGCGAGCAGTATATAGAAAATTACAAAGAAAACATTCGCCGCCTCGGCAGCGCAGGCGTTTCGGTGATTTGCTATAACTTTATGCCCGTGTTCGACTGGACGCGTACAAAGCTCGACAAAGAACTGCCCGACGGCTCAACCACGCTTGTTTACTACAAAGATCAGCTTGATAAAATGGATCCGCTGAACGGCGAACTTGCTCTACCCGGCTGGGATAGCAGCTATAAAAAGGAAGGTTTGCAAACCCTGTTCGACGAGTACGCTTCAATCACTGAGGAGGATTTGTGGGCGAATTTATCCCACTTTTTAAGCGAGATAATCCCTGTGGCGGAGGAGTTTGGCGTTAAAATGGCAATCCACCCCGACGATCCGCCGTATCCGATTTTCAGTTTGCCGCGAATTATCACGTGTGAAGCGAATTTGGACAGATTTCTGAAACTTTACGATAGCGAATATAACGGTTTGACCTTTTGCACGGGCAGTTTGGGCTGCGCCTTGACAAATGACATTCCCGCAATGGTTGACAAGTATTCATCGCTTGGACGCATACATTTTCTGCACCTGCGCAACGTCAAAAACTTGCCTGACGGCAGTTTTGAGGAATCGGCGCACTTGTCCGAATGTGGCAGCCTTGATATGGCGAAGATTATAAAAACGCTGAAACATAACGGTTTTGACGGCTATATCCGTCCCGATCATGGAAGAATGATTTGGGGAGAGAGTGGGCGCGCAGGATACGGATTGTACGACCGTGCCCTCGGCGCGGCGTATATCAATGGATTATGGGAGATGGCGTAGCCGTTTTTGCGCCCAACGGGCGCAGGGTGTCTTGCGCTGACAAGCGCATATGTGCGGCTGCTGCCGCATAGCGACAAGGGTGTGTTGACACCCTTGCGGTAGACTTCAGCCAATCATTCTGCGGCAAAACATCTGCCTTGAATTCTTGGGAAGTCCTCAAGGACGAACCATTAGCGAAATCAAGATTTCGATGG
>WRAG01000051.1 GCA_009780345.1 Oscillospiraceae bacterium
CGAAGAAATCAACACGCTTGACTGGTCGCTGTTGGTAAATTCGATGTTCCAGACGCATGCGCAGGCGTTAGAGCAAGACTTGAACGATGATAACCAGATTAACGTTTTAGATCAATCGTTGCTGCTTAACAATTTCTTGCAAACGAGCAGGATGATCGACTGGACTACTTTGCCGTAAAGGCGGGGTGTTGCGATAAAGTTGTATGAAAAAAACCACAAGCAATGCTTGTGGTTTTTTTATACCTAGCGACAAAATATAGCAGTATAAAAAATTTTTTATAAAATTTCAAAAAGATTGTTGACAAAGAATTGAAAGTGTGATATTATAATCAATGGAAATTAGCTCTTTTTGAGACTAAACTCCTTAAGGCCCGTTGGTCAAGCGGTTAAGACTCCGCCCTTTCACGGCGGCATCACGGGTTCGAGTCCCGTACGGGTCACCAAAATTTTTTAGTGCAAAACTCCGATAATCCGAGAGGTTATCGGAGTTTTGTATACTATGGTGTGTCTTAATTTGCTTGAAAGGGAGGAATTTTACATGAGTTGTGATTGCGGGAATAATTTAAAAATTTCTGATTCGGATATAGATGTTAGTTTACTTGAACCGACGCTTGTGAAATACGCTGATGTTTCGGGCAGTTTGATTACAATTCTGCAAAAAGCGCAGGATTTATACGGATATCTTCCTGCCGACCTTTTGATGTATATATCGCGCCGAATTGGCGTGAAACCCGCGAAAGTTATGGGTGTGGTTTCGTTTTACACGCAATTTCGCACCAAACCGGCGGGGAAAAACTTGATTTTACTTTGTCAGGGGACCGCGTGTCATGTTAACGGTTCGGCTGATATTGAGGACGCGATTAGGGAATGCTTAAAGATTGAAGAGGGCGAAATTTCGGACGATGGTTTGTTTACTTACAATAATGTCGCGTGTCTTGGGTGTTGTTCCCTTGCGCCGGCGATGATGATTGGCGATAAGACGTATGGGAATCTAACCAAGAAGAGCACCGTCGAGGTGCTTGAATCCATCGCAAAGGAGGAATCCTAAATGAAAATATCTGTTGGACGCGGAAGTTGCGGAAACGCCGCGGGCGCCGGCGAAATATTCGAGTTGCTTGAAAACGGCGTTGCGGCGTTGGGTGTCGACTGCCCCGTTTCGGTGGTCGGCTGTATCGGCGCGTGCTATTTAGAGCCGATTGTGAATGTTTTGAGCCGCAACGGCGAAACGCGTACGTTTGTTAAGGTTACTCCCGACGCCGTGGCGGGAATTTTGCAATATGTCGCAAGTTCGCAGCAAAGCGCCGCGGCGGCTTTCGAAATATCGCCGAAAGATTTGGAAAATATAGAAACGCAACAACGAATTGCGCTTCGAAATTGCGGAATTATCGATCCTGAGAATATTGACGATTATGTCGCGCGCGAGGGATATGCGGCGATTGAAAAGTGCGTCAAAACCATGACGCCGGAACAGGTGATTGAAGAGATGAAGCTGTCCGGCTTAGGCGGGCGCGGCGGCGCGGGATTTCCGACGTGGTTTAAGTGGAACGCCGCCCGGCAGGCGGAGCCTGCACCATTTCCGCGTTCTGATTCGTGTGAACAAACATCCGCGAGACACGATGGTTCACATAAAGCGCTAAATAAGAAATATATCATCTGCAACGCCGACGAGGGTGATCCCGGCGCGTTTATGGATCGCGCGGTGATCGAGGGCGACCCGCATGCGATGATTGAGGGAATGTTGATCGCCGCTTATGCGATTGGTTCGGACGAGGGGATTGTTTATGTCCGCGCGGAGTATCCGCTTGCGATTGTGCGGCTTGAAAAGGCTTTGGAGCAAGCGCGTACGATGGGTTTCCTAGGAAATAATTTGTTTGGAAGCGATTTTAGCTTTGATATACGCATAAAAGCGGGCGCGGGCGCGTTTGTGTGCGGCGAGGAAACCGCGCTTATCGCGTCGCTTGAGGGCGAGCGAGGGATGCCGCGGCTGAAACCGCCGTTTCCGGCGCAAAAAGGATATTGGCAAAAACCGAGTAACATCAATAACGTCGAAACGTTCGCAAATGTGCCGTGGATTATACGAAACGGCGGCGAAGCGTTCGCAGCGATTGGAACAGAGAACTCGAAAGGCACAAAAGTGTTCGCGTTGACCGGGAAAATCGCGAACGGCGGTTTGGTTGAGGTTCCTATGGGGCAAACGATTCGCGATGTTGTGTACGGCGTTGGCGGCGGGATTAAGGACGGCAAAAACTTTAAAGCCGTTCAGCTTGGCGGGCCGTCGGGCGGCTGTATTCCTGCGGAATTGATTGACACAGTGATTGATTACAAAGCGCTTGCCGAAACGGGCGCGATTATGGGTTCGGGCGGCATGGTGGTTATGGATGAGAGCACTTGCATGGTCGATATGGCGCGGTTTTTCCTTGATTTTACTTGCAAGGAGAGTTGCGGCAAGTGTACCCATTGCCGAATTGGAACTCGCCGAATGTTGGAAATATTAGAGCGGATTTGCGGTGGTGACGGACGCGAGGGCGATATCGAGCTTCTAAGCGATCTTGCGGAACAGATTAAGGAAGGTTCGTTGTGCGCGCTTGGGCAAACCGCGCCGAATCCGGTTTTGACGACGTTGCGCTATTTCCGAAACGAATATGAAGACCATATTTTGCGCAAAAAATGTACGGCGCGGCAATGTAAGCCGCTGTTGACATATACAATTATTCCCGAGAAGTGCGTTGGCTGCACTTTGTGCGTGCGTGCGTGCGCTTTCGGCGCGATTAGCGGCGAGGTTAGGAAGCCGCACATGATTGAACAAGAAAAGTGTACCAAGTGCGGCGCGTGCGTTGCGGCGTGTAAGTTTGACGCGATAGAAGTTGTGTAGGGGCGACATTCTGCCGCCCGTGGAAAAGAGGGATTCAAGATGACTAATCAAATCAAATTAACTATAAATAACCGCGAGTGTGTCGGCGAAAGCGGGCAGACTATTTTGGAAGTTGCTCGCCGACATGGGATTAATATTCCTACCCTTTGTCAAGATGCGCGAGTGGAAATATACGGCTCGTGCGGGATTTGCGTGGTTGAGGTTGAGAATGTGCCGAAATTGCTGCGCGCTTGCGCGACAATGGCGGCGGACGGAATGGTCGTAAACACCAAAACCGAGCGGGTTTATAAAACGCGGCAATCGGCGTTAGAGCTGTTGCTCAGCGACCATACCGGCGATTGCCTTGCGCCGTGTAAGTTAGCTTGTCCTGCGCAGACCGACTGCCAAGGGTATGTCGGGCTGATCGCCAACGGCGAGTATGGTGAGGCGATAAAATTAATTAAGGATAGAATTCCGTTGCCGTTGGCAATCGGGCGGGTTTGCCCGCATCCTTGCGAGGACGCGTGTAGGCGGCAGTTAGTGGAGGAACCGATTTCGATTTTGGCGCTGAAGCAATTTGCTGCCGACTTAGATCTCGCGAACGGCGATGTTTTCACCGCCGAGGTCGGGGAATCGACCGGCAAAAATATCGCAATCATCGGCGGCGGTCCGGGCGGGTTAAGCGCGGCGTATTTCTTGCGGATTTTAGGGCACGACGCCACGGTTTACGACGCAATGCCGCATATGGGCGGGATGTTGCGGTATGGAATTCCGGAGTATCGTTTGCCGAAAGCGATATTGCAGCGAGAGATTGACGGTATTGAGAAAATGGGCGTAAAATTTTATAATAATACGAAAATCGGGCGTGATGTGACGCTGGACGAGCTTCGCGGCAAGTTTGACGCGGTGATTGTCGCGGTCGGCGCGTGGTCAAGCGTTGGTTTGGGCTGTCCCGGCGAAGATTTGGACGGCGTTATCGGCGGAATTGATTTTCTTCGTGATGTTGACTTGAATGATAAGGTTTTCATCGGGCGCAAGGTTGCGGTTGTGGGCGGAGGGAATACTGCGATGGACGCATGCCGAACCGCTGTGCGGCTTGGCGCGGACGCGGTTTATAATGTTTACCGCCGAACGAGAAACGAGATGCCTGCGCAAGAAATTGAGATTATTGAAGCCGAGGAAGAGGGTGTTATATTTAAGGATTTGACGAATCCGATTGAGGTTTTGGGCGAGGATGGATTAGTGAAAGCTGTTCGCTTGCAGATTATGGAGTTGGGCGAGCCGGACGAGCTTGGGCGGCTTACTTCTACGCCTGTGGCGGGACAAGAGGAAACAATCGAAATTGATACGCTAATCGTGACGATTGGACAGAAGCTGGACGGTGTCGGATTGGAAGTGCTGAAGCAGACGAACCGAGGAACTATTATTGCCGACGAGCATACGTTTCAGACTAATATAGACGGAGTTTTCGCGATTGGAGACGCGACCAATAAGGGCGCGGATATCGCTATTTCCGCCATTGGCGAGGCGAGACGCGCGGTATCGGTTATTGATAAGCACCTCAAAATTGAGCAACTGACAATTAAGCCGCAATATCTTGTGAAAACCGATAAAACCGAGGCTGATTTGGCGCATAAAGAAAAAGAGGCGCGGGCGAAAATGCCGCACCGCCCTGCGAACGAGCGGAAGAATGATTTCGCTGAAATTAATCTTGGTTTATCCGAAGAAGAGGCGAGGCGCGAGGCGAATCGCTGTTTGGAATGCGGGTGTTTGGACTATTTCGAGTGTAGGTTGATAAAGTATGCCAACGAGTATGACGTTCATCCCGAGAAATACGAGGGGAAAATGAATCACCACGATCAAAAGGACGATATTCCGGGCGTTCATCGCACGCCGGACAAGTGCGTTTTATGCGGGCTGTGTGTTCGACTTTGCGCCGAGGATGTCGGAGCGGGAATTTTGGGGCTTGTTGGACGAGGGTTTGAGACGTTTGTCAATCCCGCCGGCGATATGCACGAGTGTAGTGATTGCGGAAAGTGCGCCGAAGTTTGTCCGACTGGCGCGTTGATGAAGCAGGTTGAGGGCAAGGCAGTGCCGTTGAAGAAGTAAAAAAAAGAGCCTTATGGCTCTTTTTTTGTCTTTAGAAAATTATTTCTTGACAAATTTCGCAACACAATGGTATAATTAATCAATTATGAAATCTTACTTATTGGAGGCGCTAACAATGTCAATGTCGATAAAATTTAGAAGCAGGGAAAACATTCCCATGGAAATGCACAAGGTGCGCATGGTTCAAAAAGTTAATTTGCTACCTGTTGACGAGCGTGTGAAATCCGCGCTTGAGGGCGGTTGTAACACATTTTTGCTGAAAAACCGTGATGTTTTTCTGGATATGCTTACCGATAGCGGCGTAAACGCCATGAGTCAGGAGCAATACGCCGCAATGATGAACGTCGACGACGCGTATGCCGGTTCTGAGACGTTTTATCGGCTCGAGCGCGTGATTAAAGAGGTTTTCGGCACCGAATATTTCCTGCCTACCCATCAAGGTCGCGCGTGTGAAAATATAATTTGTAAAACTTTCGTAAAGCCCGGGCAAACGGTGCTTATGAACTATCACTTCACAACAACAAAGGCGCATATCGAGCAAAACGGCGGCGATGTTGTCGAGATCGTTAAGCGTGAGGGGCTGGAAGTTAACAGCGATTTGCCTTTCAAAGGCGATATGGATATTGATCTTTTGAAAAAAGAGATTGCCGAGCGTGGCGCGGACAAAATCGCGTTTGTGCGTGTTGAGGCGGGTACGAACTTAATCGGTGGACAACCTGTGTCGGTCGCGAACATGCGTGAAACCGTGAAAGTCGCGAAAGAACACGGAATTTTAACGGTATTCGACGCGTCATTGCTGTCCGACAATCTTTACTTTATCAAAACTCGCGAGAAAGAGTTTGCAAACAAATCGTTGAACGAAATCACGTTGGAACTCGGTAAACTGTTCGATATTACATACTTCTCGGCACGAAAATTGGGTTGCGCACGTGGCGGCGGAATTCTTATGAATCGTGAGGATTTATACCTTGCGATGCAAGCGCTTGTGCCGCTTTACGAAGGATTTTTGACTTACGGCGGAATGTCTGTGCGCGAGATGGAAGCGTTGGCGGTCGGCTTGTTAGAGGGCTTGGACATGAACGTAATCGAGCAAACGCCGATATTCGTTAAAGCGTTGTGCGACGAGCTAATCAAAAACAACGTTCCAATTGTTACGCCGTCGGGCGGATTGGGCTGTCACGTTAACGCAATGGCGTTTTGCGACCACTTGCCGCTTGAGGAATATCGCTCGGGCGCATTAACCGCCGCGTTTTACATCGCGAGCGGCGTTCGTGGAATGGAACGCGGAACGTTAAGCGAATCTCGCGAAGCGGACGGAAGCGAGCGGTTCGCGGAGATGGAACTTATGCGACTTGCCGTGCCGAAACGAGTATTTACACTGTCGCAAATGAAGTATGTCGCGGACAGGCTGACATGGCTATACGAAAATCGCCACCTTATCGGCGGATTAAGATTTACGTTCGAGCCGAAGATTTTGCGATTCTTCTTCGGTAAGTTGGAGCCTACCTCCGATTGGCCGCAAAAATTGGCGGCGAAATTTAAAGCGGACTTCGGCGATAGTTTATAAAAAAAAAGAGCCGAAAGGCTCTTTTTTTATTCGAGTTTGCAAAAATGCTTGCTTGCAAGGGCATTTTTGATGCGACAGCCGGGTAAATACCCCGCGGCTTGCCGCGGAATGCGTGCCTCAAGGCACGCAGGGCCGGGGCTGGCAGAACCGTCAAAATCTGGCTGTGGCATCAAAATTTCACACTAAAGGTATCCTTCGGTTTAGCCAAATCGAAGATTTGGAACCTCAGTATAATTTTGCTAATGCCACGTCCTTGCAGATGGCTGTGGATTCGCCTTGCG
>WRAG01000052.1 GCA_009780345.1 Oscillospiraceae bacterium
AAAAGGTGGTGCGCTTCGTCAACGTAAATTCCGAGGTTGTAAAGGCGGCACAGCTTCTTAAATCGCTGGTTTATCGTGAGGTTATCGCTTTCGCGCAATTCCTCGTCTTCGTCGAGCACATCGTCTCCGTAAACGGCAGACAACAGCGAACCGCTCATGAACAGAACATCCTGCGGTTTTGTTTCCTTGTGCTTTTTCTTAACGATGATTTTTTGTGTATTTGAAATAATTACGTTGTAATCAGATTTATCAATCGTGTTCAACGTCGTACCCGATTCTTCGAGGAAATGAAATCTGATGTTCGCATCAAGCACACGGGCATATTCCGGCGGCACAACTTTTGTTTTATCGAACGTCACTATTTCCCGCAGGGATTGCAACACCGTCTTGTCCGGCGCAAAGACAAGGGCGTTATGACAGAAACGCTTGTCTTTGGGGTATTTTTGCGCCAACAGGAATTCATAGAAAATGCACGTCGCCATGAGGATTGTCTTGCCAAGCCCCATCGTCAGCGCATAAATATAATTCGGATAAGCCTCCCGATAATTTTTCATTTGTTTGAACAACGCGGCAGTTTGCTTTTCTACCGCTTCGGGCATATATACTTGTTTTCCATCGTCTAAGGCGAAATCGGTAAGCTGCATCTGTCCGCCTCGATGAATGGAGTAATAAGAAACATCGGAAAAATCACTTTCGCGTTTACGCCAAAGGTCGAAAATCTCGTGCATTTGTTTATTATCGAGGAATTCTTTTATAAAGACATACATTTCCAACGCTTCAAATTGCGGCGGACGTAAAAAAGCGTTCGGGTTTACTTCCCTGTCGTTGTGGGCAAGGAATTTTTTAGTGAGTTCATTATACCGCGAGCGGATTTTTCCCTTGTTTATGGTGTAGTAATGTTTTAATTGCTCGTAGAACGCAAACTGCTCTTGATATTTTATGCTCACACGCGCACCTCCACTTCGAGCGACTCGGACAGGAGGTCGGTTATTTTTATCTTAATCGTTCCGGCGGTTTTCGGAATATCGTAAATTCCCTTTACGAGTTCGGTTTTCCCCGGAACATCGGTCACAGCCGGCTCCATTACTGCGCCGTCATAATTCCAATCAATCATTACCGATTCCACTAATTGCCGCCAATCCTCTACAAACTCTTTATCAAGCGATAGTTTCTGCATGAGGTTTAGCGGGTAGAATTGCCGTATAACAAGCCGCCCACCTTCAGCGGCAACGTCGGCTTCGGAGTCGCGTTTAAATTGGCGGTTCGGGTCGCGGAGGATATCCACGATTTCGATGTCAACCTTGTATTCGGAAAGTTCGAATTCAAGGCTGCCTTTTAAGTCCGGCGTATGCCCCATGCAAATAATAGTAATCCGTTCCACAGGCGCGGCCGGGTTTTCCTCTTTGCGTTTTTCGAATGTCTTGTACGGTAGGTTTGCTTTCAATTCCTCTAAATCGGCAGGCGTCGTTATGCGGTTAACGGGCATAATCTTCACCATGCGTCCGTCCAATTCGCCGTCATAAACGTTGCCTGCCGGAAACGGCTGTATTTCGTACATATCAATAATTAATTGCCGTGCTTCCACGGGGTTACGGAAAAATTCATAGTTATTGACGTTGTAAACTTCAAAACCCGTGTTTATCGCCAATTGTGGCTTATTCAACTCTGCCGCGATGGATATAAGCCGTTTTGTTGTGGTTTGGATTGCGCCGAGGTTGATGTCCGCACCGATAAAACGCCGACCAAGTTTCATGGCTACCGCTTGCGTCGTTCCGCTCCCCATGAAACAATCGAAAACGAGTCCCCCTTTTGGAGAAGAACCTTTTATGATTCGCTCCAACAACTTAATTGGCTTTTGTGTTGGGTAACCCCAAGCTGATTCTATAGTGCTTTTACTTGCAGGTGCAATTTCCCAAAAATCTTCAGGTACTTTACCGAGAGGATTCAAAGTATCTTCCGTGCCATACGAACCTCTGAGTCCTTCCTTGTAATTTGCAAGCGTTTTTTCGCTGTAAGGTATTCTGACAGAATCCACATCAAAATAATAATCCGGCGTTTTTGTATAAAATAAAATATTGTCATGTTTTCGCGCATACATCCTCGTACCTTTTCCGCCTGATGTATAACACCAAATAATTTCATTAACAAATCGATCCGGACTAAAAACTTCATCCATCAGTAGCCGTAAGTGCTGAGACTTTCTCCAGTCGCAATGCAGAAAAATACTTCCGGTATCAGCGAGAAGTTCTTTCATAAGGATTAAACGTTCAAACATAAATTGTAAATACTCGTCATTCGTCCAAATATCGCCGTACTGTTTTTCCTCCAACGCCGTGCTGTCGCTCATAGCCGTTTGACCGCGCAGGGCGATTTTCTTTTTATAATCGGCTTTGCTGTCGAACGGTGGGTCGATATAAATAAGGTCGACTTGACCGCGAAAATCCTTCATAAGATGGCTCATCACTTGGAGGTTGTCGCCCCAGTAAAGGCGGCTAACCCATTGCCCGAATTTACCGTTTGCGTAAAAAGACTGCTCCACTCCGTACCGTTCGCGGATTTGCGCAGGATAATACGTCGTGGAGCGGTACGGGCGTTTACCCGTCCACCGCAATTCGGGAAATCCCTTAATGGGTTGTTTGTTATCAAATTCAAAGGTTAGTTGCTCGGTCATATTTATGTCCTCCAAGATTTTTACTTAGTTTTTCCCGTTGCAATAATGACGGAAGTCGCAGCCATCGCAGGTTTTATAGTCTTTTGCCTTTTCGCTGTATTCTCTGCGCATTATCCGGCGGACGGTATCGTCAAACGCCTGCACCGTGGCGCCAATCGCCGTCTGCGAATACGGATAAGTAATCGTGGGAACACCACTTTCCTCGCCTGTATAATAAAGATGCATCTGGCTGACGCGCTGCCCCGTCCGTTCCTCTACCAAATGAGCGTAAACTTGGAGCTGGCGGCGGTAGCGTTCGAGCCGTTCCTTATTCTTAAAAATATCGGGTTTCCGCTCAGATTTGAAGTCAACCAATTCCACCGTTCCGTCCGCGCCTTTTATCAGGTCGATTTTACCTTCGATGATATAGTCGGACTTCACGAGGCTTACGTCTACTTCGGCCTGTTGAATCAAATCCCATTGGCCGGTTTGCCTCTCGACATAACGCTGCACTTGTTTCAAGGCGGCGTTCTTTTGCGGTTCAGCGAGGTATGTCCGCTCGGCTTGAGAGATAGCGGTGTAGTTTGCGTCAAACCACACTATTACGTTATCGGCCGTGATAAGCTGTTCCTCTTTACGGAGCGCAGCGCGGTGAACATCCTCGATAGTTTGGTGGACGAGCATACCGAATATCATAGCGTTGGCGCGGACGGGTGTGAATGCCAATTCCCTGTAGAATTTATATTGCAAAGAACAAGTTTCATAAACCGTGATATGTGACGTAAATGAGAAGGTATCTTTTAAATTTACGTCCTTGACGGTTTTGAAATTAAACTCGTTTATATCGAAGGGAGGCTTGTCCGATTCCGGCAACTCGCCGTAGAGTTCGGCGAAGTACATACTCGGCGCAGCGTGTGTGCCGCCCGTTTCATTGCAAGTTAATACGAGCAAGTTTTGTGCGCGGGAAAAGGCCGTATAATAAAGCCGCCAAAAATCAAAGAATTTTATATCGGCATACGGTTCATAAGCCGGCCGTTTGAAATATTTATCCTCGACCGCCGTCATTAATTCGCTGTACGATTTGCGCGGCGTGTTGCTGAGAGAATCCACAAACACAATCGGGAATTCCATACCCTTTGACTGGTGAATCGTAAGAAACGAAACGCATCCGCTCGGCGCGTATTCCGAATTGTCCTCGTACTCATTTATACCGCCCTCGCGGAGCAGTCGCATATATAAATTAAACAGTAATTCGGTATTCGCTTCTATTCTGCGTACATTCTTAAATTCTTTTCCGTCCAAGACGTTTATGTTATGCAAATACTCGAACTTGCCGATTATCTGCGTCAAGAGCGCGATGTTCCGAGTCGGGCGTACATCAATTATGCCGCCGGTTAAATCCGCATCAAGGAAAACGGAAAGTGGTTCGAACTCGAACATTTGATAAAGCAAGCCGGAGTAGCCGTAGTCGGTCGTGTCTTTAAGTCCGGCGTGAATTTGACCGCGTCTGCGGATGAACTTTAACAACTCGCGGTGTTCGGGTTTGGTAAGGATATCAGATGCCATCCTTACGCAGTTTATGTAGAAGTCGTAATGCTCGCTGCCGAGGAATTCAAATCTTCGGTTTTCCAAGCCGCCGACATACTGCGGAAACATCAGCATAAGACAGCCCAAAATCAAACGCACTTCATCGCGTTCGAAAAACATATCAGAACGCGGCGAATAGACGTTAATACCGTTTGTTTCGAGGTAACGGGCAAGTTTTAATACTCGTTCATGTTTTACGGAGTTGAACAGAAAAGCTATTTGATTATAGTCTGTCAGCTTTTCCGTTTCTTTGGCTTTACTAATGAAAGCAAGGATTTTTTCGTGCCATTCATCTTCATCGTCCACGGAGGCCAGTTTCACGACGGCGGGGCTTTTTAATGTTGACTTCTCGTGCGGCTCAATGGTTTTTCGGTATCTGAATCTACTCCAACGGAAGCGGAAACGCGCACCATCCGTGGTCGACATCCAGTCATTATAAAAATCCACAATATCGCTGCTGGAACGGTAGTTAATCACAAGCGGTATTACTTCACATTCACCCTTGGCGAATTTATCGGGGAATTCAAGGATGTTTCGGATTGTCGCGCCGCGAAAACGGTATAAACCTTGGTCGTCGTCACCGACTACGCAGATGTTTTTATCTTCGCCGCCGAGCAGGAAAACAATCTGTTCTTGGATGTAGTTCGTGTCTTGGTATTCGTCAATCATTATATAACGAATACGCTTACGGATTTCGGCAAGTATAACGGGGTTGTCCGTTAGTAATCGGTATGTTTCGGTTTGGATAGCCGCAAAATCCATGAGATTATTATTGGCAAGCACGGTTTGGTATGTTTCAAGAATACCGCCAAGCGCGGATATTTGCGGGTCGGGGTCGGTTTTTAACTCGTTGGGGTTTACCAACTCCTCGGAGAGGGTATTGACGTAACCGCAAATCGTGCCTGCTGACCGCCAAGCGGAAACATTTATTCTTGGCAACAGCGCGTCAACGCCATTGATTGAACGAAAACGGTGTATGTTTTGAAATACGGTATAACATTGGTCGAACTGGTCGAGGGTGCGATAGCTTCTTTTTAGTCGTGTGTATTCGAGGTGTTCTTTGATAATCCGCAAACAAAGCGAATGGAACGTTCCGATATACATTTCGTTAAGATTAGCGGTAATATTCCGTTCTGATAGCGCGTTTGTTATCCGTGTTACAAGTTCTTTGGCGGCTTTATCGGTGAAAGTCGCCATGAGGATTTGCTCCGGTCGGACGCCGTGCTCTTCTATTAAATAGACGGCGCGTTGAACAAGGGTATAGGTTTTTCCCGTACCCGGCCCTGCCGTGATTAGGACGGGGCCTTTCGCTGTCACAATCGCCTTGCGCTGGCTCTCGTTCGCATTGCCGAAGTCAAACATATTTTACGCCTCTCGGTTATTCATTATCAATAAGGAGCTTCCATAGTTTTTTGTAACTTGTTTTCACAGACTTCACCTCTGCATTTCTCTACTTAAAAAGCATAACACATTCGGTTGCAAAAATAAAGGTTCAATTTACGCAATTGCAGATAAAATATTCGGCATCGAAATTTCATGTTCAATATGGGCGTGTTTGAAAACCCCATTCCGTCGTATTTTCGGCAAATTTTCCGCCGTGCGTCGTCAGCTTCTCCTTGCGAACCACAAGGGTTCGCGGCGTCGGCACTTCCTAGCCCGACGAAAAATTG
>WRAG01000053.1 GCA_009780345.1 Oscillospiraceae bacterium
GAGCGATGGGAATCATCGGCGGCGACGAGAACGGGAATTTCAACCCGACGAACAGCATCTCAAGGGCTGAAATCAGCAGAATTCTCTATTCCGCACTTGCTCTTTTGTAGATATTAGAAAAAATCAGAAAAAAGAAAAGAAAAAAGTTCGATTTAAGCGTGTTGGCACTATAAATTAGTGCCAACACGCCTCATTGCAATTGGCATTGCTTGAATTTTTCGAGTTCAATATGCAAAATCTTTGATTTTGCAATTTTTCATTTCAACACGTAGTTTGTGTTATAATGAGAGTGTGTTGTCGAAATAGCAAAGCTATTTCGCCGCGGCGCAAAACGCCGCCAAAAATTTTCATGGAAAATTTTTACACACCTCATTGCAATTGGCATTATTTGAATTTTTCAAATTCAATATGCAAAATCTTTGATTTTGCAGTAGAAATGCAAGCATTTCTACACGCTATGCCCATTATAATGATGGTTGGCGGAACGTCAACAATTACTTTGCATCATTTCAACACGTAGTTTGTGTTATAAAGAGAGAGGGGAATTTTTAAATGAAAATGAAAATAATTGCGATGGCTACAGTATTTGCCATGCTTGTTATGATATTGCCGCTGATGGGAATAAATACCGTTGCGAGCCCATCGGAATCTGCTGTGGTTGGATACGAAAACTTTTTTGTGCGTCGCGACCAACTGGGGCCACAACAGGCGCCGGTCGGCGGGTTGTTGCAGGTGGATAGCAATACCGGCGCTCTTAGACGTGTTGCATTTGTGCGGTTTGACATTTCAGATTATATCGATAATCTTGACATGGTTGAATCCATTTTGCTCAGAACAACGATGCACCAAGATGGTGTAAACAATAATAGCTTTGGTTTTATAGCTAACCTTTTACCTAACGATTTGAAACACTATTGGGGGCCTATGGGCTTTAATGACGCGGATAATTACGGTTTGGTGTCATATACCATGAACGAGCTTTATCGCTCTTTGAATCCTGCAGCCGTTGTACCAAACGCAAGATTTTATAGTCAAGATATTCTTCCGCAAATTCTAGCGCAGATTGAGGCTGACCCGAATAGAAGTCCGATTATCGCGATTAGATATGACGCGATACTGCAACCTACGGTTTTGTGGGGAGTTGGCGCGCCTGTGGTAGAAAATCGCCCCGCACTTGTTATCACAACGTCGATTACAAGCTCGTTGTTTGCTGACGCGGATAATATGCTAAAAGAACATCTAGGAACGACTACCTCAAATAACATAACTTTACCGACAACTTTTTCAAAAGACGGCGAAACCGTAAATATTTCTTGGGAAAGTCTTAATCCGAGCGTTATTTCAAACACCGGCGTACTTGTCGGGCGCCCGGGAGTAAATGAAGAGAATGCAAACGTTCAATTAAGAGCCACATTCACCCATAATGGCGTAACAAGACAATTTACTTACCCATTGACGGTGTTGAGAGTTGGAAGATACGCCGGCCGCGGAGTTATTTCCGGCGACGAGCGGCAAATTAGTGTGCCGTTTAGCATAACGCCTGACGCTCCGGGAGTTGTGGGGTATTTGCTACGAATTCCGAACGACTTTTTGGTTGTCGGACGAGAATATATTGTTTTAGATGCAGGCGGCAACGAAATAGGAACGATTGTGCGCGATATGACCGATGATTATACGACAATAAATGTTTCGGGCCATGTTTCGGGAGCTAATCCGCAATTTACTGTTGTAAGTACCGTCGGAACTATTCCCGACGGTGTCGCAACCTTTATCCTTGAAGGATTAGGCAACGACGCAATACAAGTTGTAAACGTGTTGGATCAATTAGAGCTTGGCGATTTAAGTGCCATAATTGAAGATTTGCATTTGCCGACGAGTGTTGGCAGCATACCTATAAGATGGGAAACCTCCAATCCGGCGATTATATCTGATACAGGACGCGTAGACCGCCCGTTCGCTTCAGCGGGTAACGCCTATGTCGGCTTAACCGCCGTTGCTGAAGTCGGCGGATTTGTCTACAGACGACCTTTCCTTGCCGTTGTTATAAGACAGGACGGAACCGGCGCTGATTTCCCGCCGCTTCACGACCCGCAGTGGATAACCGATGAAGATTTCTTCGGCGTTTGGAACGCAAATGCTAACAGATGGGCTGTCGCGCCTATGCTTAGATATGACCTTTTCCCCGCGCTTCACAGAGTGGAAGCGGCGGTTAAAGCCGGCGATTACGAACTGGCTTCTATAGAATTACTTGCTTACTACAGATCGCGTGACGAGTCGATACCGACGCCGAACGTTCCAACCGCAAGCGGCGCGGATATGCGAACGTGGTTAATATCCGAGTTGTGGCGAGATATGGTTTTAACATTCCCGGAGAGGGAGCAACCCCTTGGTATTACATACATAGGGCCCGAGTGGGAGTGGCACACGATTGACTTGCACGGAATGAATATACCGCGAGACGGTACCCTTTGGCTTTTTGCGAGCAACAAAGACGGAAGCCAAGTTGAAATACACAGTCATCGTCATGGTTCAGGCAATGCCGCATATCTTGAAATGGTTATCGACGGCGTTACAAGAACTTTCCCTGTTCAGGAAGACGTTCATATTAGCGCGGGCGCAAATGCGAATATGAATTTCAGCAATGAACATATTTTGATTTCCCGCGAAGGTGTAGGCACTCAAACAATGAGCAACAACGTTCGTCAAGACGTTCTGTTCCCGTTTGGATCTAATACATTCCGTCCGTATTTCAAGTTTTGGAGCAGACCAAACTCAGATAATCAAGTGGGCGTAAGACCGGAGGGGCGTATTACATCGGTAAGATTACGTTTTTACGCTCGATCTTCCGAGGGAACTAACAGAGTATTTGCTATATCAAGAAATAACCTGGCTGATTTTTATGAAGACAACTGGAATTGGAATCACCCGAACCATTGGTTGCAAATCGTATCTTTTAGAGAAATAGGATATTTTTGGTTCAACAATCCGCGTTATTTTGAAAGAACTCCACCTCTCGGACACGGAGCGGGTCCGGTTGACTGGACTTGTGAATACGAGTGGATAAACGGGATATCTCGTGTGGTTGAGACCACAAACATGGTTGCGCGATACAGACTTACGGGCGATGAAGAACTTGCCTTTAGGTCGGTGCAACTTATGCTTAGTCTGTGGCAGCAGCAGTGGCGCGGCGAATATCCTCGCGTGCTTGACGCCGCCTGGCGAACGCAGCATATGTTTAACACCATGTTCGGAACGTTAAACAGTAACTTCTTAACCCCCGAAATGCTTGTCGCGCAAATAAAATACGCTCGTCGGCATATGGAATTCCTACGTGTTTCCGCCGATTCCGGTGCGGCGAACCAAACAATCGCGGCGCGCTTAGGATATCTTAGAGTAGTTTCGTTTCTTCCCGAAATAGTGCCGGACGGCTGGTGGGAAGACGGAATGGTAAACCTGCGCAGGCTTTACACAACGTTCTTGGTAAATCCTGACGGAAGTTTCGTGGAAGCTACAACCGGATACATGACCGGCGTTGCGCGCGAAATGCGTGAAATAAAATTATTGGTAGGCGGACTTCTTGGAACTAACCATCCTGACTACCTATTCTTTGCCGACGCTTATCGAAGATTTACAAGGTATATAATGGGCATGACTTTGCCGCACGGAGGTTCGCCCCGTTGGGGAAGTTCAAACGAAATTCCTTTCAGAGACGGAATTCTTCCCGGATTGATTCAATACAGGCCTGACCCATGGCTTGAGTATGTAGCTACCCGAGGCAGATCGGGAGAAAGACCTCCGTTCCTGTCCAATGTTTATCCCGACAAGGCAAATGCGTTGCTCCGTGACGGTTGGGGACACTATAATATGGGCGGCTTCATTTCTTCGGCGCACGGCGGGTCTCATTATCACAGAGGAGATTTGGGGCTTGACGTTTACGCGTTCGGTCAAGGGCTTTTGGTCGAAGCGGGCGGAACGCATTACGGAGACTCTCCTATGTGGAGTAGTGTTCGATACACCGCGTCGCACAATACGATACAAATTAACAATACTGACCAAAATTGGTTCCAGGTTATGCCGCCGGGACTGCTTCAATGGCCGCAACGACTTGATATGGAATCAAACAGCATGTTTGACATGCTTCATGCCGGAACCAGGCCGGGAATACCATTGGATGGAGCAAATATTATGGGTGGCGGACGTTCGTGGCTTCTTTTTGACAATGACAGATTCGCGTTGGCTGGCTTTGACGTAAACAGAAAAGTATTCTTCTTGCACAACGGATTCTGGATTGTGTCCGACTTTATTTACGCAGGTCCGAAAAACTCGATAACGTATACGGAACCGCAAACATACAGACAAATATGGCACGCAGACACCCACCCGGGAGTCACTCGCCCGACTCTTGACCCTGCAACAGGAATATTCAGAACCGACTTCGGGCCGGGCAGACCGAATATCCAAGCAGTGCCGGTTATGGACGATACATTGCAAGCGAGAATAAACGAACCGCTTTCGGGTATCACATGGCCGCAACCGCAAGGAAGTCCTCCGGGCGAGCCGCAACGACTTTGGAGAAATCACAGCAGATATGGCGAAACTTTGTCATACTACGTAACATACGTTCGCGAAGATGTAACCGGTCACCAAACATTTGACACGGTGTTATTCCCGGATAGACCCGGACATAGAACCCCTGTCGAAGTTACGAGAATCCCTCTTAATGTTGCGCCGTTTAGGGCGACCTCTATGAGAATTGAAATGGGACATAACACAGGATTCTTCTATAGTTCTAACGAACAAATCCCCGGACGTCACTATAATTACGCGGAAGCGTACAACGGACCGTTGACTTATAGAGCTTTCTCGGACTTCAGCACGGACGGGTCGATGGCATATATCCAAAAAGACCTGAACGAAGAAATCACGTTTATAGCACTAACGCACGCGACAAGACTAAACCACAATGGTCAAGAATTGGTAAGTTTCAACGGAACTCGC
>WRAG01000054.1 GCA_009780345.1 Oscillospiraceae bacterium
AACGTGGGTTGGCGAAGTATAACGCCATTTCCCGCCGCCGTCCTGCATTCCTAACCATTGGTCGTAGAAGTCAAGCGACAATGACCGCGCGTTATATTTGCATTTTTCAAGTTCGGCAGTTTTAGCGATAATAAACCCAAACCCCGGAACGCCTTGTATGCACTTGTTCGCACTACTTACAAGGAAATCAATCTGCAAGTCAGCAACGTCCATAGGAATCCCGCCGAAACTGCTCATTGCGTCAACGATAAACACTTTGTCGAACTCTTTCGCAATTTTCCCAACCGCCGCAATGTCGTTCAACATTCCTGTTGTCGTTTCGCAATGCACCACGACAACGTGCGTAATATCGGGGTTGTTTTGCAAGTTGGTGCGTAATTCTTCCAAATCGGGCGGCGCGACTTCGCCGCTATCTTGAACGATTGTATCAATATTCAGCGTTTTCGCGATTGTCGCAATCCTATCACCATACGCGCCGTTAGTGATTACAAGTAATTTTCCGTCTTTCGGAACTGCTGTGCCGATTACAGATTCAACAGAAAATGTGCCACTCCCTTGCATAAGAACGGTTGTATAATCCGCAGTTTTAGTTGTCGCAAGCGAAACCAAATCCGCGCGGAGTTTTTGAATAATATCGTTGTAATCCTTATCCCAAGTACACCAATCGCGCTGCATTGCCGCCTTGACAGTTTTCGTAGTCGTAAGCGGTCCGGGCGTTAGAAGCAAATATTGCTGTTGCGACTTGTTGATTTCGTCAATCAATGCAGGAAGCTCGCTCATATCGTTGATAACATAGTCCGCGCCTGCGTCGAAGTAGATTTTGCTAACTTTCGCGTGTAGTTTTGCTTTTTCATCTGCACCCAAAGCGTTATATTCGCTTTCGTTCAACGCCATTTCCGAACTTCCAACAATCACGCCAACGCTCCAAACTCCCGCGTTTACGCCCTCTTTAATGTCGGCAACGGTATCGCCAACTTTGACGATTGATTTTACATTGTTCAATCCCAACTCTTGCATATTTTTATAGAGCATAAACGGCGATGGTCTGCCGATACCGCCAACATCATCAGCCGTTACAACGCAATCGGGCGAATATCCTTTTGCCGCCACGCTCGGAACAACAATATCCATCATAGCCTTTGTATATCCTGTTGTCGAGCCGATTTTTATATCGCGCTTGCGAAGTTCGGCAACCGTATCAATCACTCCGTCCAAAACATCGGTAAACTGCGTAAGCGTTGCCATAAGTGCAGGCTCAAAGTTGCCGTAAAGTTCGTCAACGTCAGCTTCGGTGAACTCTCGCCCGAATTTTTCGCTCCAAAGTTTGCTGATTCTCGGCATTGCTAAAATTGCTTTAACGTGGTCGCGTTTCAACATTCCCATAGGCTCACGCGCCTCCGCGACAGTAACATCAATTCCCTTTGCCTTGAAAATCTCAACAAATACATTAAGTGGCGCGAAACACCCGAAGTCAACCGTTGTTCCCGCCCAATCGAAGATTACACCTTTTATTTTATTAGACATTTTGTAGTTCTCCTTTCAATTCTGTTCGTTTTTTGAGTTTTTTCGCGGTAAATTCATATCCTAATCTAACTATAATATTTGTTAAAATGATTAGCACCGACAATGCCGCCGCAGGTGCGCTGTTCCCTGTGTCCTCCAAGTTGATAATCGCGATTGATGCCAACGGAAAATGCGCGGGAACGAGAAACACCGCCGCCGAAACCGTAACCATCGCGTTCACGAAGAAATAGACCGCGATTTCCAAAATCGCCGGGAAACACATCGGAACAGTTACTTTGAAGAATGTTTTGTGTGCCGGAACTCGCATTGATTCGGACACAAACTCGAACTCCTTATCCAGCTTTTTCAGCGAAGATGTTGCCGTTACAAACGGAACGGAATAAAAATTCGCCAAATTCGCCAACACCAAAATCATCATCGTTCCGAACACAAAATTTAACGGATTGTTCGGCGAGTTGAAGAAAAATATAAACGATATTCCGATTGCAAGCCCCGGCAATGCCAACGGCAGAATTGACAGGAAGTACGCTCCTTGTCGTAATAGTTTGGCTCGTCTTGTTTTTTCAATCAAATATGCGTTTAAGAATACGAGAATAGTTCCGATGATTGCGGTTAAGGTTGCAACTAATAAACTGTTAAAATATGAGGTTATGCCGCCTGCCGTAAACGAATTGAAAACATAATGCCGAAAAGTTAGGCTCATATTCCACGGATATTGCTCCACAAGCGAGGCGAACAGCACCGCACTGAGAACGAGAAATATTATGAAATTCACTGCAATGCAATATGCCGTAAAACCTATATCCCGCACCTTGTTCAGCTTGATTTTGTATTCCACCGTTTTAGATGTTACCGTGCCTGTATTTTTTGTTTGCGTTAGCCTGTCCACCACGAACGAAAGAATTGCGGGTAATAGCAGAATTACACCCGCAACCGCACCCATATTAAAATTTTGTTGACCGACAACGTGACGGAAGATGTCGGTTGCAAGTACGTTGTAACTCCCGCCGACAATTCGCGGCGCGCCGAAGTCGGTAAACGACAGCGAGAACGCTATAAATATTGAACTTATCAACCCATATTTCACGCTCGGCAACGTGATTGTGCGAAACTTCTTAAACGTGCTTGTTCCCATAACGTCAGCAGCTTCGTAAAGTCGATTATCTGCGAACGAAAACGATACCAACAGCACCAAAAACGCCGATGGAAACGTGAATATACTCAACGCGGTGATAATTCCGAACGAGCCGTAAAGCGGAAGATTAAGACCGATAAATCGAGTTAAAATCCCTTGATTACCGAGTAAATAAATCAAGCCAATCCCCAACATCACAGTTGGAGCGAACAACGGCAACATAGATGTAAACCGAAAAAATCCTTTGCCCCTCATATTTGTGCGGCTGATTGCGTAAGCGTAAAAGAACGCAAGAGTTACCGATATAATCGTTGTAATCGTTGACACGAAAAGCGTGTTTGTCAGCGATGTCCTCATATTCGAGGTCGTAAAATATGTAATAAAGTTTTGAAACCCTACAAACGAACCGTCCGCCCCCTCGAACGCCTGACGAAAAAGCATTATAAGGGGCAGAACGACTATCGTAAGCAAAAACAATGCACTAAAACCCAACAAAATCAGTTGAATATGACTACTGTTCTTAACCTTTTTCATTTTTACACCGCCGTTGCTTGGTCGAATGAAACTAAATATGCGCCGTCAATGTAGTTCACCGTTCCCATAAAGTCGGATACAAATTCAGTTTTCGGAGTTTTGTAAATTTCCTCCGGCGTTCCGATTTGTTCGATTACTGCATTGTTCATAACAATAATTCGGTCAGCCATCGACAACGCCTCTTGTTGGTCGTGCGTAACCATAATGGTTGTTATTCCTAATTTCTTCTGCAAATTCTTAATTTCTCGGCGAAGATGGGCGCGAACTCGCGCGTCAAGCGCCGACAACGGCTCGTCAAGCAACAAAAATTCGGGATTAAGCACAATCGCCCTCGCAAGCGCGACGCGCTGTTGCTGACCACCTGAAAGTTGGCGCGGATATTTGTGGATATGCTCGGTCATATTTACCGTTTCGATTACATCAAGCACTTTTTCGCGAATTTCAGCTTTGCTGAACTTCTTGCCCGATAATCCGTAAGCGATATTTTGCGCTACTGTAAGATTCGGGAATAACGCATAAGATTGGAACACAATTCCGAAGTTTCGTTTCGACGGCGCGGCGGTTGTTACATCTTTGCCGTTAATATACACGCTGCCCGATTGCACGTTTTCAAGACCTGCCAACACTCGCAAAAGCGTACTTTTTCCGCAACCGCTCGGCCCGAGAATGGAAACAAATTCACCTTTGTTGATTTCCAAATTTACATCTTGCAACGCCGTTTGTGTGGTGTACTTCTTTGTTATATTCTCAATTTTTAAATGACACATATTATTCGTACCTCCTTGTCCATTCGGTTAATATTCTGTCGCGGTTTCGCGCCGCCCAACGTAAATCATTGTTCGGAATAAGTTGCTCCATCGGATTTCGCAAATATCCTGTTGGGATTGTATCTCTTACAGGAATGCTGACAATCGCGTAATCGTCTGCCATAAGTTCCATAACTTCACGCGAAATCGCCCAATCAAGAAACAGTTTAGCATCGGGATTTATTTCATCTCTGCGAATTAAAGCGTTAGCTTCCAAATCCCAACCGCTACCCTCAATCGGGAAAATCACCTCAACAGGATAGCCGCGATTGATTTGCGTAACGCCCGCGTAACCGAATGAAATTCCAACCGCGAATTCGCCCGTTGCCGCCATTCTCGCCGGAGCAGAGCCGGAATGAATATACATTGCGATATTTTCATCTAACGCGTCCATAAACGCCCACGCCTCGTCTTCGCCCATAAGCTGAATTAACCCTGTAACCGCGAGGAATCCTGTGCCGGAAGATGATGGATTACTCATTACAATTTGCCCGCGAAATTCGGGGCGTAATAAATCTTGGTATGATGTTATCGGCGGCAAGTTCATTTGTTCCGCTAATCGTGTGTTTACAACGATTGCAAGTTCCCACGCGGTAATTCCTACCCAACTTGGAACTGCCGCGCTATCTCGAAACATCGGCAATACATTTTCAAGTCCAACAGGCGCGTAAGGCTCTAACATTCCTCGTTCTTCGAGCAATAGAACGCTTGTTCCCGCCAATCCCCAAATAAGGTCGGCAGATGTGTTTGCCCCCTCCGCAAGTAGTCGCGCGGTGATAACT
>WRAG01000055.1 GCA_009780345.1 Oscillospiraceae bacterium
ATTGCTACGCGCAAGCGCGAGCCGCCGTTACCGACTACCGCTTGTGAAAAATCACACAAGCGAAGTCTCAAATGCTGGATTGGGGCAGAACCGTCCAAAACTTGTTTTGGCTAACGGTTCGTCCTTGAGGGTTTCCCAAGAACACGAGTCGTCCTTTGACGAAGTGTGATTGGTTGAAACCTACCGCAAGGACTGGTCCTTGCCGCGCCGCGCGCGCACGCGCAAACGCCCGCCGCCGCAGGGCGCAAAGGGTCATAGGCAACGCCCTAATCCCTCAACCTGTCTAGCATTAACTGCACCGTTCTTATTTCCGCAGTGAATTGTGTGTTTCCATTAAAATCTATCAAATAGAATCGGTCGTTTAACTCTCGAAACGCAATCACATCAGTCGTTCGGCCGTTGTTATAGTGATATTCAATCCGAACCGAAACCGGTCTGTAAAGATCACGGATTGTGGTCGGAGCCGCGCCGTCAATGGTAATTTCGATAATTTCACGATAAAGGGCGATAAATTGGTTTCTCGGAATCGTTTGCCCGTTTAATCTGTAGATATTATCCGCATTCGCCCGGTGCGTTATAGAAAGTTCCCATTCCTCGTCGCCGCTTGTCACTCGAACCATATCAACATCGTCGATTAGTGCCATATGAAGCATTCTGTTAATCAGTTCCCGTATATTCGCGTCAACAAACGAAATATCGCTGTTGTTCAACTTAAAAATCTGCGAATTCGGATAAATTCTCGCGAAACTCAGGTTTGCGTCATACCTGCGACCAATATGAAGTCGGACAGTTCTGCCCGCTCCGTCACCGAATTCGATAATGTATTCGGGATTGTTAAGTCCGGCGGCGGTCAGACTTACATCGTCCGCGAACCGGCTTATTCTAAGCGTTCCTAAACTGAATACAATATCATTCACCGTATCGTCATTGGCGTTTACGTCCATCGGACTTGTCATTCGCCACGCAGGTATCACCATGGTCGGAATTCCCATCGACGCGTATTCCGCCGCCATTTCTTCCGCGGATCTTTGGCGGAATGAGATTCTTTCAGAATCCGTGCCGCTTGTTCGGTCGATATGAACGTAAGTTATATCTTCCTCAGACATACTTGATATCTGTCTGTCGCGGATATCATCAATGGGCGCCATAAGCGCGGACACTCTAGCTTGCGAAAGCACGTAAATATTGTTCTGATTCGCGCCGGTATTGACGAAATAAGCCGCTTGCGCGCCGTGCGCTCTGTTTCCAATCATAAGAGTGTGAATCTCGCCGTTGTGAAGAATCAATTCAATAACTCCCTGCGGCTCGGCAAGTCCCCATTGGGCGAAATAAATTTCGTCTTCCGCCGCTCGCTCGTTTGACGCGATAAAAGACGCGTCCCGCACAAATCGGCGCACTAGCGATTGGTCAAGTCTGATAATATCATCGCCCAAAACGCTCCACGCTTCACCGTCGAATACCAGCGTAAACTCAAAGTCGTCGGTACGTTTGCGTATGCGCTCAATTTCGTCGGGTTCTACGTTGATTAAAACAAAACTCTCGTCGTTCGGGCGCGAACCGTTGCCGGTTTCGGGCGATTCGTCGCCGCTTAACAGAATAAAAACGACCACCAAAAGTGCAAGCACGACAACCAAAGACACCGCGGTGATAATCCGCTTTTTACTCACAGTCTTCGCCTCCTAATAAATACGAATAGTCCCAGCAAAATAGCGAGAAGCGGTAAAACAAAGCTGATAATTGTTATCAAATTTATGTTCGCTCCTGTTAATCTCAAAACATTCGGCATGATAATGGTCGGTGAAATTGTGACGCCGCCCTCTTCGCCGCTTAAATAGTTCAAGCTTGCGAAAAAGAAGTCTTGATTCGCGTAAAGCGGGCTTCCCATAAATACCAGCCACGTGTTCGAGCCCATAATCAAAACTCTTGAATACGAAACTTCTCCGACTTCCGGAACATTCATTATGGTCGTCAAACTTGCCAAAGTAAGCGGTCCGGATACGTCGCCCGGTTGCGCTTCGAAATCAGTCGTATCCATATTCGCACGCGCGTAGGATTGCGCACTTGTTTGCATAAGCGGAACGGTGCTTATCAATGCGCTTACGTCATGTCGTATGGTCAAACTTCTGTTATCCATAGGCGTTACAAATCGTCCTGTGATGTTTCTTGTTATCTCATGCTCGTAAAGGTCCGGAATCACAAGCACTCCGAACGTATCGTGCGGCGCGAGCCTGTTCGAATCGGTTTCAACCACAAAATCGCGATTCACCGTTACGCCGAGCTCGGCGATAAAGCCGTCTAAGTTCGCGAAATATTCGTTTATAAATGCCGGAAGATATACTAAGCCTGTATTTCCTCTGCTTAAAAATTCGTCAAGTTTGACGATTTCGCTTTCGTGAAAATCTCTTTGCGGTCCGATGATTATAATGGTTTCAACGTCGTCGCTTATATCCTCGGTCAAAAGGTCAACCACCGAATATTCGAATCCTTCTTGGTTAAGTATCATTCCCAAGCCTTGTTCAAGAAGCTCGACCGGCTCGCCGTGCCCTGTCGTAAGCGCGACGGAAATATCTCGCGCATCGGTCGCGCGAACGATGGCGTTTGTCAACTGTTGCTCTGCGACGAGGGCACGAACGCCCGTTCCTTGGTCCATCATTGCAAGCGTTCCGCCGTTGACAACTCTGTATCTATCACCACTTGTGATCACAAAATCACCGAAACGAAGCGGCACCGAAAACCTTTGTATAACATCCGGATTTTTGTGCGGATCTATCTGCCGTACTGTAATTCGGTTGCTTTGCCGCTCGTAATTATTCAAAATTTCGTCAAGCATTCTTACATGCTCTTCGGCTGTGTCGGCAACTCGGATTAGATGATAGATCGTAACGTCTTGTTCAAGATTGTTTAAAACTTCGCTCGTTTGCGCGGATAAGCTGAACACGCCCTCCCGCGTCAAATCCAAAGATAGCGGAAACCGCGCGACAAGCAGATCGGATATTAACGCGATAATAATCACAATCGCGATAGCGGCGGTGGTGATAACCGCGCTGTAACTTGCGTTTTTGAATCTCTTATTCATGTTACACCACCCGCTTTCTATTCAGCCTTTGTATGGTCAGAAACACAAACAACGCCGCGATTAGAAGGAAATAAACGATAGACGAAAGGTTTAAAACGCTTATATGGAAATATTCAAACCTGCGTTGAAGCGAGATAAATCCGATAAAGTTCGCGAACCTGATACTTCCGCTTAAAACTCCCACTATTTCAAGGAAGTAAAGTACGAAGAAAATTCCAAAAGACACAACCGCCGCGATAAACTGATTCTCGGTCAGCGACGAGACATAAATCCCGATTGCGATAAGCGCGGCGCCGTAAAGTATGTAGCCAATGTAATGTGACACAATCGGCGCGGTCGCGGGGTTTCCGAACACATACAAAATGATCGGATACACGATTGTGCTTAGCATTGTTATTACAAACACAAAAACCGCCGCGAAATACTTGCCCAAAACGATTTCCCATGTATTTACAGGCGACGTGAATAAAAGTTGGTCGGTTTTGCTCTTCTTCTCGTCGGCAAGGCAACGCATGGTAAGAACAGGTATCAAAAACGTCAACGCAAGGGGCATCCATTGGAAAAAACCGCTTATATCCGCCACTTGGTGCTGGATTATGCCGCTTATACGAAAGAAAAGCGCGCTTAAAATCAAAAACATGGTTATAAAAACGTAAAATATCGGCGTTACAAAAAAACTTTTAATCTCTCGTTTAAGTATCGCAATCATGATTTTTGCACCTCCGAGCTTTTTCCGCCAAGCATATCCGCCATCGTAAGTTTGATAAATATATTTTCCAAACTGTCGTCAAGTTCGCTCATTTTAACGTCGGCAACGATTTTCCCTTTATTGATAATGATAATTCTGTCGCAAATCTCTTCAACTTCGTGCAGAATGTGCGTGCTTAGAATTACCGTTCGCTCTTTGCCCAAATCCTTGATAACGTTGCGGATTTCGATGATTTGATTCGGATCAAGTCCAACCGTCGGCTCGTCGAATATCAAAACCTCGGGATCTCCGCAAAGCGCGGCGGCAAGACCGACTCGCTGCTTATATCCTTTCGAAAGGTTTTTGATAACCCTGCCCGAAACCTCGTTAATCCCGACCAAGCCCATGATATTCGCGAGATATTCTTTTTTGTCTTCAATCTTCGACTTTTTAAGTTCGCAAACAAACTTCAGATACTCGGTAACCGTCATTTCCATGTAAAGCGGCGGCTGTTCCGGCAAATATCCGATTTTTTTCTTCGCTTCAATCGGCTGCTCGGAAATATCAAGCCCGTCAACGGTGGCGGTTCCGCCTGTTGCGGCGATATATCCGGTGATAATGTTCATTGTGGTCGATTTTCCCGCTCCGTTCGGGCCGAGCAAGCCGACGATTTCGCCTTTGTTGATAGTGAACGATACATTATCAAGCGCCAAATGCTTGCCGCCGTATTTTTTTGTAAGGTTTCGAACTTTGATCATGAGATGTTACCTCCTTTTTTGCGCCAATGGCGCGGGTTTTTGCCGCCACGGCGGCGGGCTAAAACCTTTTTAGGTTATGCCCTAGGGCATAATGTCGTCAAGGGTGTTGTCGAACACCCTTACAGTAGGTTTCAACCAATCAAACTTCGTCAAAAGGCGACTTGTTTTCTTGGGAAACCCTTAAGGACGAACCGTTCGCGAAATCAAGATTTCGACGGTTCAGCCACAAACCCCGAAA
>WRAG01000056.1 GCA_009780345.1 Oscillospiraceae bacterium
ACCATCCAAGAACACGAGTTGTTTTTTAACGAAGTGTGATTGGATATGGTTGACGGCTCGCGGTACGCTCTCGAACGAGCACGGCGCTATATCTCGCTAATCTTTCCGCGAATGCGGTTCGCTAACCCCGTTTTTCTGTCGCCGGCTTGGCATAAGTATCTTAGCAATTTATTGCTTAGAGATTTAGCCCTCCGAAGCGTCTTGTGCGAGGAGTTTCATCTATAATCGCCGCTTTGGGAGTGGCTTCCGAATCCGTTTTTGGGATTCGGCTAATGCCACCCCTGTGAAAACCGTCCAAGAAAACGAGCCGTCTGCTGGCGAAGTTTGATTGGGTACGGTTGACCGCTGGCGTTTGCGTCCATAGGCGACCGGGATTGGGGCTGAACCGTCCAAAACTTGTTTTGGCGAACGGTTCGTCCTTGAGGGTTTCCCAAGAACACGAGTCGTTTGCTGACGAAGTGTGATTGGCTGAAGCCTACCGTAAGGGCAGAGCCCTGGCACACCAACTGTCAAGGCACATTGCCCCAGAGCCTCGCTCTGATAAAGGGTTTTAGGGCAAAGCTCTAAAACTCCACCGCCGCAGGCGGCATTGGTCTAAGGCGTAACGCGCCTTGAGCCCGCGCCCGTGGGGCGCAATATGCGCTTATCAGCGCAGAACTTCCCCATAAAGCGTCCATGTCGTCGCGCGGGTGATTTTTACATTCACAATTTCGCCGATCATATCTTCGCCGGCTTCAAAAATCACAATTTTCGCGCCGTCGGTTCTGCCCGACATAAATTGTTCGTTGTTTTTACTTTTTCCCTCAATTAGAACTTGTTGCACCGTTCCGACGTAGGCGTCGGCTTTGCGTTTGGAAATTTCGTTTTGAAGTTCCAGCATTTTTTCGAAATTTGCGTGTTTTTCCTCGTCAGTCAGCACGCTTTCCATATTTTCGGCGGGCGTTCCTTTCCGCGGCGAGAAGATAAAGGAAAATATCATATCAAACTCGGCTTCACGCAGCACTTTCAGCGTTTCTTCGAATTCAGAATTATCCTCGGTTGGAAATCCGACGATAATGTCGCTTGTAAATGTGATTTGCGGTACTTTTTCGCGGAGTTTCTTGATAATTGCGAGATATTTCTCAGCGGTGTAGCCGCGATTCATGTCGGCAAGCACCTTGTCGGAGCCGGCTTGAATCGGCAAATGCAAATGCTTGCAGATTTTGTTTTCTCGCGCGATAACTTCGATTAATTCGTCGGAGATGTCTTTCGGGTGCGAGGTTACGAAGCGGACGCGGAGGAGGCCGTCGATTTTACAGACTTCTGTTAGAAGTTGCGGGAACGTCACTCCGTCGGCGGTGTAGGAATTTACGTTTTGTCCGAGCAGTGTGACTTCTTTGTAGCCGTCAGCGACGAGTTGTCGGATTTCGGTTAAGATATCTTCCGGTTTGCGGGAGCGCTCGCGACCGCGGACGTAAGGCACGACGCAGTAGGCGCAAAAGTTGTTGCAACCATACATAATCGGAACTTTGGCAAGCGGCGGCGGATCGCGCAACACCGGCGTTCCCTCCACAATTTCCTCATCGGTTTCGAGGTCGAAAACCCGCTCGTGCTGCGCTTTTTGCAGGATTTCCGGAAAGCGGTAGAGCGCGTGAGTGCCGAATACAAAATCGACGTGCCGATATTTTTGGCGGATTTCCTCGGCGATGTGTTCCTGCTGCATCATGCAGCCGCATATGCCGATTAGCATGTCGGGGCGTTTTGTTTTTTCGTTTTTAAGCGCGCCGATGTTGCCGAGAACGCGGAGTTCGGCGCCCTCGCGCACCGCGCAAGTGTTGTATATCGCAAGGTCGGCGGATTTTACGTCGTCGCAAAATGTGTAGCCTAGGTTTTTCAGCATACCTCGCAGTTTTTCGCTGTCGCTCTCGTTTTGAGCGCAGCCGTAGGTTTCGATGAAAGCTTTCATTTTTATAGCTCCTTTTTTGCGCCAACAGGCGCAGATGTTTTGCGCTGACAAGCGCATATGTACGCCCTGCGGGCGTTGGTTTTTAGAGCGAATGCCCTAAAACCCTTTATTCGGGTCCGTCCCGAGAGCACGTGTCCTGCCGGACGGGCATTAAGGGCTCTGCCCTTAATAATCCCGGTCGCCTGGCGTTCACAAACGCAAAAAGCGCGATTTGTGACGCGAGCGGCGACAGAAAAGCTGGGTTAGCGAACCGCATACGCGGAAAAATTAACGAGATATGACGCCGTGCCCATTCGAAACCGACCCACGCATAAATCGCGCGGGCACCCCGTTTGGCGGAAGCGGGGGTTTATACGAACGTCGTTTCAGTCAAGCATGCGGCTTTTGCCGCCGTAGATACTTAACTGAAAGGATGTTGTTTGCAGTCCTCAATAAGCGGCGCGCTTTTAATAGCGCTATAGCGCGTTTGCGCCGCAAGTTTTACTAAATTTTTTGTGAAAAAATTTTCGGGGCTTGGCAAGGGTGTCAACACACCCTTGTCGTCCTGCGCTGACAAGCGCAATGCTACAGCGACTTCGCTGAAAAGGTTTGCGCCCGCGCCCGCAGGACGCTAATCAGGCGATAACAAGTCGTACTTTATATCCCACAAGCGTTGCGACAAATCGACGTAATATTCTTGCGGGTTCTCGAATCGCTTGATTTCGTCCCAAATTTGGTTGAGCGATTCTTTGCAATATCGCTGAATTTCGTGTATGTTCGGTGATTCGTAGCATTTTTTGCCGTTTTTGAAAATTTGGGTTTGCAACGGTTTCGCTACGAAGTTGCTGATTTTCTTGCGTTTCCAAGTGTGGACGGGATCGAAAATTTCGTATTCGTCCGACTCGTCGATATCTTCGTCATACGCCGTTAAAACGTCGGCGATTGCCATATGATCGTCATTCGAGAACAGGCGGTAAACCTTTTTGAAATAAGGCGTTGTAATCTTTGCCGGATTCTCGCTTACTTTAATTTTCGGGATAATTTCGCCGTTTTCACACGTGGCGGCAAGTTTGTAAACGCCGCCGAAAACGGGGTAGGACTTCGAGGTAATCAGCCGCTCGCCGACGCCGAAAATATCGACCTTTGCGTCTTGCGTCAGCAGGTCGCGGATAATATATTCGTCCAGCGAGTTGCTTGCCACGATTTTGATGTCGTGCCAGCCGGCGGCGTCCAGCATTTTTCGCGCCTTTTGGGAAAGATATGCAATATCGCCGCTGTCCACACGAATTCCGCCGGTGGTTATGCCGAGGGGTTTCAGTACTTCGTCAAACACTCGAATCGCGTTGGGAACGCCGGATTTCAGGACGTTGTAGGTATCCACCAAAAGGGTGCAGTTTGTCGGGTAGAGTTTCGCGAACTGCAAAAACGCCTCGTATTCGCAGTCGAAGGATTGAACCCAGCTGTGCCCCATGGTTCCCATCGCGGGAATGGAAAACTCCTTTTCGGCGAGGGTGCAGCTCGTTCCCGCCGCGCCGCCGATAAACGCCGCTCTCGCACCGTGAAGCGCAGCCGAAGTTCCTTGCGCGCGGCGCGCGCCGAACTCGATAACATCCCGACCGTTTGCGGCGCGAACAATGCGGCTCGCCTTTGTGGCGATTAGACTTTGATAATTTATGGTGATCAGCAGCATGGTTTCGATAAGCTGCGCCTCGATTAAGTTACCGCGGACGGTTACGATTGGTTCGTTCGGGAAAATCGGCGTTCCTTCCGGGATTGCCCAAACATCGCAGGTGAATTTGAAGTTGCGCAGATATTCTAAAAATTCTTCGCAAAACATCTTCTTCGAGCGTAAAAATTCGATGTCGGCGTCGGTAAAACGCAGGTTTTCGAGGTATTCCATCAACTGTTCGACGCCCGCCATAATTGCGTAACCCGCTTTGTCGGGAATGTCGCGGAAATACATATCAAAATAAGCGACGCTTGATGCTTTGCCGCTTAGGAAGAAGCCTTGCGCCATGGTTAGTTCGTAAAAGTCGGTGAGTAATCCGTGCATTTCGCTTTTTCTCCTTTTTTGCGCCTGCGGGCGCATTTTTGCTGCTGCAGGCGTGAGCTTAAAACCTTATTAGGGCATGCCCTGATGGCGTTGCGCGGGCGCGCGCGGCGCGGCAAGGACAAGTCCTTGCGGTAGGTTTCAACCAATCATACTTCGTCCAAAAGCGACTCGCATTCTTGGGGCGGTCAACTGCAACCGTTCGAGCTACGGCACCAAACGCCTTGCTCTTACGGGCAGTTTCCCGACTCGCTTCGCTCGCTGGATAATTCGACTAAGCTTTTCAAAAAACGAAAAGCAAGTCTCA
>WRAG01000057.1 GCA_009780345.1 Oscillospiraceae bacterium
AACGCAGCGGTCAACTGCAACCAATCGAGCGGCGGCACAAAACGCCTTGCCCTCTTGGGCAGTTTTCACAGGGGTGGCATTAGCCGAATCCAAAATACGGATTCGGAAGCCACTCCCAAACCGCGATTTGTGCCGCGAGCGGCGACAAAAAAAGCATTGGTTAGCGAACCGCGTTCGCGGTAAATGAGACTTAGCTTACGTATTTTGTAAGCTGTAGTCGAATTATCCAGCGACCAACGGGAGTCGGGAAAGATTAGCGAGATATAACGCCGCTTTCAGTCGAGACCGACCCGCGCCTAAAAGCGCGAGATATTGTTTGGTTAGGGTGCGTTGATTGCACTAACTTTCGCCCGCGGTTCCGTCAGCGGGGCGCCCGCCCGACGCTTTTTGTCGGGGAGGGTCGCGACGGGGAGGGCGACAGTTTTAGTCAAGTTTTTGACGCACAAAAACTTGCTGGATTGGCAAGGACTGGTCCTTGCCGCGCCGCGCGCGCCCGCGCACCGCCCGCCGCCTCAGCGGCAAAACGACCTTTTGCCCTAGGGCATACCCTAAGGATTTAAGCCCGCACTGCAAGTGCAACTACCTAAAATAATCCATTAGCCGCGATTTCAAGCCGGAGAAGCGGCTTTGTTCGTTGGCGTTTCGGATAAATCGCTCCATGATTTCTTCCTGTCCCACAAGCACTACCAACGTTTTTGCGCGGGTTACGGCGGTGTAAAGTAGGTTTCGCGTCATTAGCAGTGGATGAACCTCGAACATCGGCATGACCACGACGTCGAACTCACTTCCCTGGCTTTTGTGGACGGTGATTGCGTAAGCGAGTTCCAGCTCGTCAAGCTGCGCGAAATCGTAGATTACTTCTTTGTCGTCGAAGGCGACGGTGATTTCGGTTTCGCGATGGTTGACAGAGGTGATAAAACCGACGTCACCGTTGAAAACGCCGACGCCCTCTTCTTCCTTGCCGTCGATTGTGCGCGTCCATTGCATATTGTAGTTATTTTTGATTTGCATCACTTTATCGCCGAGGCGGTAGGTGATGTACTTTTGCGCTTTTTCGGGTTTGTCGGGCGAGGCGGGGTTGAGCGCTTTTTGCAGAATCAAGTTAAGGTTAAACACGCCGACGGGGGATTTGCGCATTGGCGTGATTACTTGAATTTGTGATATACGGTCGATGGGGTAGGCTTTTGGCAGGCGTTCGAGGCAGAGGTCGGCGATTGTGTCGCACAAAGTTGCCGAATCGTTTCGGTGGACGAAATAGAAATCGCTTCCTTTTTCGTTTAGCGTCGGAGCGCCGCCGCTGTTGATTTTATGGGCGTTTACGACGATCATCGACTCTTCCGCTTGACGGAAAATTTCGGTAAGTTTCGTTGTGTAGACGACATCGCTGTCGATTATATCGCGGAGGACATTGCCGGCGCCGACGGAGGGAAGCTGATCTGAATCGCCTACCATTATTAGCCTTGCGCCTGTTGGGATCGCTTTTAAAAGCGAATACATAAGCATGATGTCAACCATCGACATTTCGTCGATGATGATTACGTCGGCGTCAAGCGGGTTATCTTCGTTGCGGAAGAATTGCTGCGTTAGATTTTGGTCGTTGTAGCCCATTTCGAGGAGGCGGTGAATGGTTTTCGCCTCGATTCCGCAAAGCTCGGTCATGCGCTTTGCCGCGCGGCCTGTGGGCGCGGCGAGTAGGACGGTTTTTTCGAGCTTGTCCATTAGTTTGATGATTGATTTGATTATTGTGGTTTTGCCGGTTCCTGGGCCGCCTGTGATTACCATTGCGGAGGATTGAACCGAGTTTTTGACGGCGTTAAGCTGCGCCGGGGCGAGAGAAATTTCGCTTTCCTGCTCGATTTCGGTGATCAGTTGCTCTACCTCTTTCGTGTTAATCTCAAATTCGGTTGCGACCAGCGAGGCGAGGCGTTTCGCGGTTTGCGATTCGGCGTCGTGGTAGGATTTTAGATAAATTCCGTCAAATTCGCCCATGTTTTCGAGGACGGTGACTTCTTCGTCGAGGCATAAAGAAAGCGCGCTTTCCGCTTCGCCGCCATCGACGCCGAGCAGGTTCGCCGTGCGGTTTACAACGTGATAGCGGGGCAGATATGTGTGTCCGTTTGAGATTGCGGACTTGTTGAGCACGTATTTTATGCCCGACTTTATGCGGAGCATTGAGTTTTTTTCGACGCCCAGACTTTGCGCGATGTTGTCGGCGGTTTCGAATGTGATTCCGTCGATTTCGTCCGCCAAAACGTAGGGATTGCCTTTGACGGCGTTAACCGAGTCTTCCGCAAAACGTTTGTAGACTTTTACGGCGAAGTTCGGCGACAATCCGAATTTTTGCAGAAATGTGATAATTTCTTTAACGCCGATTTGTTCTATGTACCGCGTGTGTAGCGATTGCGCCTTTTTGGGCGTCATTCCTTTGACCGATTTAAGCTTGTCCGGCTCAGTTTCGATGATGTGAAACGTGTCGCTTCCAAACATTTCGACGATTCGCTCGGCGGTGACTTTGCCGATTCCGTGGAAAATTCCCGACGAAAGGTAGCGCGCGATGTCGCTTTCGGCGGTGGGAACCGCTTTTTCGCAGAATTCCGCCTTGAATTGGTCGCCGTATTCGGGGTGAACCGTCCACTCGCCGTGCGCGACAATATGCTCGCCCATCGCGGTGTTCGGCATATAGCCGATAACGGTTATAAGCTCGCCTTGCGACGACATATCGCAGACGGTATAACCGTTTTCGGCGTTGCTGTATACTATATTTTCGATTGTGCCTTCAAGTTTTTCCATTGGTAAGTTCCTCCTGAGCTTATCGGCGAAGCAGAAGTGCAAATTTTGCGTGAAAATTTTTAGTTAAAATTATTCAAAAAACGCAGCGAATAATTTGTTTATTCGCGAGGCTTTTTGGGTGATTTTAACAAAAATTTACCGCTATAAATTTGTGCTACTGCTTCGCCGATAAGCTCGAAATATATTCGTATTTTCGCAACGGTTTTAGGAAGTCATATTCCAGCGCGAGTTTTTGCAAAATTTCGTATGTTTTATCGGTTGAATCCAAATCTACGGCGTAGATTTCGGGAACGTTTCCGCGGTTGGCGAGGCGAAGCTGCCGCCACGCCGCGGCGCGGATGATTCCCTCGACGCTCGATTCACGGTCTTTTACGGTGATTACGGTGTACGCGCGGCAAAGGTCGTCTTTGTTGCGGCGAGAAACGCCGGAGACGATTTCCATGACGATATGTAACAAACCGTAAAACGCCAAAAATGTGAAAATGCTGATTAATAATATTTGTATAATCATTTTATGTACCTCCCATACTGTCATCTAACTATTGTATGGGAGTTTTTGGGATTTGTTCCTATGTAGGGGCGACATTTTGTCGCCCGCAATAATTCAGTTTTAACAAGCAAGCCATATTCGTCCGCGGGCGGCAGAATGCCGCCCCTACATTTTATCTATCGTCACGTGGACGTACTCTTGATCGTTGCTAACGTGTATTTTGATTGGGTTTTCGGTATTGTTTTTGAATTTTAAGTCAAAGCGGGCGTCGTAATCCACCGTCGCGTCTTGCCCTAATTGCGCGTAGGGGATTTTTCGTTTATGCTGATGCCGCTCTTCGATTTCCAGCCCTGCGTTTTTTACCGCTTGGTAAATTGTTGTGCTTATCTGGCACACGCCGCCGCCGACCTCACGTACTTTCTCGCGTCCGAAAAGCGCGGTGGCTTCTTTGAAGCCGCGCGCGGTGCTTCGTTCGCCAACGGTATCGTTGAAGGAAAATTCTTCGCCGGGTTGCAACGTTGTTCCGTTGATTTTTTCCACCGCAAGCCGGATATTGTGGACGCGGTTTTCTTCTTTGTCGAGTAGACGCGTAGACGCGCCGCCGATTGTTCCGTCGCCGCTTTCGGCGCGAACGACCGTATCGTCGAATTCGAATTGCGCGGCGAGTTCACGGCCGTCGCAACCGGATAGGATTGACATTGCGAGCAAAATCAGCGTGAGTGTTGTGGTTATTGTGATTTTTTTCTTTATTTTTATCATTATTGTTCACCAACTTTCGTTTTTTGATAGTGTGCGCAGAAAAATGAAAATTTAAAGTTGGTAAAATTTGTTTTTGTGCCCTGCGGCGGCAGGCGTTGCGCGGGCGCGCGCGGCGCGGCAAGGACCAGTCCTTGCCAATCCAGCAAACTTTTGCGCGCCAAAAGTTTGATCAAAAGCGCCGCGCTCACGCACGTGCTCAAAAACCGAGCACAC
>WRAG01000058.1 GCA_009780345.1 Oscillospiraceae bacterium
GACAATCCTCAAGGGCGTGGCATTAGCAAAATTAAAATTTTGATGCCACAGCCAAGCTTTTGAAAACCACAAAAGCTTCATGAAAGTTGTTAGCCAAATCAAAGATTTGGACAACTCTCGAAATCTTACGCCACTGCACTTTGGACGCAAAATGCGCGTCAAAACGGCGTAATGTAATTGCTACGCGCAAGCGCGAGCCGCCGTTACCGGCTATAGATTGCGATAAAACACGCAATCTAAGTCTCAAATTCTGGATTGGGGCAGAACCGTCGAAATCTTGATTTCGCTAACGGTTCGTCCTTGAGGGTTTCCCAAGAGAGCAAGGCGTTTGTTGACGAAGCATGATTGGTTGAAACCTACCGCAAGGACTGGTCCTTGCCGCGTCGCGCGCTCCCGCGCAAAGCCCTCGGGACGGTCCCGAATAAAATTGATATTTTAAGAAAGGTTGATAAAAAAATGAGCGATAAAAAAACCACACTTCTAATCATGGCGGCAGGCATGGGAAGCCGCTTCGGAGGACTAAAACAAATCGAGCCGGTCGGTCCGAACGGCGAGATAATCATCGATTATTCGGTGTTTGACGCGAAACGCGCGGGATTCGACAAAACCGTGTTTATCATCAAACGCGAGTTTGAAAAAGAGTTCCGCGACATCGTAGGCAAGCGAATGGAAAAAATGATGGACGTTGACTACGCGTTCCAAACCATGGAAAACATGCCGGAAGGTCGTGAAAAGCCGTGGGGAACCGGGCACGCGATACTTTGCGCCGAAAGCGTTGTAAACACACCGTTTTGCGTTATTAACGCCGACGATTTTTACGGCGCAAGCGCATATCAAGTTATGAACGATCACCTGAAAACCAGCGATTTATATTCGATGGTTGGATTTTTGCTTGAAAATACTGTTACCGAAAACGGCACGGTCGCGCGCGGCGTGTGCAAAACCGATGGTGAATTTCTAACCGAAATTGTCGAGCATCTCGCGATTCCGAAAGACAACGATTTCCCGCCGGGAACCGCGGTTTCCATGAATATGTGGGGGCTGCAGCTTAATGTTTTCGATTATCTCAAAGAGCAATTCGCCGAATTTATGCAAAAACACGGGCAGGAAATGAAGAGCGAGTTCCTTATCCCGACAGCGATTGATAAAATTATCAAATCGGGGCAGGAGAAAGTTAAAGTTTTGAAAACTGACGATAAATGGTACGGCGTTACCTATCGCGATGATTTGGAGGGCGTTGTAAACGCCGTTCGCGCGCTGGTTGCAAGCGGAAAGTATGACGGAATGTAACAAAAAAAGAGGCGAAAGCCTCTTTTTTACGATAGCATACTCGAATTGTAGCACACTCGAATAAAGGAGGTACTTCGAAATGCAAGAACTGATTCATCTCGGCAAAGCCGCGCAATGTGCGGCGCAAAAGCTTGCCACACTTGGAACTGACACGAAAAACGCCGCGCTTTTGGCAATGGCGGACGCGTTGGTCTCCCACACTGAATTTATCATGTCCGAAAACGAGAAAGATCTTGCCGCCGGACGCGCGGCGGGAATGAGCGTGTCGCTTCTTGATCGCCTTGCGCTTTCTCCTGAGCGGATTGCCGCGATGGCGGACGGGATTCGGCAGATCGCTGCGCTTCCCGACCCGATTGGCGAAGTTTTGCAAGAAACCACTCGCCCAAACGGCTTGAAAATCGACAAAGTTCGCGTTCCGCTCGGCGTAATCGCGATCATATACGAAGCGCGGCCGAACGTGACCGCTGACGCGGCGGCGCTCTGCCTGAAAGCCGGAAACGCAGTCATCCTGCGCGGCGGCAAGGAAGCGATTCACTCTAACGCCGCAATCGAAAAGGTAATGCTTGAAGCGGCGGTTGCCGCAGGGATGCCGCAAGGCTGTATGGCGCTTGTAAAGGACACAACACGTGATAGTGCGAACTTTCTTATGCGAATGAATGAATACGTTGACGTGATTATCCCTCGCGGCGGCGCGGGACTGATTCGCGCGGTGGTGGAGAACGCAACCGTTCCCGCAATCGAAACGGGGACAGGGAATTGCCACGTTTACGTCGACAAAGACGCCGATCTTGCTATGGCGGCGGAAATTGTAATGAACGCGAAAACTTCTCGCCCAAGCGTGTGCAACGCGGAAGAAAAACTGCTTGTTCACAAAGACGTTGCGGCGGAATTTTTGCCGATGATATTGCCTCGTCTCGCGGACGCGGGCGTTGAAATCCGCGGCGGCGAATGTGTTCGCGCGATTTATCCGACCGCGACTCCTGTAACCGACGACGACTGGAAAACCGAGTATCTCGACCTAATCATCGCCGTCCGAATCGTCAATGATTTAGAAACTGCCATCGCGCATATCAACGAGCACGGAAGCAAGCATTCCGAGGCGATTGTGACCGGCAACTCTGAAAATTCGCGGAAATTCCTGGACGAAGTTGACGCCGCGGCAGTATATGTCAATGCTTCAACCCGATTTACCGACGGATTCGAGTTCGGCTTTGGCGCCGAAATCGGAATTAGCACGCAAAAGATGCACGCCCGCGGCCCTATGGGGCTTAGCGAGCTTACTACGATAAAATATGTGGTTTATGGAACCGGGCAGGTGCGGTAATTGCGCCCAACGGGCGCGGGGCTGTCTTGCGCTGACAAGCGCATATGTGCGGCTGTTGCCGCAGGCGTTGCGCGGGCGCGCGCGGCGCGACAAGGACCAGTCCTTGCAGTAGGTTTCAACCAATCAAACTTCGTCAAAAAACGACTTGTTTTCTTGGGAAACCCTTAAGGACGAACCGTTCGCCAAAACAAGTTTTGGACGGTTCTGCCCCAATCCAGCATTTGAGACTTCGCTTGTGTGATTTTTCACAAGCGGTAGTCGAAAAGTGCAGGGGCGTAAGATTTTGCGGTTTTGGCAAAATCCACAGCCATCTGCCAAACTTTTGC
>WRAG01000059.1 GCA_009780345.1 Oscillospiraceae bacterium
CCGCTTTGGGAGTGGCTTCCGAATCCGTTTTTGGGATTCGGCTAATGCCACCCCTGTGAAAACCGTCCAAGAAAACGAGCCGTCTGTTGGCGAAGTTTGATTGGGTACGGTTGACCGCTGGCGCCTGTTTTTGGTAATGAGCGTAGCAAATTTCAAGCCAAATTTCTTTGCGCCAACGGCGTTATATCCGCAATTTGGCTTCTAAAACTTTTTTAAAAGTTTTTCGTGGATTGACAAGGACTTCGACAAGTCCTTGTCGTTCTGCGGCAGCAGCCGCAAATTGGGTTTTTAGGGCAACGCGCCTTAAGCCCGCGGCTATCGCCGCAAAAAAGCATAAAAAAACGTGCAGGCGTTTCACCCACACGTTTTTGTTGTTTATAAGTTTATTTCCTTAAAAATTTCAACTTTAAACAGGACGTGATTCAGTGAAACGAACAGAAACACGCCATTGCCAAGTTCTAACTACAGCTTCTACTACTTGTATCGTTTTCACCGGAATCTTCCTCCTTTTTTGATAGCGGGTTTTTCCCGCCTACTTAAATATTTTGTCTAAACACCTTGGAACTCCTTCTTGCTTTCATCGGAATCCCTCCCATCAATTTTTCATCTGTTCCCGCAGGAACTTCCTGTTGCCCACTCTGACATTTTCATCGGAATCTCCTCCAGTCCTTTCGAAAAATTTACCAAGTATTCGTTGAATTCCACTTTACACGCAACTGTGCGCCTAATTTACGCAGCCACTTTGTGGCCATTCGTGATTTTGAGGAATTCAGCTTACTTTCTCATCGGAATTACCTCCTAAATGATGGTTAAGGTCATTATACTATATAATATGCGAATTGTCAATAGAAATTTTAAAAAAATTTAAATTTGTGCAATGTGTGCAAATTTTCGCAAAATTTTCATACATATTAACTATGAAAAAATTTAAAACCTTCGTTTTAAACGCAATAATCCTTACCGCGACGTCACTTTTGATAAACTCGATCGCGATTTCGTTCAACGTCTATATTTCCAACCAAATCGGCGCGGAAGCAATGGGCGTTTTTCAGCTTGTTATGTCAGTCTACATGTTCGCGATAACCCTTGCGGCGTCAGGGATCGGGCTTGCGGCAACACGGCTCGTTTCCGAAGAACTTGCGGTAAATCGCAGCGCGTCACGCGTTTTACGCAACTGCGTTATTTACGCGCTTTCGTTTGGCTTGCTCTCGGCGGGATTGCTTGCCGCATTCGCGAACTTAATCGCCGCGCATTGGATAAACGGCAAAATATCGGCGATTCCGTTTTACGCGTTGGCGATTTCACTGCCGTTTATTTCTGTGTCGGCGGTTTTTTCGGGCTACTTCACCGCCGTTCGGCAGGTCGTGAAAAATGCGTCGGCGCAGATATTTGAACAACTCGCGCGAACTTTTATCGTGATATACATATTGAATCTGCTCCTGCCGCGCGGGCTTGAATGGGCGATTTTCGCCATTGTTTTAGGCGGCTTGCTATCCGAAATTATATCATGCTTGTACTTGGGGTTTCTATATTTGCTCGGCAAGGGAAAACTTAAAACCGCGGCAAATCACGGCGATAATCTGACGAAACGCATGCTTGGAATCTCGCTTCCGGTGGCGTTTAGCTCGTATATTCGTTCGGGATTGCTGGCGGTCAAACAAATTATCACACCGCTTTTTCTAACGCGCGCGGGAATGACATTCAGCGACGCGCTTGCGAAATATGGCATAATTCACGGCATGGTCGTACCTGTAATCATGTTTCCCGCGCGGATTTTTTACTCGGCAAGCTCGCTTCTGATTCCCGAAGTATCGCGCCTGCATGTTTCAGAAAATCCGAAGAGGATAAATTACGTGATATCACGGACGTTTAAGGTTACATTTATACTGGCAATCGGCATTTGCGGGATTTTATTCAATTTCGCCGGCGATTTTGCGGATAGATTATACAGAAACGCCGAAGTCGCGACATATATCAGAATTTTCGCGTTCCTCGCGCCGGCAATGTACTTCGACAGCATAATTGACGGATTTTTAAAAGGGCTAAATCGGCAATTGAGCGTTGTGTACATCAACATCGTGGAAACGGTGACGACGATTGCGCTGATTTTCTTTCTGCTTCCCGCGTTCGGCGTATTCGGCTATGTCGCGGTGATATTTATCACCGAAATTTTGAATGGCACATTGAGTTTTCGGATATTACGGAGAGAGACGCGGTGTAAGATTGAAATTTTCAATTGGATATTAAAGCCCGCGGGAGCCATTGTGGCGGCGATTGCGGCGGCGCGGCTTATTCCGATAAACAGCCTGATAATAAATATATCACTCGTCGGAGTGATATATTTGGGAGTTTTATTTATGATAGGGTCGGTGAGAATGGTGGATTTTCGGTAGGGTCAGCCCCCTATAGGCTTTTTTATCAGAGCGAGGCTCTGGGGGGCATTTTGCGCCTGCGGGCGCGGGCTTTTTCGGGTCCGTCCCGAAGGCGTTGCGGCTGCTGCCGCAGAGCGACAAGGGTTTGTTGAAACCCTTGTCAAGCCCCAAAAAACTTTTAAAAAAGTTTTACCAAAACTTGCGGCGCAAACGCGCTGTAGCGCTATTAAAAGCGCGCCGCTAAAAAAGTGCAAACATCTACGTATTAGTCAAGTACCTAGGGCGGCAAAAGCCGCATTCTCGACTGAAAATTCGACCCGCGCCTAAAAGCGCGAGATCTAATTTGATTAGGGTGCATTGATTGCACTAATTATCGCCCGCGGTTCCGTCAGCGGGGCACCCGTCCGACGCCTTTTGTCGGGGAGGGTCGCAACGG